>JAUXSD010000041.1 GCA_030681525.1 Solirubrobacteraceae bacterium
GGGTGCGGGTCTTCCAGACGCGGTCGCGGATCAGCTCGGTCTTGAAGCTGTCGACGAAGCTCTCGGCCATCGCGTTGTCATACGCGTCGCCGGTCGATCCCAGCGACCCGAGCACGTCGTGGTCGTGCAGGGCTTGGGTGAAGTCGTAACTCGTTTATTGCGATCCCCTGTCGCTGTGATGGATGAGCTGCAGGTCGGCGCCGTGGCGGCGTGTGCCGAGCGCCATCTTCAAGGCGTCCAGCAGGAGATCGGTCCGCATGTTGGCCGCCAGTTGCCAGCCCACGCAGCGGCGGCTGTAGACGTCCAGGACGAAGCTGAAGAACCCCACGCCCTCCCAGCTGCGCAGATACGTGAAGTCGGCGATCCAGAGGGCGTCGGGCCGGAACGCGGTGAAGTCGCGGTTGACGAGATCGGGGCGCTCGCAGCCGGCGGGGTCGGCGACCGTCGTCTTCCAGGCCCGGCCGCGGCGCTTGGCGCCAACGAGGCCGTCCTGGACCACCAGGCGCTCCACGCGGCCGCGGCCGACCACTGATGCCCTCGCGTTTGAGGGCCTTCCAGACGCGCCGAGCAGCGAGCAGCTTGAGGCGGCTGCGCAGCGAGAACCGCGAGTGTTAGGCCCGTTGTGATGTCGCGAGACTCGCCCCTGTGCGATTGAACGACGAACGGAGGCGGGTTGTCGCTGGCCAGGGTGTCCGATTGCGCGACGATCGGAGCGCTCTCGCCAGTCGAGGCGCCTTCAGCCGATGAGCAGCGTTCCGAGCCCACCGCGCCGGCGCGGCAAGCTGGCCACGGCGTGCTTGCGGGTTCGTCGATTAGGGTCGCGCCATGTCGCCCCACCTCTTCGCGGGCCTGCCCGTCACGAACTTCGCCGCGGCGCTCGACTGGTACGAGCAACTGCTGGGCGAGCCCTCGTTCTTTCCCCACGAGACCGAGGCGGTGTGGACGCTCGGCGAGGACCGCTCGGTCTACGTCGTGCAGGACCCCTCGCGGGCGGGCCACGGGCTGGTGACGATCTTCGTCGAGGGCCTCGACGCGTCGCTGGAGCAGATCGCCGCCCGCGGCCTCGCGCCCGACGAGCGCGAGACGTACGCCAACGGGGTGCGCAAGATGATCTTCCGTGACCCCGACGGCAACGAGGTCGGGTTCGGTGGCGCGCCGGCCGACGACGACCCCGCCGCGCGGTAGGTCGCGCGCTACTCGCCGCGGTGCGAGGTCGAGGCCTGCGGCACCGGCACGGGGATCGCGTACTTCGAGGCCTTGACGGGCACGGTCGGGTTGTCGATCGAGCCCAGACGCGCGATGAGCTTGATCCACTGAGACGGCTTGAGGGCCGCGTCGATCTCGCCCGAGTGCGGCGATCCTTCGACGTACTCCGGCCGGAAGCCGACGTGGATGTGGTCGGCGTGGTCGCCGAGCGCGAGCGTGTTGTCGGTGCCGTCGTACTGCATGAGGCTGATGATCTGGTCGGGCTTCACCGTTCCCTGCAGCGTCAGCAGGCGGCGGATCGTCATGTCGGTGATCGAGCCCTCGCCCTGGTGGCCGATGATCGGGATGCCGTTGATCTTCGCGATGTCGACGGCGCCGCCGACGGAGTGCGCGGAGACGTTGCCGCCGGAGGTGTAGTAACTGTGACCGCAGCGCAACGAGGTGACGGTCGGCTTCAGGCCGCTGCCGGCGAGGAACTCGAGCGTGGCGAGGACGCGGCGGTCGACGATCCCGGCCTCGATGTCACGCCGCCCGCAGGAGTAGATCTCGATGCGCGGGTTGCGCAGCACGTGCTCGGTCAGCGCCGCCTTGCTCATGAGCATGATCTGGCCGATCGAAGCGCCCGGATCGAGCAGCACGCTGCGTCCCTGGGCGCGGTAGATCGCCGTCGACTCCAGCAGCTTCCAGCCGTCGAGGATCGGCTTGGGGTCGATCCGCGGGGCGCCGCGGCCGGCCGGACGGATCTCGAAGTGCAGGCGCGGCGAGACCTTCTTCGACGTCCGGCCGACGCGCCCGAGGATCGTGCCGGCGATGACGCGGCGGCCGGCGACCATCGGCTTGAGCACGACGTCGTCGGCGTCGAGGCCGTAGACGCCGGTGAAGTAGGTCCGCAGCGACATCCCGTGCGCCAACTCGGACTCCGCCTCGCGGATCTGCCGCAGGCCGCCGTTGGAAAGCGCGTTGCTACGACCGGGATTGGCGAACAGGCGCTCCTTGGGCAGCGGCTTCGTCGCGTGCGCGTTGAGCCCGTCGTCCGCGGGGGCCGTCGTCGTGGGCGCGGCGAATGCGGCGGCGGAGGTGAGGGCGCGCTTCTGCGTCGGGCGCCCGGCGGTGGCGGCGCGCGTCGGCCGCGGGTCGCGGCCGGGCAGCGCGAGCTCGCGCGCGATCGACTCTGTGCTCTGCGTCCGGTGCTTGGGCACCGGGACGTGACGCGCGACCTTCTTGAGGTGCGCGTACGTGTACGTGTTGCCGTAGGCATCGCGCAGCCGCACGTAGCGGCCCAGGCGCTTCGTCTCGCCGATGCCGACGATCGTGCCGTCCTGCACGGCGATCGCGGGCGCGCCTGCCGCGGCGAAGATGTCGATGCCCCGCCGCGTGGCGTCGGCGTCGACCGGCCGCGCGACGTTCTTCGTCGCGGCCGTGCGCTGCAGCGTCGCGCGCTCGGCGAGATCGTCGGCGTAGCGCGCCTTCGCGAACACCGGGAAGTGGCCCTGCGTGAGGCCGTTGAGCGAGCCGACCAGGTCGCTGGGCATCCCGCCGATCAGACGCGCGCGCATGAGCACGGACTCGACGTACCAGTCGGCGTGGTTGTAGGCGAAGATCGCGCGGCGCAGGTCGTCGTCGGCGCCGGCGGCGCGCAGGTAGCGCGCCGCGGCGAAGATCGCGTCGACGGGGTTGAAGGGGTCCTTGCGCCCGTCGCGGTTGGCGTCGGTGCCGTACTGCTTCCACGTGGCGGGCATGAACTGCATCCAGCCGAGCGCGCCGGCCGAGGAGATGTTGAGGTTGCGCCCATAGTCGGTCTCGATCTCGTTGATCGCGGCCAGGATCTCCCAGCGGATGCCGTACTCGATGCCGGCTGCCTGGTAGATCGGCAGCAGGAACGGCGGGATGCGGAACTTGTCGATGAAGAAGTTCGGGACACCGACGGGGACGGCACCGGGCAGCGCGAGCGACATCGTCGGGTTGGCGACGGTCGGCACGCCCTCGGCGTTGCGCAGCTCGCTGGGCTTGACGCGGTCGCGCTGCTGCGCCCGCTCCGGGGAGATCGTGCCGAGCGATCGCGCCGCGGCGGTCGAACAGGGAGCGTCGGGATCGCCGGCGCCGTTCGCGCCGCCGCCGCGGCCGAGACCCTCCAGTCGGGCTTGAGCCTTGCGGCGGCCCTTCTCCCGCTTGGCGCGGGCGCGCCGCTTGCGCTCCGCCGCGGCCCGCTCCTTCGCCGTCAGGCTGCGCGACGGCCGGCACTTGACGAGCGTCCGCTTCCCGTCGCGCTCGTCGGCGGCGCCGGCGAGCGATCCGAACGGCAGCGGGCCGATCTCGGCGAGCAGCTCCGCCGCGGTCGCCTCGTTCGCGACGGTCGGGCGGGGGAGGGGGTACAGCTGGCCCGCGGCGGACGGGGCGGGCGCCGCGGCGGGGGTCCCGGCGGACGCCGGCGATTGCTGCGGGCCGGGTGCGGAGTCGGACTTCGACGACGACGCCGGCTTGGCCACCTCGCTGGCCGGCGGCCGCGGGGGCTCCGCCGGCCCGCCGTGGGAGGGCGCCGGACCGTCGTCCTCGGGTGGGGCCGGGGGATTCGACGCCTCCGGAGCTGCGGGGCTCGTCGTCGTCTGCTCGGGCGGGGGCGCCGGGGGTGGGGGCGGTGGCGGTGTCGGATCGGGCGCCGGCGGTGCGGCCGGCGGCGCGGGGTCGGGCGCGACCTGCGTCGGGGCTTCTGCGACCGGCTCGCCCGGCACGGCCGGGTCCTGCGCGGCGGGGCCGAGCAGGCTTCCGCTGAACGCGATCGCGACGACGCCGGCTGTGCACAGCGCGCCCGCGATGCGGCGGCGGCTCGTGCGCGTTGGGTGGCCCTCGGGCTTGACCGTCATGTGCGTATCTGTCCTGGCGGCTTCGAAACGTGACCCCGAAGGGCGATTGGGCGGCTATCGGCAGCGGCTCGCACGTGCTTGACGGGGTGTCGAGCGTTTGGATCGATCGTCCGCACGAGCCTAGGTCCGCCCGTGATGCGGTGCCCGCACCTTTGGCGTGCCGATCGGGCGGACCTCGCGACGGGGCCTGGCTGCGTGACGGTGCGGGTCGACGATCGGTCGAGGCTTGTTCGGTGAGGCGGGTCTCAGCCTTTGGTGAAGGGTGAGTGTCGGGTGGGTGCGCGCCGGCCGAAGCAGTCTGCTCCCCACGGGCTCGGACAAGGCTCTAGCCTGTTCTGCATGTCGCTGGAGACCGCACGCAACATCGCGATCGTCGTCCTGCTCGGGCTGGTCGTCTGGCTCGTCCCCGGCGGCGGCGAGGGCGCGGCCTTCATCAACCAGTTGCTCTACGCGATCTTCATCGTGCTCATGGCGGTCGGCTGCGGCATGCTCTACCGCAACTTCCGCGGCGAGATCTTCTCGCTGGGCGACGCCTGGCGGTTCGCGCTGTACGCGGCGGTCGGCATCGCGATCGTCACGGTCTCGATCACGGGCCGCCTGTGGGACAGCGGCGCCGGCGCGGCGCTGTGGTTCGCGCTCATCGCGGGCGCCTCGTACACGCTGTACCTCGTCTGGCAGCGCCACCGCTCGTACTCCTGAACCGGCCCGTCGCGCTCGCTCGCTCGATCGCGTCCAAGCGGCCCTCGCCGAGACGTGCGGCAATTTCGTCACACGAACACGGTCCTTTTGTCACACCCGCGCGTAGATCCGTAACCCCGAGACCGCCAGCCTCCGGCGCATGGCCGTCAGCCGTCCATCCCGCGCCGAGCAGGGCCAGGCGAGCGTCGAGCTCGTCGCGCTGCTGCCGCTCGTGGCGGCGCTGGTCGCGCTGCTCTGGCAGGCCGTCGTCGCGGGTCAGGCGGTCTGGCTCGCCGGCTCGGCGGCGCGGGCCGCCGCCCGCGCGACCGCGCTCGGCGCCGACGCTCCGGCCGCCGCGCGCCGGGTCCTGCCCGACCGGCTCGAGCGCGGGCTCGTCGTTCGCCGCGCGACGACCTCCGCCGGCGGCGGCGTGCGGATCGCGATCGCCGTCCCGGCGATCGTCGGCACGGGTCGCCTGACGACCGTTCGCGCCCGGGCCCGGCTCCAGGACCAGGGGCCCTGACGTGTGGCGAGGGCAATCCCGCAGATCTCGGGCGCGGGGGCGCGAGGCCGGGCAGGCCTCGGTCGAGCTCGTGGCGCTCGCGCCGATCTTGCTGGCCGCGGTGCTGGCCGTGGCCCAGCTGCTGGCGGCGGGTGCGGCGCGCGAGCTCGCCGACCACGCCGCCGAGGCGGGCGCCATCGCGCTCCTGCAGAAGACCGATCCGGCCGCCGCGGCGCGCGAGGCCGTGCCGGGCTGGTCGCGCGGCCGGGTGGACGTCCGCGTGGACGAGCGACGCGTGCGGGTGCGGCTGCGTCCGCGCTCGTTCCTGCCGGCGCTGGCGGAACACCTCGAGGCCACCGGCGAGGCGCACGCGGGGCCGAGGCCGTGACGATCGCCCGTCGCATCGCCGACCTCTTCGTGGCTCCCGCGGGCGAGCGAGCCGCTCAGCGCGGCGACGAGCCGCGCGTACACGCCGCCTCCGAAACCGCCGCAGCGGCGCACGCGACACCGGCGGCCCGCCGACCCCCGCCGGCCGTGGCGGTCCTCGGATCGCCGGCGGATGCGCCGGCGCTGGCCGCCGCGCTCGGGCTCGCCCTGGCCCGCGCGCACCGCTCGCCGGTCGCGGTGCTGTGCGTGTGGTCGCCTCAGCCCGCCCGCGGCTGGCGCGCCCCGGCGATGCCCGCCGCC
>JAUXSD010000047.1 GCA_030681525.1 Solirubrobacteraceae bacterium
GCGATGAAGGACGGCGTCGCCCCCACGGGGAACGGCCGGCGGGAGTCGTACCGGCACAAACCGATCCCGCGGATGACGAACACGCTCATCCTTCCGGGGAGCACCCCGCCGGAAGCGATCCTGTCCGGGACCGACCACGGCCTGCTCGTCGTAAAGATGGGGGGCGGCCAGGTGAACACCGTCACCGGCGACTTCATGTTCGAGGTGGCGGAGGGGTACCGGATCGAAGGCGGGAAGCGCGGGGAGCCGGTCCGCGGAGCGACGATCACGGGGAACGGCCCGGAGGTCCTTTCGATGATCGACCGCGTCGGATCGGACCTCGGTTTCGGCATCGGCACGTGCGGCAAGGACGGTCAGGGCGTTCCCGTGGGGGACGCCCAGCCGACCCTCTCCATCGGCCCGCCGTTCATCACCGTGGGGTGATCGGCGAAGGGGATCTACCGGCATCTATCCGGCTTCAACCGTTTTCCTTGCCTTTCCAGGTAAGCGCGATAGAATCGGTCCATACGTGAAACCATGATCGGAGGGGTGCTTTCATGACAACCCGACGGGTCGGCATCTGTATCCTCGCAGCCCTCACGTTGTTGGTGTCCGCCGCCGTTTCCGCGCGGGCGCAGCAGGACAACGCCGCGGAGTCCGAATGCCTCAAGGGGACGGTGGCGAAGGTGACGGATACCTCGCTCTTCCTGAAAGAGACCGTCTTCCCCGACGAGACGCTCGGGAAGCGGGACTCGACGGTCCTCATCGACAAGGACACGGCCTACTTCGACGGCACCAGGAAGGTGAACCGGGCGGCCCTGCAGCCGGGGAACCGCGTGCTGGTGTTCTGCAAGATGATCGGGAAGGACCGGAAGGCGAAACTGGTCCGCATCATCGGGGGGAAGAAGCTGTAAGGGCGGCCACCCCGCGCCCCTTCCGCTTCGCTACGTATACGTTGAGGGAGGGGCCTTGGTCACGCGCATCCTCGAAGCGCTCGCGGGCTTCGTCATCTTCGTCATCT
>JAUXSD010000048.1 GCA_030681525.1 Solirubrobacteraceae bacterium
GGCCATGTGGATGGCTGGTTCACCGACGACACCCCGAAGCGTTTCGAGGCCTACGGCTGGCACGTGATCGCCGATGTGCAAGGGCATGATTCCGCCGCAATTGACGCCGCGATCAACGCCGCCAAGGCCGTCACCGACAAACCCACGCTGATCTGCTGCAAGACCGTCATCGGCGCGGGCTCGCCGAACAAGTCAGGCACGCATGACGTGCACGGCGCCGCATTGGGCGATGCCGAAGTGGCCGCGACGCGCGAGCACATCGGCTGGAAATATCCGCCGTTCGAAATCCCGGCGCATGTGTATGAAGCCTGGGATGCGCGCACCAAGGGCGAAGGCCTGGAAAAACTGTGGAACAACAAGTTTGTCGAGTATCACAATGCATTCCCGAAAGAAGCTGCCGAATTTGTGCGCCGCATCAAGGGGGAATTGCCTTTCAACTGGCCGGCTCATATTGACGGAGTTATCTCGGCAATCAACGAGAAAGCCGAAACCATCGCAACCCGCAAGGCTTCGCAAAATGCCATCAACGCGCTGGCTCCGGCATTGCCGGAATTCCTCGGCGGTTCGGCCGACCTGACCGGCTCCAACCTGACCAACTGGACAGGCTGCAAGCACATCCGAGGCAAGAGCACCGGCAACTACATCAGCTATGGCGTGCGCGAATTCGGCATGTCGCACATCATGAACGGCATGGCGTTGCACGGCGGTTTCCTGCCGTTCGGCGGCACCTTCCTGATGTTTTCAGAATATGCGCGCAATGCGTTGCGCATGTCCGCCTTGATGAAGCAGCGTGTGATCTACGTGTTCACTCATGACTCCATTGGCCTCGGCGAGGATGGCCCGACGCACCAGCCGGTCGAGCAAACCGCCACGTTGCGTTACATTCCGAACATGGAAGTTTGGCGTCCATGCGACACGGTTGAATCCGTTGTCGCCTGGGCTGCCGCCGTCGAGCGCAAGGACGGGCCAAGCAGCCTGATTTTCAGCCGCCAGAACCTGGCATTCCAGAAGCGCGATACGGTGAAGATCGCCAGCATCCGCAACGGTGCTTACGTGTTGTCCGAAGCGCCGGGCGGCAAGCTGCAGGCAATCATTATCGCAACGGGCTCGGAAGTATCGCTGGCATTGGAGGCGCAGAAAGCACTGGCTGCCGAAGGCGTCAGCGTGCGTGTGGTGTCGATGCCGTCCACTAACGTGTTCGACAAGCAGGACCAGGCTTACCGGGACAGCGTGTTGCCGGGAGGTGTGAAGCGCGTGGCAGTCGAAGC
>JAUXSD010000049.1 GCA_030681525.1 Solirubrobacteraceae bacterium
GCGATGAACTTCGAGAGGTTGACCTCGAGGGTGTTGAGGATCTCGTCGGCGTAGTCCTCGGCGCCGAGCCGGATCTCGCGCTCGCGGGCGCGGGCGTCCTCGATGATGTCCTCGGCGGCGCGCTGGGCCTGCTTGGTGACCTCTTCCTCGCCGACGAGCTGGTCCTGGCGCTCGCGCGCCTCCTTGACGATCCGCTCGGCCTCGCGCTTGGCCTCGGCGAGCATCTCCTGGCGCTCCTTGACGATCCAGCGCGCCTGCTTGATCTCCTCCGGGATCGTGGCGCGCATCTGGTCGAGGATGTCGTAGATCTCGTCCTTGTCGACGCGGACCTGACCGGTCATCGGGACGAGCTTGGCGTTGTGCACCAAGTCGTCGAGCTTGTCGATGAGTACGAGGACGTCCATGGCAACCCTTGTTTCGCTAGCGGCCCAGCTCTTCCTTCAAGCGCTCGGCCACCCGTTCCGGGACTAGTTCGTCGATCCTTCCGCCGAACGTGGCAAGTTCCTTGATTCCGCTTGAGCTGATGAAACTGTACTGCGGGCTGGCCATGAGGTAGAGCGTGTCGATGTCGGCCGCCTGCAGGCGGTTGAGCTGGTGCATCTCGAACTCGTATTCGAAGTCCGAGATCGCGCGCAGGCCCTTGACGATGACCTTCGCGCCGCACTCCCGCGCGAAGTCGACGACGAGCACCGAGAACGGCAGCACGCGCACCCCGTCGAGGTGGCTCGTGGCCTCCTCGATGAAGCTGATCCGCTCCTCCGCGCTGAACAGCGTCGTGCCCTTGCGCAGCGGCAGGTTGACGACCGCGACGATGACCTCGTCGAAGAGCTCCGCGGCGCGCGAGATCACGTCGAGATGGCCGTTGGTGACCGGGTCGTAGGAGCCCGGGCAGAGGGCGATGCGGTGGTCAGGGTTCATGGATGCGGATGACGGTGTCGCCGTACCGGCGCTCGTCGGTGAGCGGCAGGTCGAGCTCCAGCGGGGCACGGCGGTCGCTCTCGGTGACGACGCGGGCACCGGGTGCGAGCACCGCGGTCAGCCCCTCCGACAGCTCCCGCCCCAGCTCGGCGGCTCGCCGGTAGGGGGGATCGAGGAAGACCAGATCGTATGCCTCCCGCCGCGCGGATGCCGCGCGGAGCGCCGCGCGCGCCGCGATCGGGCGCACCTCGGCCTCGATGCCGAGCGCGGCGAGGTTGGCGCGGATGGCCTTGACGGCCTTGTGCGAGCGGTCGACGAACACCGCCGCGGCGGCGCCGCGCGACAGCGCCTCGATGCCCAGCGCGCCGGACCCGGCGTAGAGGTCGAGGACGCGGGCGTCGTGGATCGAGGCGCCCAGGACGCTGAACAGCGCCTCGCGGACGCGGTCGCCGGTGGGGCGGGTCTCGTCGCCGGTTGGAGCGGTGAGGCGGCGGCCGCCGTACATGCCGCCGACGACCCTCATGGCTGTCCTGGTCGTGCTGTGCACTTCGTGGCGGCGTCTGATTGGCCGTCGGCGAACGGCATCTCGCCGTTCCTCGAAGGGGTGTGGCGAATAACCCTCGCGGGCCGAGGCTTATCCGCCACACCCCCCACTGAACGCCGGCCCCGGCGCGACGGCCCACGCCCGATCGAACTCACACCCTCAGAGATGCCGTTCGACCCCGCGATCACAACGCGAGGCCCACGCGACAGCGCACAACCGTTCATCACGCCGGCAGCGGCGCCAGCTCGCCGGCCCCGTACGCCGCCGCCAGCGCATCGCCCAGCAGCACATGCTCGGGCGACGCCAGCTCCGGATCGCCCGCCAGCAGCGCCTCGGCGTACACCTTCGCTGCCTCCGCCAGCCCCTCGTCCTCCGGCAACCGCGCCACCTTGAACTGCGCCAGGCCCGACTGGCGGGTGCCGGCGATCTCGCCCTCGCCGCGCAGCTCGAGGTCGATCCGGGCCAGCTCGAAGCCGTCGGTGTTGCGCTCCAGGGCGCGCAGCCGCGCGGCGTGCTTGGGGCCGAAGAGCAGGCAGGTCGCGGCGTGCTCGCCGCGCCCGACGCGGCCGCGCAGCTGGTGCAGCTGGCTGATGCCGTAGCGCTCCGCCCCCTCGACGAGCATCACGGTCGCGTTGGGGATGTCGATGCCAACCTCGATGACGGTGGTGGCGACGAGCACGTCGGCCTCGCCCGCCGCGAAGGAGAGCATCGCCGCCTGCTTGTCGCGCGGGCGCATCTGGCCGTGCAGCAGCGCGACGCGGTAGTCGCGCAGCTCCCCGCCGCGCAGGCGCTCGTACTCCGCAGTCGCCGCCCGCGCCTGCAGCGCCTCGGACTCCTCGACCAGCGGGCAGACGACGAACGCCTGGCGCCCGGCGTCGAGCTCCTCGCGGACGAGGTCGTAGGCGCGGGCGCGCTCGGCGTCGGTCGAGGCGATATGGGTCGCCACCGGCCGGCGCCCGCGCGGCAGCTCGCGCAGCGTCGTGATGTCGAGGTCGCCGTAGCGCAGCAGCGCCATCGTGCGCGGGATCGGCGTCGCCGTCATGTGCAGGACGTGCGGCACGAGGCCGTCGCGCGCCTTGGCGTCGAGCGCCGCGCGCTGGCGCACCCCGAAGCGGTGCTGCTCGTCGACGACGACCACCGCGAGGCGGTCGAACACGACGTCGGGCTCGACGAGCGCATGGGTGCCGACGACGAACGACAGCTCCCCGGTGGCCAGCTTGCTCAGCGTGTCCGCGCGCCGTGCCGCGGTCGTCGAGCCGGTCAGCAGCGCCGCGCGCACCGCCTCGCCGGGCATGAGCGCCTGCAGCGTCGCGAAGTGCTGCTCGGCGAGCGTCTCGGTCGGCGCCATGAACACCGCCTGCATGTCCTGCTCGACGGCGCGCAGGATGGCGTGCAAGGCCACGACGGTCTTGCCCGAGCCGACCTCGCCCATCAGCAGGCGCTGCATCGGCCGCGGCGAGGCGAGCTCCTCGTCGAGCCTGGCGATCGCCCGCAGCTGGTCGCCGGTCGGCGTGAACGGCAGCAGCTCCTCGCGCCAGCGCACGGTCAGCGCCGCGGGGCCGTCGAGCACCGGCGCCGCCCCCGAGGCGCGGCGCTGCGCGCGGCGGCGCAGCAGCGACAGCTGGGCAAGTAGCAGCTCGTCGAAGGCCAGCCGGCGCCGGCCGGCCTCGTGGTCGCCGGCGTGGGCGGCGACGATCGCGGCGCGCCGGTCGGGCAGGCCGCCCAGCGTCCGCAGCCGGTCGCGCGCGGGCAGCGGCTCTACCACGTGCTCGGCCGCCGACAGGTGCGCGCGCACGAGCGCGAGGATCTGCGTGGAGGACAGTCCCTCGGTCGCCGGGTAGTGCGCCACCTCGCTCGCGCTCCCGGTCGACTCGTCGGTCGGCGCGTGGCTCGTGACGCGAAAGGCGTTGCGCGCGGCGAACTTGCCGTGCAGGACCAGGCGGGTGCCGGCCGGGTACTTGCGCTGTAGCCACGGCTGGTTGAAGAACGTCGCCTTCATCACGCCTGTCTCGTCGGCGACCGTCGCCTCGACGAGCGGCTTCATCCCGCGCCGGCGCACCGGACGGCTCGTGATCGACCGCACCTCGACAACGACCGTCGCGACATCGTCGGGGCACAGCGTCGCGACCGTGCGCGCCTCGCGGCGGTCGCGCGGCAGGTGCTCGAGCAGGTCGCCGACCGTGATCAGCCCGAGCTGCGCGGCGGCGTCGGCGGACTTCTGCGGCGCGACCTTCAGGGACGAGGTCAGCGCCGACGGCCGCGGCCAGCGCAGCGGGGCGCCCAGCAGCGTCGCGTGATCGAGCTCGGTGCGATCAGCGAACGCGGTGGCCACCGGACCATTGTGGTCGGCGGCGCGGATCGCTTGGCGCGCGCGGCTGCGCCGCCGGTCAGCGGCGCGCGATCCGGAACGCCGCCGAACGCCGCGCGCCGCGGTTGCCGGCGGCGTCGACGGCCTGCGCGAACACGACGTAGCGGCCGGGCGCCAGGCGCTTGGCCCCGCTGCCGACGCCGGCCGCGATCGCGCGGGTGCCGGGTCGCAGGTTCGCCCGGGTGAGCCGGCGCACCGTCACCTGGCGTCGCTTGGTGCGGCGCACGATCCGCAGCACGACATCGGCCCGCTCGCTGAGCCGGAACACGAACTTCGGCACACGGCCGGCCGCCGCCGGCGCCACCCGCAGCGCGCTCAGCACCGGAGCCGTGGCGTCTGCGGCGCGGGCGGTCGCCGCCGCGCCCCGACCGTCAGCGGCTGCGCCACCGTCCTTGGCCGCCTCGTCGACGGACGCCTCGCTGCCCGGGGCGGGCGGAACCTCGGGCCCGGCCGTGGGAGACGCCGCCGCCGCCGCCCGCGCCGGCGCCGCGAGCGCGGTCACCGCTGAGCGCGAGAGCTGCCAGACCACCTCGTAGCGAGCGGTCTGGCCGGCCGGGAGGCCGGCCGTGGCACGGTCGTTCCAGCTCACGCCGACGCCGTTGTCCATGAAGAGCGGGTTGATCGTGTTGAGGAA
>JAUXSD010000009.1 GCA_030681525.1 Solirubrobacteraceae bacterium
CAACTACGAGCGGGCGCACAAGAACCGCGTCGGCGTCATGAAGGCGACCGATCGCGAGCTGGCCAGCGCGTAGGACGACCTCAGGTCGATAGAAACGGGCCCGGCACTCGCCGGGCCCGTCGTCGTTCAGGGGCCGCCGGCGCCGCGGGCGGTGACGATGTCGTGCTCGCCGGCCCAGACGCCGACGTCGCGGCGCTCGATCGCGGCGGCCATGAGCCACGCCGGCGGCGGGGTCGTGCAGCTCGGCGGTCAGGTCGACGACGCTCGTGTCGAAGACGACGAGCTCCCCGACTTGCGCGCGATCCGGCGCCCGCGGCACCCACGGGGGGGGTCGATCAGCGCAGGCGGGCGCTGGTCACCCCGCGGTCGCGCGCGGTGAGGATGTCGCGGAAGTCGCGTCCGACGCGGACGCGCAGGCTGCGGCCGCGGCGCAGGATGCGCCGGCCGGTCGTCGTCAGCGGGATGCGGACGCTCGTCGTGCCGGCGGCGTACGCGGGGGCGACCGTGCGGGCGAGCACCCGCCCGCGCCCGTCGCGCACGCGCAGCGTCATCAGCCCGGCGCCGGACGTCGTGACGCGGACCAGCACGCGCCGCAACTCCGCCGCCGAGCGGGCGCGCTGGCGCGGCACGCGGACCCGCGCCCGCGCGGGAAGCTGGGGTCCGCCGAACGTCGTGTCGGGCTCGAGCAGCGGGGTGTACGCGGCGGCGGCCACGTAGCCCGCGCTGAAGCCCTCGCCCTCGCCGGTGTAGCGCACGACGCTCAGGGCGCCGAGCGCGAGGTACGACCCGTCCGCACGTGGCACGAGCCCGCCGCGGAAGCCGTTCTGCTCGACACCCGCCCGCGTGTTGGCGATGCCGCCGCCGAAGGCCGGCGAGAGCGTGCCGGCGGCGCCGAGCGCGCCGCTGCGGGTCACCCGCTGCAACTGCAGGCGCGGCTGCGCGGCCGGGGTCGGCTCGAACTGTCGCAGGCCGTACAGGATCGTCGCGCCGTCGGGTGTCGCGAGCGTCGCCGGCGGGCCGTAGCTGCGATTGAAGCCGCCGAACGACACGAAGCCGCCGGTGCCGTACGACGCATCGATCGCGCCGGCGGGGGTGAAGCGCACGAGCCGGCCGTCCCCGGTCACATCGATCGCGCCGTCCGAACGCAGGAGCATCCGAAACGCGCCGTCGACCGGCAACGCGGCGAGCTGCCCGCCGTTGAACGACGGATCCGGCGCTCCCGTCGCCGTCAGGCCGGCGAGGTGCGGTCGACGGTCGCGGATGCCCAGCACGACGATCGCGCCCGACGGTCGCACGACGGTGCCGTAGCCGCTGGTGGAGACGCCCGCCGGTCCCGACACGAGCGCGTCGCCGAAGCCGGGGTCGCTCGCCCCGGACGCGGCCAGGCGCCGCACGACCCACCGCATCGAGGATCCCACGTTGGGGTCGGTGACGATCCCGGGCGAGAGCCGGCCGGTCTGGCCGGTGATCACGATCGACCCGTCCGGTGCGAGGGCGGCCGGCGCGCAGCCGCCGCCGCACGAGCTCTGCAGGTCGAGCGGGGCGATGCCGCCGGCGCCGAGGCTCGGGTCCAGCCCGCCCGCCGCCGTCAGCCCGACGAGCACGAACCGCGGCAGCTCGAAGGGGTTCGCGGCCGCGAAGCCGGTCCCGACGACGAGCAGCCGGCCGTCCGGCCGGCGCAGCAGCTGAGCGGGGTTGTAGCGATCGCCGCCGGGCAGCTCGACGCGCGCGACCCCGCCGCTGCCGAACGACGCGTCGAGCGAGCCGTCGGCGCGCATCTGCACGAGGGTGAGGTCGGCGCCGGGACCGTAGGCGATCATCACCACGCCGCCGCCGGGCAGGGCGACCGCGGGGCCGGCGCCGCCGGCGTCGACGTTGCGCTCGGGGACCTGCGTCGCGACCGAGAACGCGACGCGGCCGGGGGCGACGGCGGCCGCGGCGGGCGCCGTGGCGACGGTGAGGGCGGCCAGACCGGCGAGGGCGAGCGAGCGCAGCATGTTCCCTTCAACGGCGGACAGAGCGCGAAGTACCGCTGCCGTGCCGCGTTCGACGAACGGATGAGCCGCCGAGCTCGCCGCGGCCGCTTCCGCCTCGACCGGCGGGTTACAGAGATCGCGGCCAGATGCCGACAAGCTTCGTATGACCACGCCCACCACGATTTCGGACCGCGCGAATCGACGCGCGGTGTGTTAGGCGCAGCCGCGCCGGCCCCTTCGAGCGGCGGACGCTCGCAGCCGGCACCGACAGAGCTTCCCAAGGCGCCCACCGGGATCAGCGGCCTCGACGAGGTCACGGGCGGCGGGCTGCCACGCGGCCGGCCCACGCTCGTGTGCGGGCCCGCCGGGTGCGGCAAGACGCTCCTCGCGATGGAGTTCCTCGTCCGCGGGATCGTCGAGTTCGACGAGCCCGGCGTGTTCGTCGCATTCGAGGAGTCCGCCGAGGACCTCGCTGCCAACGTCGCCTCGCTCGGGTTCGACCTGAGGCAGCTCGAGTCCGCCGGGGCGCTCGTGATCGATCACGTCGACGTCGCGGACGGCGTCGTGCAGGAGAGCGGGGACTGGGATCTGGACGGCCTGTTCCTGCGCCTCGGCGCCGCGATCGACGAGGTCGGCGCAACGCGCGTCGTCATCGACACGATCGAAACGCTGTTCGGGGCGTTCACGAACACCGCGCTGCTGCGCGCGGAACTGCGCCGCCTGTTCGGCTGGCTGAAGGACCGCGGCGTCACCGCGGTGATCACCGGCGAACGCGGCGACGGCAAGCTGACGCGCTACGGCATCGAGGAGTACGTCTCCGACTGCGTCATCGTGCTCGACCACCGGGTGACCGCGCAGACCTCCACGCGCCGGCTGCGGATCCTCAAGTACCGCGGCTCGCTGCACGGCACGAACGAGTACCCGTTCCTCATCGGCGCGAGCGGCATCTCGGTCCTGCCGATCACCTCGCTGGGGTTGCGCAACCACGTCTCGAAGGAGCGCATGTCGACCGGCGTGCCGCGCCTGGACGCGATGCTCGGCGACGGCGGCTACTTCAAGGGCAGCACCGTGCTCGTCAACGGCACGGCGGGCACCGGCAAATCGACCCTCGCGGCGCAGTTCTGCGACGCCACGTGCCGCCGCGGGGAGCGCGCGCTGTACTTCGCCTTCGAGGAGTCCGAGGCCGAGATCGTGCGCAACATGTGCTCGGTCGGCATCAACCTCCAGGACCCCGTCGACGCCGGCCTGCTGCGCTTCGAGTGCTTTCGCCCGAGCGTGCTCGGGCTCGAGGGCCACCTGTTCGCCATGCAGCGCTCGGTCATCGAGTTCGATCCCTCGGTCGTCATCATGGACCCCGTCTCGGACCTGCTGCGGATCGGCACGGGCGCCGACGTCTCGGCGATGCTCACGCGCCAGGTCGACTTCCTCAAGGCGCGGGGCGTCACCGCGCTGTTCACGAGCCTGAACTCCGAGGCGAACCCCGGCGAGGCCGACCAGCAGATCGCGTCGCTGGTCGACTCGTGGCTGCTCGTCAAGACGATGGAGGGCAACGGCGAGCTCAACCGGCTGCTGTACGTGCTGAAGTCGCGCGGGACCGCGCACTCCAACCAGATCCGCGAGTTCGTGCTCACGAGCCAGGGCATCGAGCTCGCCGACGTCTACGTCGGTCCGCAGGGCGTGCTCACCGGCTCTGCGCGCCAGGCCCAGGAGGCGCTCGAGCGCGCCGACGGCACCGCGCGCCTGGAGGACCTCGAGCAGCGGCGCACGAACCTCCAGCGCCGGCGCGAGGCCGTGGTGGCACGGACTGCCGCGCTGTGGCGCGAGTTCGAGGACGAGGCGGACGTCGTCGGGCAGTTGCTGAGCCACGGCTCTACCGGCGCCGAGGATCGCGCCGGACAGCGTGCCGAGCAGGGGCGGCTGCGTGGGGCCGACGCCGCCGAGCCCGCCCACGGGACCGGCGCGCCCGATCGGGGCGCCGCTCCGTGACCGCCGCGGCCCCGCATGCCGACTACGGCACAGCCCCGCAGACCGACGTCTGGCGGCTGTGTCTGTACGTCGCGGGGCAATCACCGCGATCGCTGCGCGCCTTCGTGAACCTCAAGGATCTCTGCGACGAGCATCTCGCGGGCCGCTACGAGATAGAGGTCATCGACCTGGTCGAGCGGCCGGCGCTCGCCCGCAGCGACGACATCCTCGCGATCCCGACGCTCGTGCGCCGCAGCCCGGCGCCGGTGCGGAAGATCATCGGCGACCTCTCGGACGGCGAACGGGTCCTCGCCGGCCTGCATCTTCAGCCGGCGCCCGTCCGATGATCACCCCCTTCGCGGCCCCGCCAGACCTGCCCGGCGGCGAGCCGTACCGTCTGACGCTCTTCGTCAACGGCGCCTCCGACCTCTCGGCGCGGGCGATCGATGCGGTCACGCGGATGTGCGACGTGCACCTCAACGGGCGCTGCCACCTCACCGTCGTCGACGTTCACGACCAGCCCGATGCCGCCCTGCGCAGCCACGTGCGGGTCGTCCCGACGCTGGTCAGGACGAGCCCGCTGCCCGTCCGCCGGCTCGCGGGCGATCTCTCGCAGACCGATCGCGTGCTCGCGATGATGCTGCCCGCGGCGTGCCTGCCATGTGACGATCCGGCGTTGCTCGGCGACGCCACAGCGGCGACACCGTGACCGACCACGCGGACGCGCTGGCGCGAGTGGCGGAGGCCGAGGACACGCTGCGCGCGATCGCTGCCGGGGAGGTCGACGCGTTCGTCGTGTCCGACGACGCCCGCGGCAGCCGCATCTTCACGCTCTCGACGGCCGACCGGCCCTACCGGATGTTCGTCGAGAACATGCGCGACGGTGCGGCGACCCTGTCGGCGAGCGGGCTGATCCTGTTCGCGAACAGGCGCCTGTCGGAGTTGCTGTCGTGCCCGCGGGAGGCGATCGTCGGCTCACCGCTGACGGCCTTCCTCGCGGACGACAGCCAGCGCGATCTCGCGCACATCCGCGGCCCGGGCGGGCAGGGCGCCACGGCCGAGCTGGAGCTCCTCGGCGCCGACGGTGTGCGCGTGCCGGTGCAGGTCGGCAGCTCGCCGCTGTCGGTCGACGGCGCCGAGCTGCTGTGCCTGACCTTCACCGATCTCAGCGCGCACAAGGCCAAGGATCGGGAGATCAGCCGGCTGGGCCGTGCCCAGGGTGAGCGGATGGCGCAGCTGCAGGCCGCGCAGGAGGCGCTCACGGCGCAGGCGACGCACGACGCGCTGACCGGACTGCCGAACCGCGAGCTGCTCGTCGAGCGCATCGACGAGGCGATGGAGCGCTGCCGGCGCTCGCGCAAGTTCATGGCGCTGCTGTTCATCGACCTCGACCGCTTCAAGCAGGTCAACGACAACCACGGGCACGCGGCGGGCGATGTCGCCCTGCGCAGCGTCGCCGACAAGCTCGTGGCCGTCCTGCGCCCGATGGACACGGTGGCGCGCATCGGCGGTGACGAGTTCGTCGTGCTCGCGCCCGAGATCGAGAACCAGCTCCATGCCGTCGACCTGGGCAGCCGGCTGCTCGCCGAGCTCGGCCGGCGCGTCGGCGGCGGGACGCGCGACGAGGAGCGCGTCGCCGCCAGCATCGGAATCTCCGTGTCGGCGGGCGGTCGCGGCACCGCCGAGACGCTGCTCAAGGAGGCCGACACCGCGATGTACGAGGCCAAGTCGCTCGGCGGCCGCCGCGTCGCGGTGTTCGACGCGGCGCTCGGCCTGCAGGTGCGCCAGCGGTCTGCCGCGCGGCTTGTCCTGCAGTCGGCGCTCGACGACGAGCGCATCGTCGCCCACTACCAGCCGATCATCGACCTCGCGAGCGGAGCGGTCGCGGGGTTCGAGGCGCTGGCGCGGATCCAGGCCGACGACGGCTCGATCACCCCGCCGTCGGCCTTCATCCCGGCCGCCGAGGAGAGCGGGCTCGTGGTACCGCTGGGCGCGCAGGTGCTGCGCATCGCACTCGAGGCGGCGGCTCGGTGGCCGACGACCGGCGTCACCGGACCGCTGAACCTCGCCGTGAACCTCTCGTCGCGGCAGTTCGAGTCCGGCGACCTGCCGACGCTGATCGCCGACGAGCTCGCCCGCTGCAGCGTCAGCGCCGGCTGCCTGCACCTCGAGCTCACCGAAACCGCGGTCATGGACCTGCACGTCGATCTGCTCGACCAGCTGCACCGCATCGCGGCCCTGGGCGTCCAGATCGGTCTTGACGATTTCGGCACCGGATACGCCTCGCTCACGCACCTGCGGCGCCTTCCGCTGACGTTCGTCAAGATCGACCAGTCGTTCATCCAGGGTCTCGGCGTCGATCACGAGGACGAACGGATCGTCGCCGCCGTCGTCGACCTCGCCGCCAACCTCGGCCTGCGCTCGATCGCCGAGGGCGTCGAGACGACCGACCAGCTCCGGCGCCTGCGCGAGCTCGGCTGCGACCAGGCGCAGGGGTATCTGTTCGACCATCCGCTGGCGCCCGGGGACGTCCCGGAGGCGATCGAGCGCCGTGCTACGCCACCACCACGTCGGCCGCCCCCCGCCAGGCCGCCAGCCGCTCGAGCGCCCGCAGCACCGCCCGGTCGCTAGCCGGCGTCCGCCGCACCCCGTCCTCGCGATGGAGCGCGAGCACGCGCAGGACGCCCGCGGCGCGGTCGAGCACGAGGTCCGCGCGGGCCACGAGCCGCTCGCGGTGCAGGATCGGCAGCACGTAGTACCCCCAGCGCCGCTGGGGCGCCGGGACGTAGATCTCCAGGCGGTGCTCGAACCCGAACAGCTCGGCGGTGCGGGCGCGATCGCACAGCAGGTTGTCGAACGGCGACAGCGCGGTGGTGCGGCAGCCCGGCGCCAGGTCCGGCAGGCGCTCGAGATCGTCGACGGCGGCGAACCACTCGCCGCGCAGACCGCCGACGGCGACCCGCTCGAGCCGTCCCTCCGCGACGAGCGCGGCGAGCGTCGCCGGCAGATGCGCGTAGCGGCGGCGCAGGAAGTGCGCGCGCACGTGGCCCGCCCGGGCGACGCCGAGCATCCGCACGGCGCGCAGCGCCGCCTCGCGCTCGGCGCTCGCGTCGTCGAGGTCGGCGGCCTCCGCGGCGGCCGCCACGCCCTCGGGCAGGCAGCGCTCGAAGACGTCCCAGAGCCGCTCGGTCCCGCCGATCCGGCCCGCCACGCCGATCCGGCCGCACATCCACAGCAGGTGCAGCAGGCGCCCGATCGTCTGGCGCGCCGAGACCTCGCCGGTCCACCAGCCGTGGCGCCACGGCTCGGCCGAGCGGTCCTCGAGGTCGCGCGCGCGCAGCGGCCCGCGCTCGCGCAACTCGTCGACGAGCTCCTCGGCGAACCCGGCGTTGGCGGCGAGGAACTCGCGGGCTCGCGCGGCACCCGGCGACGGCGCGCGCAGCCACGTGCGCATCGCCCAGCGGTGCAGCGGCAGGTCCGCGGTGGCGACGAGCGAGGCCTCGTGCGCCCACGCGTCGAACAGCCGGCGCTGCTCGTAGGCGGCCTGCTCCAGCGCCTCGTCGCGCAGCGGTCCCATCCGGGCGAACAGCACGAGCAGCGGGCTGCGCGCGACCGCGCTGACCGGATCGAGCTGCAGGCAGCCGATCCGCTGCGCGACGTCCGCCACCGTGGCCGGCCCGCGCGGTGGGTGGGCACGGTCACCACGCGGTGGCGCGGCGGCCAGTCCCTGCGCATGCAGGGCGAGCCGCCGCGCGTGCGCGACCGTCAGTGTGCGCGTCGCCGGCGTCAGATGCCCTCGCCCGGCAGGAACTCGTTCGTGAACGCGCGCTGCCCGACGCCAGCGTCCTCGATGACCTTGTTCTCCTGCATCCACTGCGAGTAGCGCTGCCAGTCGCGGGCGTTCTGATAGCCGAACGGCTTCGCCTTGTCGCGCGGGAAGAACACCGGCAGCGTCGCCTTGACCTGCGCGCGCTGCAGGCTCGCCCGCAGGTCAGGGTTGGCCTTCACGAGCGCGTCGACGCCGCTGTCGGGGTTCTTGCGCAGCTGCTCGTGGCCGCGCGTGAGGGCGCGCATGAACCGCCGCAGCACGGGCCCGCGCGAGCGCACGTCGGCCTCGCGGGCGACGATCACGAGCTCGTTGTAGGTCGGGACGCCGACCTCGTCCATCCGCAGGATCACCGGGTTGCGATCGCGGCGCTCGAGCTCGACGCCCTCGACGTTCCAGAACATCCCCATGACCGCGTCGACGCGCTTGGTCAGCAGCGCCGGGACGAGGTTGAAGCCGACGTTGACCGACCGCACGCTGTCGGGGTCGGCGCCGGCGCGCTGCAGGATCGTCTTGAGGTAGGCGTCCTGGTAGGGGATGCCGGCCGTGCCGACCTTCTTGCCCTCGAGCTGCGCCGGGCGCCGGATCGCGTTCTTGCCGCCGAGCGAGACGATCGAGGTCAGCGGCCGCTGGACGAGCGCCCCGATCGAGACGAGCTTGGCGCCCTGCGCGCGGGCCAGCAGCAGCTCGGGCTCGTAGGAGATCGCCAGGTCGGCCTTGCCGGAGGCCAGCAGCTTCAGCGGCGCCGACGGGTCCGACGGCGTGCGCGGCTTCACATCGAGCGCTGCGGACTTGAATTCGCCTCCGTCGATCGCCGCGTAGATGCCGGCGTGGTCGGCATTGGGCAGGTAGTCCAGGACGAGGTCGACGCGCTCGGTGACGGCTTCGCCGGTCGTCTCCTTCTTCTCGCCGCAGGCGGCGAGGCCGAACGCGAGCAGCGCGGCGAGCATGGCGGGGACGAGGCGGCGATGGGTCACTGGGCGGTTCCTCTCGGTTGGTGGGCCCACGGAAGCAGGCGGCGCTCGGCGAGCGCCAGCAGCGCGAACAGCGCGATGGAGAAGGCGGAGAGGATCAGCACGGCGGCGAACGCACGCGCGGTCTCGAACTGCGGGATCGCCTTGAGCATGAGGTTGCCCAGGCCGGCGTCGGACCCGGCGTACTCGGCGAGGGTGGCGGCGATGCCGGCCAGCGCGACGCTGAGCTTGGCACCGGTCAGCACACCGGGCAGCGCCGCGGGCGCCTCCACCATCCGGAAGGTCTGCCAGCGCGACGCCCCGAACGTGCGCATGAGCTTGCGCACGTCGGCGTCGACGCGGTCGAGCGCGTCGAGCGTCGGCACGACGATCGGAAAGAAGCAGACGAGCGCGACGATCGCGAGCTTCGGCGTCAGGCCGAAGCCCCACCAGGCGACGAGCAGCGGCGCGATGAGCACGACCGGCAGCGTCTGCGAGCCGACCAGCAGCGGATACAGCGCGCGGCGCAGGCCCGCGCTGAAGTGGATCGCCACCGCGCAGGCCAGGCCGAGCAGCGCCGCGACGAGCATGCCCAGCGCGATCTCGCCGGCCGTCACCGTGAAGTTGCTCCACAGCAGGGCGCGGTCGTCATGGAGCGCGGTGGCGATCGCGCTCGGGGCGGGCAGCACGAACTCGTCTATGCCGCCCAGCCACGTGTAGGCCTCCCAGCCGCCGACCAGAGCGAGCAGCAGCAGCGCCGCGGTCACGCGCTCAGCTCCTTCAGCGCGCGCTGGCGCAGCGCGACGAGCGACGGGTCGGTGCGGGCGCGCGGACGCTGCGCGGTGACGTCGAGCGCGGCGACGACGCGGCCCGGGCGCGGCGACATGACGAGCACTCGATCGGCGAGGACGATCGCCTCCTCGACGTCGTGGGTGACGAGCACGACCGTGCGCGGCTGTGCCAGCAGCGCGCCGGCCAGCCAGTCCTGCATCTCCTGTCGCGTCAGCGCGTCGAGGGCGGCGAACGGCTCGTCGAGGCACAGCACCGTGCGGCCCGACAGCAGCGTGCGCGCGAACGCGACGCGCTGGCGCATCCCGCCCGACAGCTCGGCGGGCCGCGCGCGCTCGAAGCCGGCCAGGCCGAAGTCGCGCAGCAGCGCGGCGGCCTGCTCGCGCGCGGCGCCGCGCGGCACGCCGGCGACGATCAGCGCCAGCGCCGCGTTGTCGACGGCGCTGCGCCACGGCAGCAGCAGGTCGCGCTGCGCCATGAGCGCGGCCGGTGCGGCGTCGACGGTCCCGCTGTCCGGGGCGGTCAGCCCGCAGACGAGCTCGAGCAGCGTCGTCTTGCCGCAGCCGCTGGGTCCGACGACCGCGACGATCTCGCCGGGCCCGGCCGTCACGCTCAGCTCGCGCACGGCGGTGACCGGCTCGACCCCGCGGCGCGGCGCGGCGAAGGTCTTGGCTACCTCGCGAAGTCGCACCGCCCCGAGTCCGGTACCCCTCTCGGCCGGCGCCTCCTCGGGCGCCCGTGTGCGCGTCAGCATGGCTCCCTTGCGCGGGAATTACCCCACAGGTTCGAAGGGTCTGGATCTGGCGTGATCCATCTCAGCCGAGCGGTCGTCCTCTCAGCACCCCTGTTGCTTGAGGACGCAGCCTACCAGCGGGGTTTCGCTCCCGGCATCCGGCGCCGACACGATGGACGGAAGTCAATTCGCGCAGATCGTTCAAGTAACGAGGCGGCGATGTCGATGGGGACAGACGGGAGCATTTGGAGCCTGACGTCGTTCATCGGTCGACCTGACCGAGCAACGGGGAAGCGCCATATACCTGAATCCTCCGCAACCATCCGTCGCCCCGCGACGAGCAGAGGATCGAGAATGCAGCTTTTCTTCACGCGTACGGCCGGGGCAATTCCCGGCATCGGTCGCATCGGCCGGATGGCCGCGCTGGCGCTCGCCCTCACGCCGCTGTGCGCCGCCACCGCATCGGCGGGTCCGAGTCCCGTACTGCTCGGGACCGCCGGCACCTACGCGGTGCTGGCAGGCTCGGGCATGACGAACACCGGCGTGAGCACGATCGACGGCGACGTGGGCTCCTCGCCCACGCACTCCGAGACCGGCTTCGAGTCCTGTCCAGCCGGCAACTGCGTGAGCCTCACGGGGGTCAACCACAACGTCGCCGACCCCAACGACGCCGAGACGGTGCAGGCCAAGAGCGACCTCACGACCGCCTACGACGACGCCTTCGGCCGGACGGGCGGCACGGCCATCACCGCGCCGCTCGGCGGTGGCCAGACGCTCGTCTCCGGCGTGTACACCTCCGCGACCGATGTCTTCGTGGGCGGCGACCTGACGCTCGATGCGGCCGGCGACCCGAACGCGGTCTTCATCTTCCAGGCCAGGACCGGCACGCTGACGACCGCCGCCGGGATCGCCGGCGACACCCCGAACACGCGGGTGCTGCTGACCAACGGCGCGCAGGCCTGCAACGTCTTCTGGCAGGTCGGCAGCTCGGCCACGATCTCGACGTACTCCCAGTTCGTCGGCACGATCCTCGCCGACCAGAGCATCACGGTAAACACGCTCGCCACGCTCATCACCGGGCGGACGCTGGCGCGCAACGGCGCGGTCACGCTGGACACGAACACGATCCGCAAGGCGACGTGCTCGACGCCGAGCGGCGAGGGCGGCGGCGGCGACGACGACACGACCACCGGCGGGACGCCCGCCGCGGGCGGGACGCCCACCACCGGTGGTACGCCGGCGACCGGCGGCACACCGAGCGGCACGCTGACCCCGGGGCTCAGCGCGCTACTGACGGCGCTGGTATCGGCTCCGCTCGCGACGGCCGCGGCGCCGGACGCGACCCCGAAGGGGAGCGCCAAGATCCGCGGCCCGATCGGCGCGGTCACCGGTCCGTTCACCGTCTCCGTGACCGGGCGCGCGATCGCCAAGGTCGTGTTCTACGTCGACGGCAAGCGCCGCACGACGGTGCGCGCCAAGACCGGCCGCACCCGCTTCTCACTGCGCATCAACCCGCGTCGGCAGAGTCGCCGCGTACACCGCGTCACCGCGCGCGTGACGTTCAGCACGTCGAGCCGGACGCGAGGCACCTCGGTCCGCGTGCTCTACCGGCGCCCCTCCGCGCCCGCGACACCGCGCTTCACGGGCTAGAGCAGCGTGCGGCGCGTCCGAGCAGCCCTCGGCCTGACCTGTGCCGTCGCCGCCGCCTGCGGCGCGGCGGCCCCGACGCCGGCGGCGGCCGGTGGCGATGAGCGGACCGTCCGCCCCGCAGACCTCCGCGGCCCGCTCGGCGACGAGCGGCTCTCCGACGATCGGCGCATGAGCCGCTACGCGGGCGCGCTCTCCCGCGCGATCGTCCGCGCACACCCCAGGCCCGACGCGCGTCGCGTCGGACGGCTGCGCTACCTCACCGAGGACGGTCCGTATGAGGTCTACCCGGTACTCGCGAGCCACGTCGACGTGACGGGACGCACGTGGCTGCACATCCGCCTTCCGCAGCGTCCCAACGGCCGCACCGGCTGGGTTCCCCGCGGAGAGCTCGGCACGCTCAAGGCGGTTCGCACGATGCTGCGCGTCAACCGCGCGACCAGGCGCGCGACGCTGTACCGCGCGGGCCGGCGCATCTGGTCCTCGCCGATCGGCGTCGGTACCGCCTCGACGCCGACGCCGCGCGGCACCTTCTGGATCCGCAGCCGGCTGCGCGGGCTGGCCCGCAGCCCGGCGTACGGGCCGTACGCGTTCGGCACCGGCGCCTACTCGAGGCTCAGCGAATGGCCGGGCGGCGGCGTGATCGGCATCCACGGGACGAACCAGCCGGCGCTCATCCCCGGAGCCCCCTCGCACGGATGCGTCCGGGTGCCCAACGCCGCGATTGCGCGGCTCTGGCCGTTGCTGCCGATCGGCACGCCCGTCGTGATCCTCTGACCGCCGGCGCGTCACGCCGGCGCGGCGAGCGGCAGCGGCGCGAGGTCGTCGTGGCGTCCCTGCGCCGCGGCGATCACCCCGGCGGCGACCCCGTCCCAGCCGAACCGCCGGCGCGCCGTGGCGACGAGCGCGGCGCGCACCGCGTCCTGCCGGTCGGGCGCCATCGCCAGCCAGGTGACGAGCCGGTCGGCCATGTCGGCCACCGTCCGCGGGCCGATCTCGAAGCGCAGCAGCTCGCGCGCCTCGGGCGGCAGGCCGGGGGCGAGCGTCGCCGCCACCTCGTCGAGGCCCGAGTGCGCGGCGACGATGGGCAGCGCCCCGGCCGCGGCTCCCTCGGCCGCGACCATCCCGAACGCCTCGGGGAACGTGCTCGTGACGACCTGCGCGGTGCAGGCCGACAGCAGCGGGGCGAGCTCGTGGTGCTCGAGGCGGCCGGTGCGCGTGACGCTCGCCGGCATCCCGCGCGCGGCGGCGAGGTACGCGGCGTCGGCTCCGCCGGCGTCGAGGAACGCGGCGAGGTGGCGCAGGTCGAACTCAGCGCAGAGCTCGCGCACGGGATCGAGGTCGCCGCTGCCGAGGGCGGTCACGAGCGCGTCGAACGGCGCGGCGAAGTCGCCGAAGCCGACGACGACGAGCTTGGCGTCGGACCGCGCCGCGAGGACGATCGGCCACGCGGCCGCGAGCAGGTCGACACCCTTGTTGCGCAGCAGCTTGCCGACGTAGGCGACGTGCGGGCCATCGGTCGGGTCGAGGCTCAGCAGGGCGCGGGCGATCGCGTGCTCGTCGCGGGCGAACGTGCCGCCGTCGTCGGCTCGCGCGGGGGCGGCGAGCAGGCCGTCGGCGATCGCGCGGACCTCCGCCCGGGCCTGCTCCGGCGCCCGCCGCGCGAACGCCTGAGTGTCGACGCCGGGCGGCCCCAGGCGTGTGCGGGCGGCCAGGCCGGGATCCTCGAGCAGTTCGAACATCCGGCGAGCCGTGTGCCCCGATCCGACGAGCAGCGTCGCCGCGCGCGCGATGCCCTCGCGCGCCGCGCCGACGAAGCGCCCGGGGTCGACCGCGATGGCGTACTCGAGGTCTGAGCCGTGGACCTTCACCGCGTAGGGCACACCGGGCGGCAGGCCCCGCGCGGCGGCCACCGGCCCCATGACGAGGTGGTTGATCAGCGCCAGGTCGGGGCGCCGGCGCTTCGCGACGGCGCAGATCGCGCGGACGTTGGCCGCGACGTAGGCCTCGATCTCCGCGTCGGAGCACTCGACGAAGGTCTTCACCACGAAGCCGGGGTAGCGATCCTTGACGTAGACGGGCAGCAGACCGCCGAGGTCCGGCTGCCAGACGGTCACCCCGACGGGCTCGCGCAGCACCTCCACGCCGGTGACGGCGCCGTCGGCGGCGAGCCGGCCGACCGCGTCGACCCAGTCGAGCTCATCGGCCTGCGCGTCCTGCGCGAGGAGGTCGACGGTGTGGCCCGCGCGAACGAGCGCCGGTACGAGCCGCGCGTTGTAGACGTTGGACCCCGTTCCGCGGAGCAGGTAGCCATGGAAGACGAGCAGGTGCACGGGGCCAACGCATAGTGACGCGCCGAGCTACTTCTTCTTGCGATCGACCGCCCGCCTGAGCTGTTCCTTGTTCATCTTGGAGCGACCGTCGACGCCGAGCTGCTTGGCCTCGTTGTAGAGCTGGTCGCGGGTGCGGCCCTTCTCGCGGTTCGTGCCCGAGCGCCGGCCGCCGCGCCGGCTGGGCGACATGTCCTGCGTGGAGCTCTTGGACGCGGTCCGCGACTCGCCGGCCTGGGCCTTCTCCTTGTTGACCGTTCGCGCGGCGATCTCCTCGGCTTTGTCCTCGGACCGGCCCTGCTCGAGCTGGCTGTCCTTGATGTGCTCGTACTGGCGGGCGCGCTTCGTGCCCTTCTTGACGCCTGCGGGTGGCATGACGCTCCTTTCGTTTCGTCTGCGTGAACGCCTACCCGGTGTGGGAGCGGCCATACGCGGGGATGTGATGAGCACGACGCGGTCATGGACGGGGATCCGGCGCTCGCGGCGCGCTCATCGACCGACCAGCGCGTCGCCGACGGGCGTCCGGACGTACAGGACGGTCCGGCCCTCGCGGCGCGCGTGGCGCCGAGCAGGCGCGTGAGGTCGTCGCCCGCGTCGCTGCCCTCGTCCCAGAGGGTGGCGATGCCGCGGGCCGGATAGATGAGCGTCGGCTGCCAGGGGGCGAGCTCGATCGTCGCCGGGCGCGCCCACTGGAACGCCGACGGCATGAGGATCAGGCCCGCAGGCCACCGCTGCGCCGGCGGACCTCGCTGCTTGAACGCGGAGGCTCGAGCTCGCCGGGATAGCCTGAACATATGACCGCGCAGCCGCCGAGCCTCTACGACGCCGTCGGTGGCGAGCCGACGTTTCACCGGCTCGTCGCGCGCTTCTACGAGCTCGTGGCGGTCGACGAGATCCTGCGCCCGCTGTACCCCGAAGGCGATCTCGGGCCGGCCGAGGAGCGCTTGCGCCTGTACCTCATCGAACACTGGGGAGGTCCGGCGGCCTACACGCAGCTGCGCGGCCCGGGGCGTCTGGCCGCGCGCCACGCGCCGTTTCGGATCGCGCGAACGCACCGGGACGCCTGGCTGCGAGCGATGCGCATCGCGGTCGACGAGGCCGGCCTTGCGCCGGAACACCGCGATCGCGTCTGGGGCCACCTCGAGTCGGTGGCGTCGAACCTGACGACCCACGACACCCCGTCGACCCTCCGCATCCGCTAGCCCGATCTCAACCTTCGACGTCGCTAGATCCGCCGGCCTCGCACGACGTAGATGTCCTCCTCCTCGAGGTCGGGCCGCTTGGCCGCCAGCAGCGGCCCCAGCGGGCCGGTCTCCCGGTGGACGATGTCGGCCTGCAGGCCCGCCCGCTCGAGCGTGTCGAGCGTGCGCTGCACGTCGTTGACCGAGGAGTGCACGAGCAGCACCGTGCCGCCCGGGCGCAGGTGCGAGGCCACGTCGGCGCAGATGCGCTCGAGCAGGCCGCGGCCGTCCGGTCCGCCGCCCTCCCAGGCGCGCGACGCTCCGCGGGTGGGGATGTCGTCGCTGGGCAGGTAGGGCGGGTTGGAGACGATGAGGTCGAACTGCTCGCCGGCCACCGGCGCGAACAGGTCGCCGCGCCGCGGCTTGACGCGCACGCCGTTCAGGCGGGCGTTGATCGCGGCGGTCATGAGCGCGCGGCGCGACACGTCGACGACCGTCACCGAACGCGCGCCGCTCTGCGCCGCGGCCACCCCGACGGCACCGCTGCCGGTGCCGAGCTCGAGCACGTCGGCGTCGCGCGGCGGCTGCTCGCGGCGCATGACGTCGGCCAGCATCCAGGTGTCGCTGCGCGGCTCGAAGACGCCGGGGAGGGTGATGATTCGCATGGTTGCGGGGTATGCCTCGCGCGCCCCGGTGGCAAACGTGACCCTCGAGCCGACCATCGACATCCCCTCCGTGCCCGCGCTCGACGCACCCTCGCTGCGCGACGCCTTCGATGCTCCGCGCGCGCCGACGATCGGGATCGAGGAGGAGCTCATGCTGCTGCACCCGAGCACGCTGGACCTCGTGCCGCGCGGCGAGCAGGTCCTGTCCGCGCTCGCCGGCGACACGCGCTTCAAGCCCGAGCTCATCGCCGCCCAGATCGAGACCGTCACGCCGCCGCGGCGCACCGTCGCCGACGCCGCGAAGGTGCTGCGCTGCGCCCGTCGCGACCTGCTGGCCGCGCTCGACGGGCGGGCGCTCGCCGCGGGCGCCGGGGTGCACCCGTTCACCGCGGCGTTCGGCGAGCTGCACGGCGCCGCGCGCTACCACGAGCTCGCCACCGAGTTCGCCAGCATCGCCCGCCGCCAGCTCGTGTTCGGCCTGCACGTGCACGTCGCGCTCGGCGACGCCGACCGCGCGGTGGCGGTGCACGACGCGCTGCGCTCCTATCTGCCCGAGCTCGCCGGGCTGGCCGCCAACGCGCCGTTTCACGAGCGTCGCGACAGCGGCCTGGCCTCGGTGCGCCCGACGATCTCGGCCATGCTGCCGCGCCAGGGCGTGCCGCCCGCGCTGGGCAGCTGGGACGCCTTCGAGCGGGCGCTGAGCTGGGGCGAGGACGCGGGCATCCTGCCGGCCCGGCGGCGGTGGTGGTGGGAGCTGCGGCTGCATCCGACGTTCGGCACGATCGAGGTGCGCGTCGGCGACACGCAGACCACCGTCGACGAGACGGCCGCCTACGCCGCCGTCGTGCACTGCCTCGTGATGTGGCTGGCCGAGCGCGCCACCGCGGGCGAGGCGCTGCCGGTCGCGCCGACCTGGCGGATCGCCGAGAACCGCTGGTGGGCGGCGCGCCACGGGCTCGACGCGTCGTTCGCCGACCTCGTCACGGGTGAGCGCGAGCCACTGCGAGCCCGGCTGGGGCGCCTCTTCGACGACCTCGCGCCGGTCGCGACGCGGCTGGGCTGCGAGGCCGAGCTGGAGCAGGCCCGTGCGCTGGCGGCCGGGCCGGGCGGGGCGGCGCGCCAGCGGGCCGCGGCCGAGCGCGACGGGCTCGAGGGGCTCGTCGCCTGGCTCGCCGGGCGCTTTCTCGCCTAGCCCACCGGTTCACGCCGGGCGGGCAGGGGGTAGGTGGCGCTGCGTGTCGGGACCCCCTCAGCCCAGAGGCGAGCTCAGCGAATCGCTGCTCGCCGCGCTCGCGCGCCCCGTGCATGCGTTGCCGGCGCCGCGGGTGCAGGCACCGGCCGACCCGCTCGCCGACGAGGATCTGCAGCTGGCCCTGTACTGCTGCTACGAGCTGCACTACCGCGGCCTGCCCGGCGTGGCCGACGAATGGGAGTGGGAGCCGACGCTGCTGGCGCTGCGGCGCGACATGGAGGCGGTCTTCGAGAGCGCGCTCGCGGCCGCCGTGCCGCGGCCCGCGCTGCCGGACGGCCCGCAGGAGATGGACCTCGCCCTGCGCGCGATCGCCGAGGCCGACGACGCGCCCTCCGTTTCGCGCTACATCAACCGCGAGGCGACGCATGCGCAGCTGCTGGAGTTCCTCGCCCATCGCTCGGCCTACCAGCTCAAGGAGGCCGACCCGCACTCGTGGGCGCTGCCGCGCATGTACGGCGGGCCGAAGGGCGCGCTGGTCCAGATTCAGGCCGACGAGTACGGCAACGGCGATCCGGAGCGCATCCACGCCAAGCTGTTCGCCGACACGATGGACGAGCTCGGGCTCGACACGACGTACGGCGCCTACCTCGACCACCTGCCGGGCAGCACGCTGGCGACGGTCAACCTCATGTCGTTCTTCGGGCTGCATCGCCGCTGGCGCGGCGCGATCATCGGCCACCTGGCGCTGTTCGAGATGGAATCGTCGGTGCCGAACCGCCGCTATGCCGAGGGCCTGCGCCGCCTCGGCGTCGGCAGCCGGCGCGCCACGGAGTTCTTCGACGAGCACGTCACCGCCGATGCCATCCACGAGGCGATCGCCGCCGTCGACCTCGCGGGCGGGCTGGCCCGCCAGCAGCCGGAGCTGACCGGCGACATCCTGTGGGGCGCGGCGACGCTCGCGGAGCTCGACGGTCGCTGGGCGCGCGGCATGCTCGGCGCGTGGGAGGAGGGCGTCAGCTCGCTGCTGATCGCGCTCCCCGAGCCGGCCGCGTCAGCCGCCGCGCCCTGATTCCGCGCCGCTCGGCGCGCGGAAGCGCACGAGCTTGTGCGTGCCGTCGCAGAACGGCCGCATCCGCGACTTGCCGCAGCGGCACAGCGCGATCGTGCCGCCGCCGACGTCGATGGGGTCGCCGTTCTGGTCCTCCAGCCGAAACGGCCCGCGGACGAGCAGGGGGCCGTCGCGGTAGGCGGTGATGCGGGCTTCGGACATCGCGGGAGCCTCATGCCCGGTGAGGGGCGCACGCCAAACGTGGACGCGCGCGGCGGGGGTGCGGCTATCCCGTCCGGAAACGGCCGGTCTACCCCCATTTCCGGTCCGCCGCGGCTTGCGCAGACTGACGCGCGACATCCACCCGAATACGCCAGGAGCATCAGCATGAGCACCACGCAGACCACGCCTCAGCCGGCCGGCATCCACGTCTCGACCGCCATCACGGCCGGTGCCGCGTCGGGCGACTGCCCGATCGGGACCTGCAACGGCCAGAACAACCACGCCGAGGGCCTCGTCCGGCGCTGAGTCGGGTGCTGTTTCAGCCTGCCCGAATCGGCGCGGTCAGCGCCTTGACGAAATCCTCGAGCTGCCCGGTCGTCCAGCACTCGAAGGCCTCGCAGTGCTGCTCGTACGTGGCGATGACCGAGTCGCCGTAGTTCCAGTACAGGCGCGGCTCCGGGTTCAGCCAGAACGTGCGGCCCGCGCGCGCGGCGATCTCTGCGAAGACGTCGGCGCGCGGGTCGCGGCCGTTCGTGCGCGCGTCGCCGAGGACGATGACGGTGGCGCGCGGGTGCAGGTCGTCCTCGACGAGCTCGCGAAACTCCGACCAGACGCGCCCGTAGTCGGTGTAGCCCGAGATGTCCGCCACGCCGGCGTCGCGCGCGATCGCCTCCGATACCGCGCGGAAGTCGCGCTCGCGGTCGAAGACGTCGGTCACTTCGCTGATGCGCTCGATGAACACGAACGAGCGCATCTTGCGAAACGAGTCGTGCAGGGCGTGCAGCACCGACAGGAAGAACACCGACGCGCTGGTCACCGAGGTCGAGACGTCGCACAGGACGTAGATCTCCGGCCGGCGCGGCCGCACCGGCTTGAAGCGCAGGTCGACCGGGACGCCGCCGGTCTGCAGCGAGGCGCGCATCGTGCGGCGGATGTCGACGTGCGCGTGACGCGCGTGGCCGCGCTGCTCCTGGCCCTGCGTCTTCAGCCGCCGCTTGAGCTGCGCGACGACGCGATGCACCGCGGCGAGGTCCTGCAGCGGCCCGCTGGGCAGCGCGCGGTCGAGCTCGTTGAGCGGCCGCGACGGCGGCAGCTTCGCCGTGCGCTCGATCTGGCCGCGCTCGAGCTCGCGGCGCAGCAGCGCCTCGAAGCGGCGCAGCGCGTCGCGCGGCAGGCCGCTGCGGCGCGGGTCGTCGTCGTCGAGCTGCGGCTGGGGCTCGACGCGCAGGCCGAGCGCGCGGCGGATGCGCTGCACGTCGACGCCGATGACCCCGGAGCCCTCGCCCTGGCGGCCGAAGGCCGCGATCGCCAGCCGCGCGAGGTCGCGCATGAGCGACTCCGAGCCGTCCTGCAGCGCCGCGGCGATCTGGCGGCGCAGCTCCTCGAGGTCGATCTCGCCGCCGTCGGCCGTCTCGCCCTCGCGATCGCCCGACCGGTCGGCGCCATGCTCGCGCACCCCTTCGCGCAGCGCGGCCGCCTCGGTGGCGCGAAAGAAGAAGCGCTCGAAGACGAGCTCGAAGATCCGCCGGTCCTCCTGTGACTTCGCCAGCGTGGCGGCGAGCGCCTCGCGAAAGCCGTCGGGCTCGGTCCACGGGATCTCGGCGAGCACGGCGAAGGCATCGAGCAGCTCGGCGGTCCCGCTGTTGACGCCCTCGGCGCGCAGCTGCTCGCCGAACTCCACGAGCCGGGCGGCCAGCCCGGGCGCCACCGGGCTGGCGGGGGGACCGGGCGTCGCGGCCATCGGGTCAGGATAGGGCCGCGCTTGAAGGTAGGCGGGCTGTAGCAGCTCTGCTACGGTCGGCGGCGTGACGACGATTCCTCAGCGCGAGCTGCGCAACAACATCGGGGAGATCCTGCGCCGCGCGGAAGAGGGAGAGCGTTTCACGATCACCGTCGCGGGGCGCCCGGTGGCTGAGCTGGGGCCGGCCGCGAAGGCCGGCCGCCGGGGAAGCGCAGCGGACCTGTGGCGCATGCTGCAGGAGAACCCGGTGGATCCTGACTGGGCCGAAGACCTCAGACGTATGCGCGAAGAGGACCGTGCCAACGCTCGAGATCCATGGGCAGACTGACCACGCTGTTCGACACGAGCCTGCTCGCCGAGCCGACCGAAGGCCGAACGCCGAACCTCGACGGCGACTGCGCGGTGAGCGTCATCACCATCGGGGAGCTGCACGCCGGTGTGTTGCTCGCCAGAGATGACGCGACGCAGGCGAGCCGCTTGCGGCGACTGGCGGCGGTTCTCGACATGGCGACCGTGCTCGATGTCGACCGCGCCATCACGGCTCGCTACGGCGAGCTTCGCGCCGCGGCATGTCGAGCACCATCCAACGACCTCTGGATCGCCGCTACGGCGCTCGCTCACGATCTCCAACTGCTGACCGCCGACAAGGGGCAGGCCACCCTGCCGAACGTCCGGGTCCAGCTGGTCTGAATCCCTGGGCGGCTACGCGCCGAGGCCGGCCGGCGCCCCAGGCCCCAGCCGCACGCCGACCCGCTCGGCGACGATGTCGAGGTCGGTGCGGTGCTTGACGATCACCGACAGCGTCTCGTGGAAGACGGCGCCGTCGATGTCCTGCGCGCCGAGCAGCAGCAGCGCCCGCGCCCAGTCGATCGACTCCGCGATCGAGGGTGGCTTCTTGAGGTCGAGGTCGCGCACCAGGCCGATGATCTCGACGAGCTTGCGCGCGATCGTCTCGTCGAGGTCGGGCACATGCAGGCGCACGATCTCGAGCTCGTGCTCGAGGTCGGGGTAGTCCAGCCAGAGGTACAGGCAGCGGCGCTTGAGCGCCTCGGTGAGCTCGCGCGAGTTGTTCGACGTCAGCAGCACGACCGGATGCGACCGCGCCTCGACGCGGCCGAGCTCGGGGATCGAGATCTGGAAGTCCGACAGGACCTCGAGCAGCATCGCCTCGAACTCCTGGTCGGTCTTGTCGATCTCGTCGATGAGCAGGACGATCGGCAGCTCGGATGTGATCGCGTCCATGAGCGGGCGCGAGAGCAGGAACTCCTCGCCGAAGATGTCGTCCTGCACCTCCTCCCAGGCCGTGTCCTGGCGCTCGGCCTGGATGCGCAGCAGCTGCTTGCGGTAGTTCCACTCGTACAGCGCCTTGGCCTCGTCGAGACCCTCGTAGCACTGCAGGCGCACGAGCCGGCGGTCGAGCACCTTCGCGAGCGCCTTGGCGAGCTCGGTCTTGCCGACGCCGGCGGGCCCCTCGACGAGGATCGGCTTGCCGAGCTTCGTGGCCAGAAAGGACACCAGGGCCGTCGACTCGCCGGGCAGGTAGCCGGCCGCGCGCAGCCCGGTGCCGAACGCGGCGACGGAGTCGGGGACGGCAGCGGCCATCGCCGGATGATAGGAAGTCCGGTGTGGACCCAACGATGATCGGCGCGTCGGACCTGTCCGCGACGCCGGTGGCGCTGCTGATCGGCTTCGGCGTCGTCGTCGGGCTCGTCGGGCACCTCGCCGGCTCGCGGCGGACCGTCGTCGTCGGGATCGCGATCCTCTTCGTCGCGACCGCGCTGCTGCTCGTCGGCGGCTACCTCGCGTATCAGGACGACGCGGTCGACCCGCGGCCGTGTGACGCGCCGGGCGGCTGCTGAGCCCGACGGCGTGTCGCGTCAGCGTGCGCCGGTTGCGCGACGGCGACGCCTGACGCCGGCGCGGCTCCCGCCGGCCACGCGCGCGGCCGCCGTCCGCGAGCGCGCAGGCCGCGCCGCGCCCGCCGTCCGGCGATGCTGCTCGGAGCGCCGCAGCAGATCAACGGTGTGCTGCTGGGCGACGATGGCGTGAAGGTGGGAACTCATGATGGTGTCGGGGTCAGGTGGATGGCTGCCGGTGCAGTCTCGCCTGCCGGCCCCTCATCGGCCATGCGGCGAGCCTGTGTCTCGTCGTACGGTTGACCGCACCGACGCCGTGGACATACTGCCGATGTATGGCGACGCTCCCGACTCCGGGTGAGACGCGCGAGCCGGCGCCCCGGCCGCTGCGGGCGGGCGACAGCGACCGGGCCGCCGTCGTGCACCTGCTGCGCGCGCACCATCTCGAGGGCCGGCTGACCGTCGAGGAGTTCGAGGAGCGCGTCGGGCAGGCGCACGGCGCGGTGACGCTGATCGAGCTCGGCGAGCTGCACAGCGACCTGCCCGAGTTGCCGGCGCGGCGCGGCGGCAGCGCGATGACCCGGCGCGACCGCCGCGCGCCGCGGGTGCCCGGGAGCTTCTCGTTCGTCGAACGCGTCGAGATGGACGTCGCGCCGGAGGTCGCCCGCGAGCGCGCGTTCGAGTTCATCGCGCCGGCGCTCGCGCGCAGCGGCTACGAGCTGTCCGTCGTCGGCAACGCGCTGCTGTTTCGCCGCCGCTGGCGTCCCACCTGGACGATCCTCGTGGCGATCTTCACCTTCCCGATCGGGTTGCTGGCACTGACCTACCAGAACACCGACGAGGTGATCCTCGAGATCAATCCGGGGCCGCGCGGCGGCACCGAGCTCGTCGCCCACGGCGTCGGGCCGCTCGGGGTGCGCCGCGCGCTGGCCACGCTGAGCGACTGAGCAGCCGCTCAGGCCTCGCCACGCGACCGCGGGATCTCGCCCGGCCGCAGCGGGGCCACGTCATCGTCGCCGCCGGCGTCGGCGGCGTCGTCGCCGGCCGGCGCCTCGAACGTCAGCCGGCGCGCGTCCTCGCGGGTGACCGCGCGGTCGCGCCGCCGCGCGGCGATCTCGGTCTGCGCGTCCGAGCGCGGCACCACCGCGGTCTCGACGTCCTCGCGGACGAGCGAGCGCGCGCGGGCGCGGGATCGCGCCTCGGGCGATCCCGGCGCCGGCGCCGGCGGCGGGTCGGGCTCGGCCGCCGGCAGGCGCGGCTCGGGACGGCCGGCGACGCGGATGCGCTGGCCGGCGAACGCCAGCGCGCCCGCCGCCACGAACGCCACGAAGAAGCCCCACTGGATGCCGACGGTCCCGCCCTCGCCGCTGACGTCCGGGCGGTCGAAGACGCGGTAGAAGATCAGCGCAGTGGCCCACAGCCCCGCGACGAAGATTACGGTGCCGTCGCCGCCCGGCAGGTGAAACGGCCGCTCGTCGGCGCGCGCGAGCAGGAGCGCGAGCACGCCGGCGGCGACGAGGAAGATCGCCGCCTCCACGAACGAGACCGCGCCGAACGCGCTGATCGAGTCGCTCACGAAGCTCTTCTCGCCCGCGATGACGACGTTCTTCTCGTACCACGGCAGGAACATCGCCAGGAGCAGCCCGAGCGCGGCGACCGCGGCGAAGCGCTGATCGCGGTCCAGCGCGGCGTAGGCCGTGCGCAGGCGCTTCGGGAGGGTGCTCACGTGGCGCCGATTGTACGCGCGCCGCCGGTGGTCACCCGCCGGGTCGCGCCCGTCCGCGGCGGGTCGCACGCGATCCCGCCGCGCGCTTTGTGATCCTGTGTGCATGGCGCAGCTCATCACCGACCACGGCGACCTCGTGCTCTCGCTGTCGCGGTGGGAGCGCGTCGGCGCGCTGCACGGGAGCATCCGCGCGCCGCTGAGCGCCGTCGAGGACGTCGCCGTGACCGACGCGCCGTTTCGTGAGCTGCGCGGCATGCGCGCGCCGGGCACCGGGTTCCCGCGCGTCATCGCGCTCGGGACGTGGCGCAGGAGCCGCACGGAGAAGGGCTTCGCGGCGGTCTACCGCGGCAAGCGCGGGGTGGTCGTGCGCCTGCGCGATCACGAGTTCGGGTGGCTGTGCCTCAGCGCCGACGACCCGGAGGAGATCGTCGCGCGCATCCGCGCCGCCGCCTGAGCCCTGCGCGAAACTCAGCGCTTGGCGCGCCGCGCCCGGAGCACCTTCAACGTCGCCTCGGCGCTGGCCTTGCGGCCGGTGATGTCGCGCGCCTGCACGAGCACCTTGTAGCTCGCCGCCGCGCGCGGGGGCCGGGGCCAGCGCAGCGTGCGCACGCCGCTGCCGAGGTCTGCGCCGAGCACGACGACGGTCCGGCCGCCGCGACGCAGGCGCAGCGTCACGTTCGACGGCTTGGAGACCGACAGCTTCAGCACGGCAGGCTTGCCGCCGCGCGCGCGGCGTGACACGAGCCGCACGACGGCCGGCCGCGTGAGGTACTGCGTGAAGCGCTCGCCCGCCGCGCAGTGGGGACCCGGGTCGAGCGTCGCGATCGGGGCCGGTGGCGTGGGCGCGCCCGGCAGCGGCACGGTGCCGCCGGCCGGGGTGGCGGGAGCCGGCGGCGGGATCACCCGCGCCGCGTCCTCGGTCATGCGCTGGCAGAGGTTGCGCAGGAAGTCGCGCGCGAGCGTGTGGTAGCTCACGTCGGCGTCGCGACCGCCGAGCGCGTAGCGCGACCAGCCGCCGGTGTCGTACCGGGGAAGCTCGTCGCGCAGCTGCGCCTCGCCGGCGGCGAACAGCGCGCGGCCCTCGGCGTCGTTGGCCAGCACGCCGAAGTCGTGCAGCCCGTTGAGCGCCTGCGTGAAGCCGTTGAGCACGCGCAGCCGCGGCGCGAAGGAGTAGATGAGGTAGTGCGCGCCGGCCGGCGTCGTCACCCGCACGCCGCTGGGCGGCCGCGCGCGGAAGATCCCCAGGCCGGCGCGCGCGGCCTCGAAGTAGCGCGGCTCGCCGAAGCGCACCGCGGCCCGCGACAGCGCCTGCAGCGCGGTGCCCTGCGCCAGGGCGCTGACCCACGGGGGCCGCCCGCCGTCGAAGCGGAAGAGGTACTCCCAGGCGATCCCGCCGGCGCGCTCGGCGGCCAGCGCCAGCGTCTCGTCCAGCAGCGCCCGCAGCGATGTGTCGTAGCCGCCCTGCCAGAGCCCGTTGGCCTTGCCGAACGTGCCCAGCCACTGGATCTGCAGCCCCTCGCCGGCGTAGAACTGCCACACGATCCGGCTGCCCGAGAAGCTCACCCGCGCGCCGTTTCGCAGCAGCGGCCCGTTCGACCACCACTGGCGGTTGCGGGCCACGGTCTCGAACAGCGCGGGCAGGCGCGAGGTCGTCAGGCCGCCGCTCGCGGCGACGTTCTCGAGGTTGCGCAGCACCGCGCCGAGCGCGTTGCGGCGAGCGCCCGACAGCTTGCGGCGCAGCCGCAGCGCGTCAGCGTAGATCGCGCGCTTGTCGTCGTGCGTGGCCCGATCGATCGCGCCGGCCGCGAGCATCCGCGCCAGCTCGCCGCGGACCGTCCGGCGCCTCGTCGCCGCGCTGCGGGCGACGAGTCCGCCGGCGGTCGCCGAGCGCGCCGAACGCGGCGCCCGCACGGCGGGCAGCGACGTCGCGGCCAGCGGCAGCGTGCGGTCCTCGCGCGTGAACGTCGTCCCGTCGGGACGCAGCGTCGTCAGCGGCGAAGCAGAGGCGGCGGGGGCGAGAACCAGCGCGAGCAGCAGCGCGGGCAAGAGCCCCCCGATCGGGGTCCGGCGCACGGGAGCGATGCTAGGTTGAACACCGCGTCCCGGCTGCAGTTGTCCTTGCACGCAGGATCCGCATCGTTTCTTGACATCGATGCGTCATCCTGGGGTCGTGCCCGATCAGGAGAGTTCCGCGTGACCCGATCGCTTCGCCACATCCTCGCCGCCCTCGCGTGCCTCGCGCTGTGCGGCGCGCTGCTGGCGGCCTGCGGCGAGGACGAGGAGAAGAGCAGCGGTGCTCGAGGCCTGCTCGACGAGACCTTCGGCAGCGGGGCGGCGGCGATCGAGAACGGCCGTCTCGACGTCGACTTCCAGCTCGACCCCAAGGGCCTGCTGGCGCTCGGCGGTCCGATCAAGCTCTCGCTCGACGGGCCGTTCTCCTCGCCCGACGGCGGCGAGCTGCCGCACTTCGACGTCGACTTCGCCGCGACGCTCGCCGGAGACGTCTTCGAGGGCGCCGTGCTGTCCACCGGGCGGGCCGCGTTCGTGCGCCTCGACGGGACCGCGTACAAGATCGACCGCGAGTTCGTCGCCGAGCTGCGCGAGGGGCTGGCCGACGCCGCCGACGAGAAGCAGCCCGGCCTCAAGGCGCTCGGGGTCGATCCCCTGCGCTGGATCAGCAACGCCCAGGAGCGCGGCAACGAGCGCATCGACGGCGTCGAGACGACGCGCATCAGCGGTGACGTCGAGGTCGCCAAGCTGCTCGAGGACATCGACCGCCTGCTCACGAAGGCGGGTGGCTCCGGCGACGGCGGCGACCTGCTCAGCCCGAAGATCCGCCAGCAGATCTCCGCCGCCGTCAAGTCCGCGAAGGCGGACATCTGGACCGGCACCTCGGACAAGATCCTGCGCCAGCTCGCGGTGCGGATCAGCTTCGCGTTCGACGAGGGCGAGAAGCCGATCACCGGCCTGGACTCCGGGATCATCAACCTGCGCCTGCGCCTCGCGGACGTCAACAAGACGTCGGTCAGCGTCGACGCCCCCGCCGGTGCCCGGCCGCTCGACGAGCTGACCGGCGGCGGCATCGGCGCCTTCCTCGACGGCATCGGCAACGGCCTGAGCGGCAAGGGCACGCTGGCCACCGGCCAGTTCTTGGGCTGCATCACCGGGTCGGGCGGCAACAGCGCGGACCTCGTCAGCTGCATCTCCAAACTCGCCGATTAGGGGCGCCGACGGCGGGTAGGGGGCCCGCGGGTCGCCCGACCGCGCGGCCACGTACCCTCTACGTCCTTGCGCACGCCCTCCCACACCGCGATCGGCACCTGGAGCGGCGGCCGCTACCTGCACTTCGGCGAACCGATCGGCGAGGAGCGCCTCGAGGCTCTGCTCACACCCGGAGACGGCCTCGACACGCTGCTGACCGCCGACGCCTACGGCGCGGGTGAGGCCGATCGCCTGCTCGGCCGCGCGCTCGCGGGCGGCGATCGCGACAGCGTCTGCGTCGTCGGCGCGATCGGGCACGACTTCTACGAGGGCGAGCGCGAGGGCGCCAAGGGCTACCCGCGCTTCACCGATCCGCGCCTGCGCGGGCCGCAGGAGTACGCCGACTACGTGCGGATGGCGACCGAGCGCAGCCTCGAGCGGCTGGGCATCGACGCCTTCGACCTGCTGCTGCTGCACAACCCCGACCGCACCGGCTACACGAGCGAGACGGTCTGGGCGGCGATGCGCGCCGTCCGCGACGAGGGCCTCACCGGCCGCCTCGGCGTCGCTCCCGGGCCCGCCAACGGCTTCACGCTGGACGTCATCGACTGCCTCGAGCGCTTCGGCGAGCTGATCGACTGGGCGATGGTCATCCTCAATCCGCTCGAGCCGTGGCCCGCCGAGCTGTGCCTGCGCGCCGCGCGCGAACACGACGTGCAGGTCATGACGCGCGTCGTCGACTACGGCGGCCTGTTCTGGGACGACGTCAAGCCGGGCCACAACTTCGCGCCGCGCGACCACCGCACGTTTCGTCCCGCGGGCTGGGTCGAGGCCGGCGCCGAGAAGCTCGAGCGGCTGCGCCCGATCGCCGAGCGCCACGGGCTGACCCTGCTGCAGCTCGCCGCGCAGTGGTGCCTGGCGCACGAGCCGGTCGCGTGCGTCGTGCCGACGCTCATCCAGGAGCCCGGGCCCGACGCTCGCACGATCGAGGACAAGCGCGCCGAGCTGCTCGCCACACCCCGCGAGGTCGTGCTCGACGACACCGAGGTCGCGACGATCCGGGCGATCGGCGACAACACCGGCAGCATGTCGCTCAAGGGCGCCGACCCGCAGCACGAGGGCGAGCCGCGTCCGGACCGCTGGCCGCTGACGCCCGACCTCGACGCCGTCGCCCGCCGCTGGGGCATCGAGCCCGAGCGCGATCTTCGCCACCTGAGCGCCGCCCGTGGCTGAACCGAAAGCCGGCGCGCCGCCGCCCGCCCGCGGCGGCGGGATCGCCAAGGTGCGCCGTTTTTTGCTGTCCGGCTCGGGCTGGCCGTACCTGCTCGTCCCGTTCATCCCGATCGCGATCCTGCTCGAGCTCAACCACGCCGAGGCGGCGGTCATCTTCGGCGCCGCGGCGGCGGGCGTCGTGCCGACGGCCGCGCTCATGGGGCGCGCCACCGAGGAGCTCGCGCACCGCTCGGGACCGGGCATCGGCGGCCTGCTGAACGTGACGTTCGGCAACGCGCCGGAGATGATCATCGCGATCTTCGCGCTGAACGCCGGCCTGCAGGAGGTCGTCAAGGCATCGATCATCGGCTCGATCCTCGGCAACATCCTGCTCGTGATGGGCGCCGCGATGCTGTTCGGCGGCCTGAAGCGCACGCGCCAGACCTTCAACCCGACCGCCGCCGGCGTGCAGTCCTCGATGCTGCTGCTCGCGGCCGTCGCGCTCGTCATGCCGACGGTCTTCCAGCTCGTGTCGGGTGGCGGCCTGCCGCAGGTGGGCGAGGAGCGGGTGGACTTCGGCGCGGACCTCGAGACGATGTCGCTGATCGTCGCCTTCATCCTGCTGGGCTCCTACGCCGCCGGCCTGGTCTTCTCGCTGAAGTCGCACCGCGCGCTGTTCAACCCGACGTCGGAGGCGGAGGAGCACCTCGACGACGAGCCGTGGTCGATCCGCACGGCGGTCCTCACGCTGGCCGGCGCCGGCATCGCGGTCGGCGTGATGTCGGAGATCCTCGTCGGCTCGATCTCCGAGGCGTCGGAGACGATCGGCCTGAGCGAGTTCTTCGTCGGCCTCATCGTCGTGGCGATCGTCGGCAATGCCGCCGAGCATTGGGTGGCGATCTACTTCGCCGCCAAGGACAAGATGGACCTCGCGGTCAACATCTCGATCGGCTCGAGCGCGCAGATCGCGCTGTTCGTCGCGCCGGTGCTCGTGCTGCTGTCCTTCGTCGTCGGCCCCAACCCGATGGCCCTGGTCTTCAACGGCTTCGAGCTCGGCGCGGTCTTCCTGGCGATCATGATCGCCAACCACGTCACCCACGACGGCGAGTCGACGTGGTACGAGGGCCTGCAGCTCCTCGCGGTCTACGCGGTCCTCGGCGTCGTCTTCTTCTTCGCGTAGTGATCCACCGGTGAAACGTCCCGCGAACGTCCTCTGATGGGTGTCTATGAGCTCGGTGGGCTGGTCGTCGTGCTGCTCGCGCTGCTGTGGTTCGACCTGCACTTCTTCGCGCGCGGCCGCGACGCGACGTTCGCCGAGAGCGTGCGCTGGTCGATCGGCTGGCTCGTGCTCGGCCTGGCCGTCACGGGCGTCGTCGTCGCGCTCAACGGCAGCGAGGACGGCGTCAACTACGTCACGGTCTACCTCATCGAGCGCTCGCTGTCGCTCGACAACCTCTTCGTGTTCATCCTGCTGTTCGCGTACTTCGGGATCCCCCATGCGCACCGCGCGCGGCTGCTGTTCTGGGGGATCATGGCGGCGCTCGCGCTGCGCGGCCTGGCGATCCTCGGCGGCACGGCGCTCATCGAGCGCTTCCACGTCGTCCTCTACATCCTCGGCGTGCTGCTGCTCGTGCTCGCCTACCGGATCTACAAGGGGGTGGGCGAGAACGTCGACCCCGACCGCAACCTCGTAGTGCGCGGCGTGCGCAAGGTCTTCCCGGTCACCGAGGGCTTCCACGGCGGGCGCTGGTTTCACCGCCACGAGGGGCGCCGCCACGTCACGCCGATCTTCCTGTGCCTGGCGGCCATCGTGGCGGCCGACATCGCCTTCGCGGTCGACTCGATCCCGGCCGCCTTCGCGATCACGCGCGACCCGCTGATCATCTGGGCCGGCAACGTCTTCGCGCTGCTCGGCCTGCGCGCGCTGTTCGTGCTCGTCGAGGGCCTGATCCGGCGCTTCCGCTACCTCGACGAGACGATCGCCGTCGTGCTGGGGATCATCGGCGTCAAGCTGCTCATCGAGGAGTGGGTGCACATCGGGCCGGTCATGAACCTCGTGCTCGTGGCGGTCGCCTTCGCGATCGGGATCGCCGCGTCGCTGATCGGCGACAAGCGCGACCCCGAGGGCGCGGCCGAGCGGCGCGCGCAGCGGACCGCCGAGGACGCCGAGGAGGCGCACCAGTTGTGAGGCTCGGCGGCGCGCCGCGATGACAGCGGACCTCGATCCGCTCGCCGTCGTCCGCCGCCGCCTGGCCGCCCACGGTCTGACCGGCCGCGCGCCGTTCGCCGCCGTCGCCGAGGCCGTCGCCTGGTTCGGCGGGATGCAGGCGCAGGAGTACGCCGAGGCGCAGTGGTCGATCGGGATGCGGGTGCAGGACGCGACCGCATCCGACGTCGAGGCGGCGTGCGATCGCGGTGAGATCCTGCGCACCCACGTCCTGCGCCCGACCTGGCACTTCGTCGCGGCGGCCGACCTGCGCTGGCTGTTGCGCCTGACCGGCCATCGGGTGCAGGCCAAGAGCGCGGGGCGCCGGCGCGAGCTCGGCCTCGACGACGAGACGCTGGCGCGCTGCCACGAGGTGATCGCGACCGTGCTTCGCGACGGCGAGCCACGCACGCGCCGCGAGCTCGGTGCGGAGCTGGAGGCGGCCGGGATCGACATGGCCGGCCAGCGGCTCCCGCACACGCTCGGCCACGCGGAGCTCGCCGGGGTCGTGGCCAGCGGACCGCGCCGTGGCAAGCAGCACACGTACCGGCTGATCGACGACCGCGTGCCGGCCGCCCCGCAGCGCTCGCGCGAGGCGGACGTGGCCGAGCTCGTCCGGCGCTACTTCACGAGCCACGGTCCCGCGACGCTGCGCGACTTCGCGTGGTGGTCGGGGCTGACGCTGACCGACGGCCGGGCGGGGCTCGCGGCGTGCGGCGAGCAGCTCGTGGGGGTGCAGGCGCCGGACGGCACGCTGTGGGTCTCCGCGGCCACGCCGGCGCCCGCACGCGATCGCCGCGAGAGCGAGGCGCTCCTGCTGGGCACCTACGACGAGCTGACGGTCGCCCACCGCGACCTGCGCAACGTCCACGCCGACGGCCGCGCGACGAACGAGTTGCCGATCCGCCCGATCGTCGTCGACGGCCTCACGGTCGGCGGCTGGACCCGGCGCCTCGCGCGCCGCGAGGTGACGATCGCGGCCGTGCTGGAATCTCCGCTGGACAAGCGCCAGGGCGCGGCGCTCCACGCGGCCGCCGATCGGTTCGGAGCGTTCGTCGGGCTGCCGGCGCGGCTCGAGTCGCGGCCGGCGTAACCCACGCCCGCCGCCGACCTACTCGTCCTCGAGGTCGTCGGCCTCCGGCTCGGCGTTCTCGTGGTCGTCGACGATGTCCTCGTCGGTGTGGACCGCGCCGGCCAGAGCGGAGCCGTGGCGGACCTGGAAGGCCTGCATGAGCTCGTCGCGAGCGTCGCCGTCGATCGGGACCTCGTCGGAGATGAGGACCCAGTCCGCCCCCTCGAAGTCCTCCATGTTGAAGATCTCCGTGTCGACGTCGGGGGAGTCGTCGATGACGACGAGCACCTCGGTCTGGGGGTTGAAGTACGTCCCCGGGCGATTGACGATGTCTTCGAAGTCGAACTGTCGCGGATTGGCCATTGCCCTATCTCTATCAGGTCAGGTCGCGGATCCGCCGCTCGATCTCCTGCTCGACGTCGAGCGGTTCCTCGCCGGCGCGTACCCGGCGCGCGTTGCGGGCAACCACGTGCTGGCGGATCTCCTCGCGCAGGCCGGCGTCGACGTCGCCGGCCGGCGGCCCGGCAAGCGCCGCGATCTGGGCGTCGAGGTCGAGCGGCGCCTCGCCGCGCCGCTCCCGGCGCGCGTTGCGGGCCTCGAGCATCTGGCGGATCTCCTCGTCGCGCTCGACCGCCGCCGGGGGCCGCTCGCCGCCGGACGCGCCGTCGCGGTCGCGGACGAGCCCGCGGCCGCCGATCTCACGGTAGGAGCGGCCCGTCCCGACGAGCGTGTACACCGCGACGATCGCGCCGACGACGGCGACGACCCACACGATCGTTCCGAAGGCCTCCTCCATGAGGGGATGATCGCAGCGGGTCAGCGCGGCGTCTGCTGGTGCCCGACCAGGCGCCAGGCCCCGTCGCGCCGGACGTACGCGCTGCTGACGAGCGCCGAGTACTCGGCGCCGTCGCGCACGGCGACGACCCCGTACACGACGAGCGCGCCGTCCTCGCCCAGCCGCAGCACCTGCGGGTCCTCGAGCGCAAACGACGCCCACGGCGCGCCGCCCATCGACTCCAGGATCGCGGCGCGGTCGGTGAGGCGCAAACCGCCGGGCAGCAGCATCACGACCGTCTCGTCGAGCACGCGCCCGTAGAACTCCTGCGCCGCTGCGCCGTCCGCCGACAGCGCGCGCCACCCGTCGGTCTCGAGGGCGACGAGCTCGTCGTATGGGTTCATCGGAGGTCCTCCGTTCGTCCGGATCGGCCGTTTCGTGGCGCGATACCCGCGCGGCCGGGTGTGACGTCCGCTACGCTTCGGGGTAGCTGTTGACTGACCAGTCAATCTAACGCCTCAGAACCCCTTTCAGGAGCCACCCAATGGTTGATTTCAGCCTGACCGACGAGCAGAAGAACCTCCGCGAGCTGGCGCACGACTTCGCCGCGCGGGAGATCCGTCCAGTCGCCTGGGAGCTCGATCGCGACGGCGGCTGGCCGCAGGCGATCATCGACAAGGCCCACGAGGTCGGGCTCATGAACACCCATCTGCCCGAGGAGTACGGCGGGGCGGGCCTGAACTACCTGGACGGCTGCATCATCGAGGAGGAGCTCTCGTGGGGCTGCTCGGGCGTGCAGACCTCGCTGGGCGCCAACGGCCTGGCCTCCGCGCCGGTCATGCTGGGCGGCGCCGAGGACGTCAAGCGCGAGTTCGCCGAGGAGCTCGTGGCCGAGCCCAAGCTCGCGTCCTTCTGCCTGACCGAGCCCGACGCCGGCTCCGTCGTGTCGGGCTTGCGCACGCGCGCCGTGCGCAAGGGCGACAAGTACGTCCTCAACGGCTCAAAGTGCTTCATCACCAACGGCAGCTACGCCGACTGGTTCGTGGTCTACGCCAAGACCGACCCGGAGGCCGGCCACCGCGGCATCTCCGCCTTCCTCGTCCGCAAGGACGCCACGATCATCGTGGACAAGAAGGAGGACAAGATGGGCCAGCGCGCCTCCAACACCGCGACGATCACCTTCAACGACACCGAGGTCGACGCTCGCTACCTGCTCGGCGAGGAGAACAAGGGCTTCAAGCTCGCGATGATGGTCCTCGACCGCACGCGGCCGGGCGTCGCCGCGATGGCGACGGGCATCTCGCGGGCGGCGTTCGAGATGGCCTGCGACTACTCCAAGGAGCGCGTCCAGTTCGGCGTCCCGATCGCGATGCACCAGGCGATCCAGTTCCTCATCGCCGACATGGCGACGAAGGTGCACCTCTCGCGGCTGGCGTCGTGGAACAGCGCCGTGCTGCTCGACCAGGGCAAGCGCAACACGCTGGAGTCCTCGCACGCCAAGCGCTACGCCGCCGACTCGGCGATGGAGGTCACCACGGACGCCGTCCAGATCTACGGCGGCTACGGCTTCATCAAGGAGTACAAGGTCGAGAAGCTCATGCGCGACGCGAAGATCATGCAGCTCTACGAAGGCACGTCGCAGATCCAGCGGCTCGTCATCGCCCGCGAGACGCTGCTGCCGCGGCGCATCGAACAGCCGGCCACGGCGACCGCCTGATCGACCCGCCGGCGATGCGCGCGGACGGCCGGCCCGGCCGTCCGCCGTCGTCGCCCGCGACCACTGCGCCGATGCCGACCCGCAGGGCATACTGGACCGATGGCTTCTCGCCATCCCTCGACGGAGGCTGCGGTCGCAGACGCGGCGGCCAACAGCGACGTTCGTGCGGCCGCCGGGGTGAAGAGCGACGCGGCGCGCCAGGGGCCGGGCTCGGGCGACCCGCTGCTCGCCGGGCTGCGCAAGACCGGCCTGCTGCGGCTGCTCGTGCTGCATCTGCTGGGCCCGGGCCCGTCCTACGGCAACCAGCTCATGGAGCGCGTCGGCTCGCTGACCGGGGGGCTCGTGGCGGTCAACCCGAACACGATGTACCCGCTGCTGCGCGCGCTGGAGGCCGAGGGCCTCGTGGCGGGCGAGTGGGAGCACCCCGAGCGCCGCTCGCGGCGCTTCTACCGGCGAACGGAGTCCGGCGGCGCCGAGCGCGATCGGCTGGCGGCGGAGATCGCCCCGCGCCTGGACGAGCTCGCCGACGCGATCGACCTGATCCGGCACGAGCTGGTGGACTGAGGACGATGGGCACGGTCGAGGCGCGGCAGGCGTTGCCGGGCGCCTCGATCGCCGAGGTGCAGGCGCTGTGGCTGGACCTCGAGCGCTGGCCGTCGTTCGTGGACGGCTACGGCGCGCTGGCCCGCCGCGAGGGCGACTGGCCGCGGGCGGGGTCACGCGTCGTGTGGGACTCGCTGCGCAACGGCCGCGGCCGCGTCGTCGAGCAGGTGACCGACTTCGAGCCCGGCGTCACCCACCTCGTGCGCGTCGAGGACCCGCAGCTGCACGGCAGCCAGCGCGCCCGCTTCACCGCCTACGACGGCGGCTGCGAGATCTCGCTCGAGCTCGACTACGAGCTCAAGCGGCCCGGCCTCGGCGGCCGCCTGACCGATGTCCTGTTCGTGCGTCGCTCGCTGGGCGACGCGCTGCGCCGCACGCTGCGGCGCTTCGCGGTCGAGCTCGAGGCCGACCGCGACCTGCAGGCTGAACCTGAGCGGCTCACGCCGCATTCCCGCAACGAGAAGGAGTCCTGACAAGCATGTTCGTGTTCAAGGCCGCGGTCGTCGGAGCCGGCACCATGGGCGGTGAGATCGCCCAGGTGATCGCCTCCGCCGGCATCTCGGTGGTGCTGAAGGACGTGGAGCAGGAGTTCGTCGAGCTTGGCCTCAAGAAGGCCCAGGAGGTCACCGCCGGCCAGCTCGCCAACCTCGTCAACAAGCAGAAGATCACCCAGGAGCAGGCCGACGCGCAGGCGGCGGAGATCCTCGGGCGCATCCACGGCACGACGGAGTACGAGGGCTTCGGCGACGTCGACTTCGTCATCGAGGCCGTCCCGGAGCGGATGGCGATCAAGCAGGCGGTCTTCGCCGAGCTCGACGCGCTCACGCCCGGCCACGCGATCCTCGCCTCGAACACCTCGTCGCTGTCGATCAGCGAGATGGCCGACGCGACGTCGCGCCCCGACAAGGTCGTCGGCTTTCACTTCTTCTATCCCGCGTCGTTCATGCGCCTCGTGGAGATCGTCGAGGGCGCCGACACGTCGCCCGAGACGATGCAGACCGCCACGACGTTCGCCCAGACGATCCGCAAGATGCCGATCGCCTGCGGCGAGGAGCCCGGCTTCGTCGTCAATCGGATCCTCAACTCGGCGATCAGCGAGGTCTGGCGCTTCCAGGAGGCCAACGACCTCTCGGTCAAGGCGATCGACGACGCCGTCTCGGCGTCGCGCGTCGCGCCGATGGGCCCCTTCTTCCTCACCGACCTGCTCGGCCTGGACACCGTCCTGCACGTCGCCGAGCACCTGCAGGAGTCCTACGGCTCGGAGTCCTTCTACGTCCACGAAGGCATGAAGCGGCTCGTCGCCGCCGGCGAGCTCGGCGCGAAGACCGGCAAGGGCTTCTACGAGAACGGCGACCCGCGCACGAACGGCAACACCGAGTTCGACCCGGAGGAGCTCACGCAGCGCTTCGTGCTCAAGGCCTTCGTCGAGGCCTGCCTCGTGCTCGAGGACGGCATGGCCACCGTGCGCGACGTCGACCTGGGCATGATGGCCGGCGCCGGCCTCATCCCGCCGCCGTTCGCGCGCGCCGACCAGACCGGCCTCGACGAGGTGCTCGCCGCGCTCGAGCGGGCCGCCTCGGAGTGGGGCGAGCAGTTCACGCCGCCGCTGATCCTGCGCCGGCTCGTCGCGCAGGGCCGCCTCGGCGCGAAGTCCGGCCAGGGCTTCTTCGCCTACAAGGCGCCCGACGACGGCTTCGAGCAGGGCGAGGCCGTGCAGCTCGAGACGCGCGACGGCTACGCGATCGCCTGGCTGGACCGCCCGCCGGCCAACTCGCTGGCGCCGCAGGTCATCGAGGAGCTCGCGCGCGTGTGGGAGCACGTCGACGCCGACGCGTCGATCCGTGCGCTCATCATCGCCTCGGCCAACCCGATGCTGTGGTGCGCCGGCGCCGACATCAAGGCGTTCACGAAGCTCGACGCGCAGACCGGCGCGAAGCTGCTCGACGACATGCACGCGCTGCTGCGCCGGATGGAGTGCTCCTCGACGATCACGATCGCCGCGGTCAACGCCGTGGCCTACGGCGGCGGCTGTGAGCTGGCGATGGGCTGCGACGTACGGATCGCCGCGCAGTCGGCGAGCTTCGGGCAGCCCGAGGTCAACCTCGGGATCATCCCCGGCTTCGGCGGCACCCAGCGGCTGCCGCGGCTCGTCGGCACGGCGCGGGCGCTGGAGCTCAACCTGACCGGCGACCCGATCTCGGCCGAGGAGGCCTACGAGATCGGGCTCGTCAACCGCGTGGTGCCCGACCACGAGCTGCACGACGTGGCGCGCGCGTGGGCGCGCAAGCTCGGCGGCCAGGCGCCGCTGGCGGTCGCCGCGATCAAGCGGACAACAGCAGGCGACGCCGACCTCGACGAGGGGATCGCCGCGGAGAAGCAGGCCTTCGGCGAGGTGTTCGTCAGCGCCGACGCCCGCGAGGGCATCGGCGCCTTTCTCGGCAAGCGCTCGCCGCAGTGGAGCGGGCGGTAGCCGCCCGCGCGCGCACCGCCGCCGTGCAGGAGCTGGCGCGGCTCGTCCGCCGCGCCGGGTCCGTCGTCGCGCTCACCGGCGCCGGGATCTCGGTTCCCTCCGGGATCCCGGACTTCCGCACGCCCGGGACCGGCCTGTGGGAGAACGTCGACCCGATGGAGGTCGCCCACATCGACGCCTGGCGCGCCGACCCCGAGCGCTTCTGGACCTTCTACGGCGACCGCTTCCAGACGCTCGGCGACAAGCGACCCAACGGCGCGCACCGCGCGCTCGCCGAGCTCGAGCGCGGCGGACACCTGGATGCCGTCGTCACGCAGAACATCGACATGCTGCACCGCAAGGCCGGCACGCGCGAGCTCGTCGAGGTGCACGGCTCGATCGCGGCGTGCGTCTGCCTGTCGTGCGGGGCGCGTCCCGAGCTCGCCGTTGTGATCGAGCGGCTGGGGGAGTCGACGGTGCCGCTGTGTCACTGCGGGCGCCCGCTGAAGCCCGACGTCGTCCTGTTCGGCGAGTTTCTCTCCGCGGCGGCGCTGGGGCGCGCGACCGCGCTGGCTGAGGGCGCCGACCTGCTGCTCTGCATCGGCTCCTCGCTCGAGGTCCATCCGGTCGCGCAGCTGCCGGCGGTCACGCTTTCGCGCGGCGGAGCGATCGCGATCGTCACGCAGGGCCCGACGCCGTACGACGCCCGCGCCGCCGTGCGCCTGACCGGCGACGTCGAGGCCGAGCTCGCGGCGCTCGTCGCGGCGCTCTGAGCGTTTCGGTTCCGGCTGGCGGGGAACGTCGGAGGGAGAACGCCGATCGGAGAAGAAACGCCATGTCAGACGAGCTTCGACAGACGGCGGCCGCCCTGGTGGCCGAGGGCAAGGGCATCCTGGCGGCCGACGAGAGCAACGGCACGATGAACAAGCGCCTGAAGGCCGCGGGCGTCGAGGAGAGCGAGGAGATGCGCCGCGCGCTGCGCGAGCTGCTGTTCACGACCGAGGGCGCCGCGGAGCACATCAGCGGCGTGATCCTCTACGACGAGACGTTTCGCCAGTCGACGGCGGACGGCACGCCGTTCCCGCGCCTGCTCCAGCAGCAGGGCGTGATCCCCGGCATCAAGGTCGACACCGGCGCCAAGCCGCTCGCCGGCGCCGACGGCGAGACGATCACCGAGGGCCTCGACGGCCTGCGCGACCGCCTCACCGAGTACTACGACGGCGGCGCGCGGTTTGCGAAGTGGCGGGCCGTGATCAGCCTCGACGACGAGCGCCCGACCCCGTACGCGATCGGGGTCAACGCCCACGCGCTCGCGCGCTACGCGGCGCTCTGCCAGGAGGCCGGGATCGTCCCGATCGTCGAGCCCGAGGTCCTCATGGACGGCGACCACACGATCGATCGCGCCGAGGAGGTCAGCGGGACGGTCCTGGCGGCGGTGTTCGCCGAGCTGCGCCAGCAGCGCGTGCTGCTGGAGGGCATGCTGCTCAAGCCGAACATGGTGCTGGCCGGCTACGCGTCCTCCGACCAGCCCTCGCACGAGGAGGTCGCCGAGCGCACGCTGCGCTGCCTGCGCCGCCACGTTCCCGCGGCGGTGCCGGGCATCGCCTTCCTGTCGGGCGGCCAGAGCGACGAGGACGCCACGATCCGGCTGAACCTCATGAACCAGATGGGCCCGCAGCCCTGGGAGGTCTCCTTCTCCTACGGCCGCGGCCTGCAGGCGGCGGCCCTGACGACCTGGGCGGGCGACGACGCCAAGCGCCAGGACGCCCAGGCGCAGTACCGCCACCGCGCCCGCTGCACCGGCGCGGCGCGCCAGGGCGAGTACAGCGAGGACATGGAAGAGGAGCTCGCCGTGACCGGCTGAGCGCCCGCGGCGCGCGGGCGCGGCGGGCGGGCGTCAGACGCCGCCGGCCGTGCGCGCGCGCAGCGCGGCCTCGAGGCGGCCCAACACCGTGCGGATGAGCGCGATCTGGTCGTCCTGCAGGCCGCCCTGCAGCGCGGCGCCGGCCACCGCGCCGACGGCGGTGCGATGTTCGCGCAGCTGCGCGAGGCGGTCGGCGAGGCCGGTGACCTGCTCGCGCCACGGCTCGAGCTCGGCGAGCGCTGCCTCGAACGCGATCCGCAGACCCAGCGCCGCCTCGCGCCAGCGCTCCGCGTCGGCGTCGGCGCGCGTGCGCAGCGTGAGCTCCTCGCAGGCCAGGGCGGCGTCGCGGGCGGCCAGCAGCGCGGCGAGACGCTCCTGCGGTCGCAGCGCGGCGGCCCGCGGCCGCAGCGAGCCCGGTGCGGCACGGGGCAGCTCGCGGGCCCGCTCCCAGCGGCCCTCTGCCACGCGCTCACCGTGGCCGAAGCCGGCGCGCACGACGAGCGCCTGCGCGCGCGCGACCTCGCGCGCGTAGGGGTCGGCGGCGGCGATGCGGTGCGCGTGCAGCACGCGGTTGAGGCGCACGACCGCGGCGTCGGCGATCGCGTCGAGGTCGCCGCCGCCCAGCCAGGCGGCGGCCGCCTCGTAGCCGTCGAGGGGCACCGTGTCGATCAGCGTCGCGCGCGACGTCAGCACCGGCTCGGGCGGCGGCTCGGGCTCCGCGGCGCTGGCGCGCCGGCGCCGCGGCAGCAGCCGGCGCTCCTGCGCGCCGAGCAGATCGATCACGAGCACGTGGGAGGGAGGCTCGCCCAGCCGCTCGCGGATCGTGTAGCGGCCGGGCTCCGGGCCCAGCGCCCAGGGGTATTCGAACTGCACAAAGCGAAACCGCCGCGACCCGGAAGTCACGGCGGTTTCGGGTACGTCCCTATTTCGACTGACGGCTAGTGGGCCCGGCCGGAAGTGCTGTGAGGTTTTCCGGGATGCCCGGCCGCGATCTGACGGGCCGACGGTGTCCCGCCTTCGTGCTGGTGGCACGAGGGCGGGCGCCGGCGCCCGTCAGGCGCGGATCGGGCGCCCGGAAAAGCCGCAGAACTTGCGGACGGACCCATCAGTCGCCCTTGTGCGCGCGGCTGGCGCGCCCGACGGCCTTGATCGCGTACTTCGACGGCGCCAGCTTCACCGTCGGGTTGTCGATCTGGCCGAGGCGATCGATGAGCTTGATCCACTGCGAGGGCTTGAGGACCGACTCGGTCAGCCTGCCGCCCTTGCTCGGATCGAACTGCGGACGGAAGCCGACGTGGATGTGGTCGGCGTGATCGCCCATCGCCAGCGTGTTCGCCGCGCCCTCGTACGTCATGAGCGTGATGATCTGCGCGGGCTGCATCGTGCCCTGCAGCGTCAGCATGCGGCGCACCGCGATGTCCGTGATCGACCCGCCGCCCTGGTTGCCCATGATCGGGATGCCGTTGATCTTGGCGATGTCGACCGCGTTGCCCGACGAGTGGGCCGAGACGTTGCCGCCTGCGGTGTAGAAGCCGTGGCCGCAGCGCAGCGACGTGACCGTCGGCTTCAGGCCCGACGAGGCGAGGAACTCGAGCGTCGCGAGCACGCGGCGGTCGACGACGCCCGCCGCGACATCGCGGCGACCGCACGAGTACAGCTCGATCCTCGGGTTGGCCAGGACGCGCTGGATGAGCGTGTCCTTGCTCATGAGCAGGATCTGGCCGACCGTCGCGCCCTGGGCGTCCTCCCCGAAGAACGGGTTCTTGCCCTGAGCGCGGTAGATCGCGGTGGACTCGAGCAGCTTCCAGCCGTCGAGGATCGGCTTCGGATCGATCCGCGGAGCACCGCGGCCGGCCGGCCGGATCTCGAACAGCGTGTGCGGCGCGACGCCCTTGGCGGTCGTGCCGATGCGGCCGAGGATCGTGCCCGCGATGACGCGACGGCCCGGAACGAGGCTCTTGAGCACGACGTCGTCACGGTTGAGGCCGTAGACCCCGGTGAAGTAGGACTTGATGCTCGTGCCGTCCGCCAGGGCGGACTCGGACTCGAGCAGCTGCTCCTTGCCACCCGCCGACATCGCGTTCGGACGCGTCGGGTTGGCGAACAGGCGCTCCTTCGTGAGCTTCGACGCCGCGTCGACGACCGGCTCGACGACCTTCTTGGCGGTCGACTTGACCTTGTTCGAGCCGGCGCTGGCAGCCTGCGTCGGCGCAGCCTCGGCCTTCGGGAGCGCGAGCTCCTTGCGGATGGACTCCTTGCTCTGCGTCTTCTTCTTGGGCACCGGCACCTGCGATGCGACCTTCTTCAGGCCCGCGTACGTGTAGGTATTGCCGTAGACGTCGCGCAGCATCACGAAGTTGCCGAGGCGCTTGTTCTGGCCGACCTTGACGATCTTGCCGTCCTGGACAGCGACGACCGGCGACCCCGCCTTGGCGAAGATGTTGATCCCGCGGCGGGTGGTGACGCCCTCGACCGGCAGTGCGGCGTTCTTGCCGCGGGCCACGCGGCGGTTGACGTCGCGCTCGGAGATGTCGTCGGCGTACTTCGCGGTGGCGTGCACCGGGAACAGGCCCTGGGTCAGACCGCTGAGCGAGCCGATCAGGTCAGAGGGCATGCCGCCGATGAAGCGCGCCCGCATGAGCACGGAGTCGACGTACCAGTCGGCGTGGTTGTAGGCGAAGATCGCCTTGCGCAGATCCTGGTCGGCCCCCGCCGCCTTGAGGTAGCGCGCTGCCGCGAAGATCGCGTCGACCGGGTTGTAGGGGTCCTTCTTGCCGTCGCCGTTGGCATCGACGCCGAAGGACTTCCAGCTCGACGGGATGAACTGCATCCAGCCCATGGCCCCGGCGGACGACACGTTGAGGTTGCGGCCGTAGTCGGTCTCGATCTCGTTGATCGCGGCCAGGACCTCCCAGCGCACGCCGTACTGGATGCCGGCGGCCTGGTAGATCGACAGCAAAAACGGCGGGATGCGGAACTTGTTGATGAAGAAGTTCGGGACGCCGACCGGGACTGGCCCAAGGGTTGCCAGCGACAGAGCCGGGTTCGTGAGCGTCGGGACGCCGTCGGAGTGACGCAGCCGGGTCTTCGTGGGGCGCTCGCGCTCGGGCAGCTGCGTGCTGAGAAGACGACCGGCGGAATCGAAGACGGGCTGGCCGACGGACGGCTTGCCCTTCTTCTTCTTGCTCGGCTTGAGGACGTCGAGCAGCTGGTCCTGCGCCTCGGCGGCGGGCGACGCCGGAGCGGCCGGGGCCCCTTGCGCGGGCGCCGTCGGCTTGATGGACAGCAGCGGACCGGACGGGGTGCTGGGCGACGTCGTCTCGACGAGGCTGAGCAGCGGCAGCTTCAGGCCAGGGATCTTGACCTGGTCCAGCGGAGTCTCAGCCGGGATGTCCAGCGTGATCGTGCGCTTGATGTTGCCAAGGAGCGTGAGCTCGAATGAGCGGGGCACGGCCGCCGCTGGTGACGCAAAGGTTCCAAGACTGACGCCGATACCGCCGGTCATGGCCAAGGCGATGAGAAGCCTACGCTTGTGGTGCATGTGTTCCTGCATCTCCCCCCTGGAGGTGTCCCGAATACGCGAGCCCGATGCGCGTGCGCGGCAGACTATCGGGAATCGGCGTCGAACGCTAAACCCGCGATAAGTGGCTGCCCCGCATGCGCCCCGCGTCCGGCCATTACAGCGGGCGCGGCGGACAACGGCAAGGGCCGCTTCGATTCTTGCGACACGCGGCCGGCCGCGTTTGCTTCACGCGCGCCCGCGAGGCAAGAGCACTGCGGTAGCCTCCGTCGGCCCCGCCAATCAGGAGGAAATCCCGTTCGATGAGCGACTATGACGAGGCCGATGGGCTGCGCGAGCGGCTGACGAAGCAGGGCGAGGACACGCTCGGCAAGCTCGCTGAGGACCTCATGGCCAACCCGCTCGTCGCGGGCGCCCTCCAGCGCGCGTTCGACGCGCGCGAGAAGGCCGCCAGTGCCCAGGAGGCCGCGCTCGGTGCGCTCATGCTGCCGTCGGCGGCCGACATCGAGCGCCTGACGCGGCGGGTGCGCTCGGTCTCCCAGCGCCTGGAGGGCATCGAGGACGGCATCGACCGCCTCGACGAGCGCGTCGCCGCCACGGCGACCGCGGCCGGCCTCGAGTCGCGCCTGGAGGCGATCGAGAACCACCTGGCGGCCCTGACGAAGGAGCTGCACGGCCTGCACGCCGCCCTGCCCACGGCGGCGAAGTCCGTCTCGCCGCGCCAGGAGCGCCTGAAGGTCTCGGGCTGAGTTAGGCCGCGACCGCCGCGAGCGCGTTCGCGCCGACGCGGCCCAGATGCTCGGCCGCCCGCAGCAGCGCCTCGCCGTCGATCCGGCGCCGCTCGCCCTCTGCGCTGAAGACGTCGCTCACCGCCAGCAGGCAGCCGACGTGGATGCCGCGCAGCCGCCCGACCTGCAGCAGCGTCGCCGCCTCCATCTCGACCGCCAGCGCGCCGGCCTCGCGCCACGCGTGGGCGCGCGTGAGGTCACGCTCGTAGAACAGGTCGCTCGTCGCGATCGCCCCGCCGTGCGCGCGTGCGCGGTCGAGCGCCGCGCCGCTCGCCGCGCTGCGCAGCGCGGCGACGAGCCCGGGGTCGGCCGCCACGCGCCCGTCGGCGCCGAGCGCCCGGCTGGCGCCGTCGTAGGCCAGCGCGGCGTCGGCGATCACGAGGTCGCCGAGCGCGAGCGCGGGGTCCAGCGCCCCGCACGTGCCGACCCGGATCGCGTGCGTCAGGCCGAGGTCGCAGAGCTCCTCGAGCACGATCGCCGCGCTCGGGCCGCCCATCCCGGTGCTCTGGATCGTCATCGGCTCGCCGTCGGCGGCCGTGCCGGTGTAGCCCCACAGGCCGCGGTTGTGGTTGAACATCTTGGGCTCCGAGAGCACGAGCTGCGCGAGCGCGAGCGCGCGACCGGGATCTCCGGGCAGCAGCGCGCGCGAGGCCAGCGGGGCGGTGGGGTGGATGTGGACGGGCATGGGGGAGCGGCATATGATCGGGGCATGGCCAAAAAGAAGAGCGCCTCGCGGGCCGATGCCGTCCGCGACGCCGTCGATCAGGCCTTCAAGTCGCAGATCCCGCGCGACACGATCTCCGGGGTGCTCGACGAGATCGGCAACACCGCCGGCCGCCTGCGCGGGGCCGTCGACGAGCTGCGCCCGGCCAGCGAGGCCGACGTCAAGGCCTTGCGCTCGGAGATCAAGAAGCTGCGCTCGGACCTCGCCGCGCTGCGCACCCGCGTCGACTCGCTGGAGGTCAAGCCGGGCCCGGCGCCGCGCCGCCCGCGCGCCGGTGCCGCCAAGCCGGCCGCGGCGAAGCGCACGGCCGCCAGGCCCACCGCCGCGAAGCGCGCCGCGGGGACGAAGTCTTCGGCCGCGAAGCCGGCCGCGGCGAAGCGGGCGCGCAAGTCGCCGCCCGCCGCCGGGTAACGACCACTGCAGTCAGCCAAGGAGGTCACGCATGGGTGCCGAGTTCAGCGGCCCGAAGGAGTTTCGCGAGGTGATGGACCGCATCTTCACGCTCATGAGCGAGGACCCGGACATGGGCCCCAAGCTGCGCGACGCCGATGTGCCGCAGCGCTTCGAGTTCGACGACGTCGACATGGTCGTCAACATCCGCGGCGCCTACGAGGGCGAGGAGGGCTGCCTGCACTGGCAGTGGAACGACGACATCGACTGGAAGCCCAAGGTCAAGATGTCGATGTCCTCCGAGACCGCGAACAAGTACTTCCAGGGCAAGGAGAACGTGCCGATCGCGATCGCCCGGCGCCGGATCAAGACGAGCGGCGACGTGAAGGCGGCGCTCGCGCTGATCCCGATCACCAAGCCCGTCTACGCCCAGTACCGCGAGGTCGTCAAGGCCGAGTACCCGCACCTCGAGGTGTGATCGGCCTCACGCGCGCACCCGCGGACATTAAGAACCGTTGACAGGGCGGCGCGCGAGGCATATGAATCAGCTACCAGGTCGAACAGTGGTTGGTTCGCCATCCGCGAGGCGCCGCCGGTACGAAGACGAGCGCCGTCGACCGAGGCAGCGGGCCCTGACGCCCGCAGGCGGCGGGACCACGGTCCCGCCGTCATTCTGAGCGCTTCCGCGATGTCCGGCTCGCCTCCGCCGACCGCCGCCGAGGTCGCGCGCGACATCGGCACGAGCCCGGCGACGCTGCGCCGCTGGATCGACCGCGGCCTGCTGCCGCAGTATGACGGCGTCTGGACGCCGACCGCCGTCGCGCACGCCCGCCTCGTCGCGCGGATGCGCGACCGCGGCTACTCGCTCGAGCAGATCCGCGCGGCCGGCGAGAGCGGGCGCCTCGTGTCGAGCTACATGCAGACGCTGCTGCCGCCCCCCGCCGCCACGCACACGCTCGAGGAGGCGTTCGTGCAGACCGGCCTGGAGCCGGCGCTCAGCGAGCGCATCCTCATGACGCTCGGGCTGCCCGCACAGGCCGAGCGCCGGCTCACCGCCGGCGAGCTCGAGCTGCTGCGCTACTCGGCGGCGGCGCTCGCGGCGGGGTTTCCGCTCGTCGCGTTCCTGCAGCTCGTGCGCGTGTACGGGCAGGCGCTCGCCCAGATCGCCGACGCGGAGGTGCGGCTGTTTCACCTCTACGTCCACGAGCCGCTCATGCGCGATGGCGTGCCGGGCGTGGAGCTGTCCGAATCGATGCGCGACCTTGTCGCCGACGTCCTGCCGCTCGCCACGCCGGTCATGGACCTCGTCCACCAGCGCCTGCTGGGGCACTTCATCGACCAGGACGTCGTCGGCCACATGGAGGCCGAGCTCGACGGCCATCCGGATCTCGACCTCGGCCACCTGCGCGTCGCGATCGCGTTCGCCGACCTCGCCGGCTACACGCGGATGACCGAGGAGCTCGGCGACGAGCACGCGGTGGACGTCGTCGAGCGCTTCGTCGCGGAGGTCGAGCAGGGGCTGCCCGAGGACGCGCGGATCGTCAAGACGATCGGCGACGCGGTGATGGTCGTCGCCGGCGACGTCGCGGCGCTGGCGGACTGGGCCGTGGCCTTCCAGGCCGCCCAGACCACACGGCCGCTGCCGCGTGTCGGGATGCACTGCGGCGAGGTCGTCTACCGCGACGGCGACTACTTCGGGCGCGAGGTCAACCAGGCCGCGCGGGTGTCGGCGCGCTCGGCGGCCGGCGAGGTGCTCGTCACGCGCCCGGTCGTCGAGGCGGCCGGGCCGGACCTCGTGTTCGAGCGCATCGGCGAGGTGCGGCTGAAGGGCTTCAGCGAGCCGACCGAGCTGTTCGTCGCGCGGCGGCGGGGAGACGGCTGAGGCGCCGGCGCCTCAGAACGTGTGGTGGACGGCCTCGAGGTTGTTGCCGTCGGGATCGAGGACGAAGGCGCCGTAGTAGCCGGGGTGGTACTGCGGCCGCAGCCCGGGTCCGCCGTTGTCGTTGCCGCCGGCGGCGAGGGCGGCGGCGTGAAATGCGTCGACGGCCGCGCGGTCCTCGGCGCGCAGCGCGACGTGGGCGACCGTCGGCGCGTCGGATTGCGCCAGCCAGAGGTCCGGAAACCGCGGACCCATCCCCACGACGCCGGGGGCCGGCTCCATGACGACGCGATAGCCGAGCGGCGCCAGCGCCTGCTCGTAGAACGCCTTACTGCGCTCGGCGTCGGCGACGTGCAGCTTGATGTGGTCGATCATGCGCGAAATCTACGCCTCCTGGGCGAGCTGGCGGCTCTGGGCCTGCGCTGTCGCGCCGTGTTCGCGTAGTCGTCGGCGAACTGCGGCTCTGAGGGTGTGGGTCTTGTCTGGCGGCGGCGGGCGCGCCGGGTTCGGCGTGGGTCGTGACGCGCCGGGTACGGATGTCGGACCGGGTGCGTCACGATGCCCGTCTGAGCGTCGGGTGTGGCGATGTCACTCGCACGTCACGCTCGCGCCGAAACTACTCCAGCATCCGCCGGTCCGCCGCCCACCGCGACAGCTCGTGGCGGCTGGAGAGCTGCAGCTTGCGCAGCACCGCCGAGACGTGCGCCTCGACGGTCTTCGCCGAGATCCCCAGCCGCTGCGCGATCTCCTTGTACATGTAGCCGCGCGCGATGTGCTGCAGCACCTCGCGCTCGCGCGGCGTGAGCTGGTCGAGGTCGGCCTCGTCGGCGGCCGCGCTGGCCGCGGCCGGCGCGGCCCCCGCGAACGCGTCGAGCACGAAGCCGGCCAGGCGCGGCGAGAACACCGCATCGCCCTCGTGCACGCGGCGCACCGCGTCGGCCAGGTCGGCGCCGGAGATCGTCTTCGTCACGTAGCCGCGCGCGCCGGCCCGGATCACCGCGATGACGTCCTCGGCGGCATCGGACACCGACAGCGCGAGAAACTGCGTGGCCGGGGCGCCGGCGCCGACCTGGCGCAGGACCTCCAACCCGCCGCCGTCGGGCATGTGCACGTCGAGCAGGACCACGTCCGGCGCGAGCTCGCAGATCAACGCGACCGCCTCCGCCACGGTCGCCGCAGCGCCGACGACGTCGACGAGCCCGTCGAGCTCGGCGCGCACGCCGGCGCGAAACAGGGCGTGGTCGTCGACGAGCACGACGCTGACCTCCGGCGCAGGCTTCATGACGAGCCCTCCCCGGCGCCGCGCTCGAGCACGAGCTCGACCTCGGTCCCGCCGCTGCCGGGCGCCGCGTGGATCGCGGCACGCCCGCCATGGCGCTCCATGCGCCCGAGGATCGACTCGCGCACGCCGCGCCGGTCGGCCGGCACCGCTGCCGGGTCGAAGCCCGGCCCGCGGTCGCGGACGAAGACCTCCAGGCGCTCGTCACCGGCCTCGGCGTAGACCGCCACCGCGCCCGCGTCGCCCGCGAACTTCGCGGCGTTGAGCATCGCCTCGCGGGCGGCGGCGACCAGCGCCTCGCCGTCGCGGTCCAGCGGCGCGTCACCCACCGTCACGATGTCGATCGCCACGCCGTGCGCCTCCTCGACCTCCTCGGCCGCGGCCTGCAGCGCGGCGGCCAGCCAGCGCTCGCCCGCGGCATGGGCCGGCGCGCCCGTCAGCCAGGTGCGCAGCTCGCGCTCCTGGCGGCGCGCCAGCGCGGCGACCGCGCGCGGGTCGTCGGCGCGCTTCTGCACGAGCGCCAGCGTCTGCAGCACGGAGTCGTGCAGGTGCGCGGCGACCTCGGCGCGCTCCTGCGAGCGGATCCGCTCGGCGCGCTCGAGCGACAGCGACGTCACGAGGCGAAAGAAGAACGGAGCGAAGATCACGACGAGCGCGATGGCCACGACGATCGCCGCCAGCGCGACGTCGGTCGCGGCGGCCAGCGCCCCGGTGATCTGCAGGAAGACGATCGCCGCGGCGATGACGAGCGTGACGCCGATGCCGATCCGCGAGATGACCGCCGGGCGCGAGTCGATCGCGGCCCCGTCGAGCAGCAGCGGGGCGACCGGCGCCACGGCGCCGGTGCCGGCCGGTCGCGCCCCGGCCTCCGCCACCTCGACGCGCCGCGCGCCCGGCCGCCCCACGGACTGGCGCCAGATGAGCGCACCGCCCGCGGCGACGAGCACCGCCGGCCACGTCAGCGCGTCCGAGAACGGCAGCCCCGCCGCGCGGAACGTCAGCAGCAGCGCGATGACGAGGCAGCCCGTGCCGAGCCCGACCTCGAGCGCGGCGCGGCGGTTGCGCCTCGTGCGCAGCACCGCCGGCGAGACGACCGCGGCGGGTCCGCGGTCCTGCGCCGGCACGAGCATCCAGGCCAGGGCGTAGGCGACGAGCCCCAGGCCGCTGGCCAGCGTCGTGGCGCCGAAGACGATCCGCAGCAGCAGCGGGTCGATGTCCAGGCGCTTGCCGAGTCCCTCGCAGACGCCGGCCACCATGCCGTTGTCCGGGTCGCGCCGCAGGTCGCGCAGGGGGGCGGCTCGCTCGGACGGGGTCACGGCCATCTCGCTCATTCTCGCCGGGTGAGGCCGGTCGCGAGCAGAACGGCCCCCACGACGGCGAACGCCATGGGGGCCATCGAGCCGAAGCTCAGTTCGATCGTCCCGGTGCGGTCGAGCAGCAGCACGACGCCGAACACGGCGAGCACACAGCCGGCGACGAGCAGCAGCGGGTCGGGACGGCCGCGCTTCACGACGTGATGCACGCGGTGTTGCGCTCGTTTGCGCGGTTGCGGTCCCAGTTGGGGCCGTGCGGTCCCAGGTCGCGGGCGTGGCGGACCTCGATGAGGCCGAGACCGACCTCGCCGTCGAGGACGAGCCGCGCGGTGTCGTCCGGCGCGCGCCGCGAGTCGCGCCAGTCGACGTCGATGCCGCCGCCGTCGCGATCGAAGATGGCGACGCCCCCGATGCCGACCTGGGCGCGGCTGGCGACGCACACGTCCTGGTCGACGAGCACCAGCGCATGCCCGGTGCCGATCCGCACCGACAGCGGATGGTCGCCGGCCGGCAGGTCGACGTCGCGCAGGTCGACGACGAGCTGACCGGCGCCAAGGCGGTAGCTCTGCTCGACCTCGGCCAGCGAACCGGGCCGCTCCTGGCGCTCGCCGAAGCCGCCGTCGAGGTCGATGCCGGCCGCCGAGACGAACGCCAGCGGCAGCGCGATCGCCAGCGCGGGCAGGACGAGCCAGCGCGCGCCGCCGACGAAGGCGGCCGCGACGAGGCCGGCGCCCGCGGCGATGACGATCGAGGCGACGACGATGCCGCCGCCCAGGCCGCTGGCGAAGAAGCTCGCGACGGAGAGCGCGAAGCAGCCGACCAGCAGCCCGACGCCCATCGCCGCGCGCCGCACGACGGTCGCCGGGCTCCCGCTCGGTCGCTCACCCGAGGCCAGCCACCAGACCGCCAGGCCGGCCAGCGCGATGAAGCCGAGCGGGACGAGCGCGCCGCCGAAGCCGAGGCCGAATCCACCCAGGCCGAGGCCGATCACGACGAAGGCGATGAGCAGCCCGACCGCGGTGTTGCGATCGCGCGGGCTGGAGGTGGCCGGCGCGTCGGCATCGTCGAGCGGGACGAGCAGCAGCGCGGCGGCATAGACGATCAGGCCGGTGCCGCCGAGCAGGGCGAGCGCGACGAAGCCGATCCGCACGAGCGTGGGGTCGATGCCGAAGTAGCGGCCGATGCCGCCGCAGACGCCGCCGACCATCCGATCGGCGGCCGAGCGCGTGAGGCGCCGGGGGCCGGGATCGGGGCCGGAGGGTGGCGGCGGTGACGGGGGTGCAGGCGGGGGGAGCTGAGGTGTCGAGTCCATGGGATGAGTGTCGGGCCGCAGGGCCGCGCTGCCTATCGGGAATCATCCCTAGGGGACACCGTCCCGTCCCGCCCACCCGGCCGATCTAGACTCGCGTCATGGACCTGCTCGAGCGCGTCCGGGCCACCGGCCTGCTGCCGCCCGGCGAGCCCGTCGTGGTGCTGCTCTCCGGCGGCCGCGACTCGGTCTGCCTGCTCGACGTCGCGGTGCGCCTCGCGGGACCCGCGGCGGTCGGCGCGCTGCACGTCGACTACGGCCTGCGCGAGGACGCCGCCGCCGACGCGGCGCACTGCCGTGCGCTCTGCGCGCGGCTCGGGGTCGAGCTCACGCTGGAGGTCGCCGCGCGGCCGCCCGAGGCCGGCAACCTGCAGGCGTGGGCGCGCGACGTGCGCCTCGGCGCCGGCCGCCGGCTGGCGCTCGCCCGCGGCGCGCACCTCGCGACGGGCCACACCGCCAGCGACCAGGCCGAGACCGTGCTCTACCGGCTGGCCGCGTCGCCGGGGCGCCGCGCGCTGCTCGGCATGGCCGAGCGCGACGGGCGCCTGCTGCGCCCGCTGCTCAGAGTCACGCGCGAGGAGACCGCCGCGCACTGCACCGCCCGCGGGCTGAGCTGGCGCGACGACGTCTCCAACGAGGACCCGGCCTACGCCCGCAACCGCGCCCGCGCCGGCCTCGTTCCGGCGCTGCGCGAGCTGCACCCGGCCGCCGAGCGCAACGTCGTGCGCACCGCCGAGCTGCTGCGCGACGAGGCCGCGGTGCTCGACGAGGTCGTCGAGACCGCGCTGGCGGGCCGCGACCACATCGCGATCGACCATCTCAGGGCGCTGCCCCCGGCGCTGGCGCGGCTCGTCGTGCGGCGCCTGGCCGAGGACGCCGTCGGCCGGCTGTGCGCCCGCGCGCCGGGTCGCACGCGCGACATCCTCGCGCTCGGCGACGGGGCGCTGGACCTCGGCGACGGCGCCCGCGCGGTCGTCAGCGGCGGGCTGCTGCGCGTCGAGCCGACGCCCGCGGGCCGCTCCGCCCCCACGCCCGACCGTCAGCCCCGGTCGCCCGCCTGACAGACTGCCTCGTCCATGCGCGACGCCGCCGTCGGCGAGATCCTCGTCCAGCCAGATGAACTCGCGCGCCGGGTCCGTGAGCTGGGACGCCAGATCACGCGGGACTACGAGGGGCGCGATCTGCTGCTCGTGGGCGTGCTCAAGGGCGCCGTCTTCTTCCTGTCGGACCTCATGCGCCACATCGACGTGCCCTGCGAGGTCGACTTCATGGCCGTCGCCAGCTACGGCTCGTCGACGGACTCCTCGGGCGTCGTGCGGATCCTCAAGGATCTCGACACCACGCTCGAGGGGCGCCACGTCCTGATCGTCGAGGACATCGTCGACTCGGGCCTGACGCTGCAATACCTGTTGCGCAACCTCGGCGTGCGCAACCCCGCCTCGATGGAGGTCTGCGCGCTGCTGACGAAGCCCGCCCGGCTGAAGGTGGCGCTCGAGCCGCGCTACGTCGGCTTCGAGATCCCCAACCGCTTCGTCGTCGGCTACGGCCTCGACCACGTCGAGCGGTACCGCAACCTCCCGTATGTCGCGGTGCTTCAGACCGAGGAGTGAGCTGCCGATAGGACCCCGTAGGGCAGCGCCGAAGTGTGATCCACCGGGTCGAGCGCTCACGTACCCCTGCTAGGCTGGCCATCCCCGAACAACCTGGGTTTCCACACTTTTATGAGCCGATTTTCCAAGAGCGCCGCATTCCCGATCCTGATCGTCGTGATCTTGGCGTTCTTCGCGCAGCAGCTGATCTCGAGCCCCAACAAGAAGAAGGATCCGGGCTTCGGGACGTTCACCCAGCAGCTCAACACCGGCGCGATCAAGAGCGTCGAGATGCGCAATCGCTCCAACGAGCTGCTCGTCACCCTGCGCAACGACAAGGGCCAGTACGAGATCGGCTTCGCGACCGAGTACGGCGACGAGCTGACCCGCCAGCTGGCGGCCGCCGAGGCCGACAAGAAGATCGCCTCCTTCGACATCAAGGGCACCCGCACGAACGGGTGGATCTCGATGCTCACCTACGTCCTGCCGTTCCTGCTGTTCATCGGGTTCTGGATCTTCCTCATGAACCAGATGCAGGGCGGCGGATCGAAGGTCATGTCGTTCGGCAAGTCCAAGGCCAAGCGGATGTCCGTCGACGCGCCGAAGATCACGTTCCGTGACGTCGCCGGCGCCGACGAGGCGGTCGAGGAGCTGCACGAGATCAAGGAGTTCCTCGAGAACCCCAAGAAGTTCCAGGCCTTGGGGGCCCGGATTCCCAAGGGCGTGCTGCTCTTCGGGCCTCCCGGCACCGGCAAGACGCTGCTGGCCCGCGCGGTGGCCGGCGAGGCGGGCGTCCCGTTCTTCTCGATCTCCGGCTCGGACTTCGTCGAGATGTTCGTCGGCGTCGGTGCCTCCCGCGTCCGCGACCTCTTCGAACAGGCCAAGCAGAACAGCCCCTGCATCATCTTCATGGACGAGATCGACGCCGTCGGCCGCCATCGCGGCGCCGGCATGGGCGGCGGTCACGACGAGCGCGAGCAGACGCTCAACCAGCTGCTCGTCGAGATGGACGGCTTCACGATGACCGACAACATCATCCTCATCGCCGCCACGAACCGTCCCGACATCCTCGACCCCGCGCTGCTGCGCCCGGGCCGCTTCGATCGCCAGATCGTCGTCGACCGCCCCGACCGCAAGGGCCGCGCGAAGATCCTCGAGGTCCACACGCGCGGCAAGCCGCTGGCCAAGGAGATCAACACCGACGATCTCGCCGGCCAGACGCCGGGCTTCACCGGCGCCGACCTCGCCAACCTCGTCAACGAGGCCGCTCTGCTCGCCGCCCGCACGGGCAAGAAGGAGATCGGCCAGCACGAGCTCGAGGAGGGGATCATGCGCGTCATCGCCGGCCCGGAGAAGAAGACCCGGGTCATGAGCGAGAAGGAGCGCCGGATCACCGCCTTCCACGAGATGGGCCACGCCATCGTCGGCCACTACCTCGAGCACTCCGACCCGGTGCACAAGATCTCGGTCATCGGCCGCGGGCAGGCCCTCGGCTACACGATCTCGATGCCGCAGGAGGACAAGTTCCTCACGACGCGCGCGGAGCTCACCGACTCGATGGCGATGACGCTCGGCGGCCGCGCCGCGGAGGAGATCGTCTTCAGCGAGATCACGACGGGCGCGTCGAACGACCTCGAGAAGGTCACGGCGACGGCGAAGGCCATGGTCATGCGCTACGGCATGAGCGAGCGCCTCGGCCCGCGCGTCTTCGGACACGACCACTCGCAGCCGTTCCTCGGCCGCGACATGTCCTCCGAGCCGGACTACTCCGACGAGATCGCGCGCGAGATCGACGACGAGATCCGCCGCGTCGTCGAGGGCGCCCACCAGCGCGCCCGCGACATCCTCACCGAGCATCGCGAGACGCTCGACACGGTCTCGGAGATCCTCATCCGTCGCGAGACGATCGAGAAGGGCGAGTTCGAGGCGCTGCTGCTCGGAACGCCCGAGGCCGAGGTCTTCCCCGACGAGGCGCCGGAGCTTCCGGCGCCCGCCACGCCGGCCGACAAGCCGGGCCAGAAGGCTCCCCGCACGCTGCCCCGTCCCGGCCTCGCCGGTGGCGTCGAGGTTCGCGCGGACGAGCCGCGCAAGCCCGAGCTGTAGTTCCTCGTCGCTGGGTCGGGCCGGGTGCGCTTCGCGTCGGCGTTCGTGGTGGTGGCGTGGTCGAACTGCATCGCTGAGGGTATGAGTTGGTTGGGGGTGTCGGCCGTCGCGCCTGGGCCCGCGTTTGCCGGGGTGTGGCGAATTTGACTCGGTGCGCGAGGCTGAAACGGCCCACCCCCGCACGAGACCGATGAGCTGGGGTCGCCCGCGCGGTCAGTACTCATGAGAATCGCAAGCAAGGAGACCCATGAGCCTTCCGCAGACCGTGTCCCGAGACGAGTGGCTGGCCGCCCGCAAGGCGCTGCTGGTCAAGGAGAAGGAGCTGACCCGCGCCCGCGACGCGCTGAACACCGAGCGCCGCCGGCTGCCGATGGTGGAGATCGACAAGCCGTACGTCTTCACCGGGCCCGACGGGGAGGCGAGCCTGCTCGACCTCTTCGGTGGCCGGCGCCAGCTGATCCTCGGGCACATGATGTTCGACCCGCGCTGGGAGGACGGCTGCCCGAGTTGCTCGGCGGGGGCCGACGAGGTCTCGCGCGGGCTGATCGAGCACCTGCACCAGCGCGACACCGAGCTTGTCTACGTCTCGCGCGCGCCGATCGAGAAGCTCGAGCGCTGGAAGGCCGGGAAGGGCTGGTTCTTCCCCTGGTACTCGTCGTACGGCAGCGACTTCAACTACGACTTCGGCGTGACGCTCGACGAGTCGGTCGCGCCGCCCGAATACAACTACCGCGGCCGCGAGGAGTACGAGCGGGCCGGCAGTGCCCACCCGTTCGACTTCGAGCAGCCGATCGAGATGCCGGGGACGAGCTTCTTCCTGCGCGACGGCGGCCGGGTCTTCCATACGTACTCCACGTATGCGCGCGGCGCGGAGATGACCGGCGGCTCGTACTACTTCCTCGACCTGACGGCGCTCGGGCGCCAGGAGGAGTGGGAGGAGCCCAAGGGCCGCGCGGACAGCGTGCGGGTGGGGCGGCCGGACTTCGCGACCTGACGGCCAGGTCGTGGGGGCTGACTGCCGCCGCCGCTGTGTGATGGCCGGCGAACTGCATCGTTGAGGAGTCAGGTTGCCTGGGCCAGAGCGTCATTCCAGGACCGGCGTGGGTGGCGGATTTGGGGTCTGGAGCGCTCCATAAGCGCCAAGCGCGCCTGCCGATCCGGCCGCTCGACGCTCGAATGGCACTTTTTGCCCGGCGGCCCGTTATGCGGGGAGTTGGTGCCAACGACGCCGGCCCCGGCCGAACCGCCTTCGCTCCCCTCCCTGATGCCCTCATAGATGCAGTTGGCCCGCCGGCGCCAGCAGGCAGCTGCGCGACAGCGCCGACGACCAGCACCGGCACTTGCCAACTCATATTCCAATCGGGTAATATGATCGCACGATGTCCCCCTACGCCGCGCTCGCCGAGCCCAACCGCCGCGAGATCCTCGATCTGCTGCGCGTCGGCGAGCGCTCCGTCGGCGACCTCGTCGGCCGGCTGACGCTCAGCCAGCCCGGCGTCTCCAAACACCTCAAGGTGCTGCGCGAGGCCGGGCTCGTCGACGTCCGCAGCCAGGGCAAGCAGCGCATGTACGCGCTGCGCTCACAGCCGCTGGCCGAGGTCGACGCGTGGCTGGAGCCCTACCGGGACTTCTGGTCGCAGCAGCTCGACGCCCTTGAACGACACCTGGAGGAGAACCCATGATCGACGGCAGCCTGCAGACCATCGACGGCCGCCCCGCGCTGCGCTTCGAGCGCCGCATGGCCCACTCTGCGCAGCGCGTCTGGCGCGCGGTCACCGAGCCCGCGGAGATGGCGCAGTGGTTCGTCGCGCCGGTGGCCTGGACGCCGGCGCTCGGCGAGACGTTCGAGGGCGGCGGCCAGCGCGGCGAGATCACCGCGCTCGAGGAGCCGACGCTGCTGCGCTGGACCTGGGGTCAGGAGCGCTACGCGTTCGAGCTCTCACCCGAGGGCGACGGCTGCCGCCTGGTCTTCACCCACATCTTCGACGAGCGCTACGGCCCGGCCGCCCAGCACGCCGCCGGCTGGGAGACCTACTTCGACCGGCTCGACGCGCACCTCGCCGGCGGCTTCCTCGACGAGGAGGAGGCGCACGGATCGATCGGCGAGCTGCACGAGCGCTACGCCGCCCGCTTCGGGCAGGACCCGGCGCCGGGCCGGCGCATGATCGCGAGCCTCGCGTTCCGTGACCTGACGCTCGAGGAGGACCCGGCCGGCGGGCCGCGGCTGCGCCTCGAGCGCCGCCTGCGCCACCCCGTCGAGCGTGTCTGGCGCGCGCTCGACGATGCCGGCGAGCTCGCGCACTGGTTCCCCGCCGACGCGCCGATGGAGGTCGTCGAGCGTGACGAGCCGCACCTGCTCGTCGCGAGCTGGTTCGGTGACGAGCTGCGCTTCGAGCTGCGACCGGAGGGCGCCGGCTGCCGGCTCGTGTTCACCCACGCCTTCGACGACCGCGACACCGCGGCGCGGACCGCGGCCGGCTGGGATCGCTGCTTCGCGCGGCTCGAGGCGCTGCTTGCCGAGCAGCCGATGGACGCGGCGACCGCGCTGGAGCTGTGGCCCGACGTCCACGAGCGGTACGCCGAGCGCTTCGGGGTCGATCCGGAGATCGGCCGGCGGGCGTACGCCGAGCACCCCGCCACCTGACCCGCCTGAGGATCGACACCCGCCCGCCACCGCCGGCGCACCTTCGCGCGCTAGCGTGGCGGACCGATGGGCGACCACGTTCCCGAGCCGGTCGTGATGGGCGTCGTCAACGTCACGCCCGACTCGTTCTCCGACGGCGGCGAGTGGCTGGACCCGGCCGCCGCGATCGCCCATGGGCACGCGCTCGTCGCGCAGGGCGCCGCGATTCTCGACATCGGCGGCGAGTCGACGCGACCGGGCGCCGAGCCCGTGAGCGCGGCCGAGGAGCTGCGCCGCGTGCTGCCGGTGCTCGATGGCCTGGCCGGCGCCGGCGCGCGGCTGTCGATCGACACGTCGAAGGCCGCCGTCGCGGCGGCGGCGATCGATGCGGGCGCGACGCTCGTCAACGACGTCACCGCGCTGCGCGGCGACCCGGCGATGGCCGCGCTCGTCGCCGAGCGCGGCTGCGACGTGTGCCTCATGCACATGCTCGGCGAGCCGCGCACGATGCAGCGCGACCCCCGCTACGACGACGTCGTCGCCGAGGTCCGCCGCTTTCTCGAGCAGCGCCTGGAGCATGCGGTGCGCCACGGGATCGCGGCCGAGCGCGTCTGGCTGGATCCCGGGATCGGCTTCGGCAAGACGATCGACCACAACCTCGAGCTGCTCGCGCGGCTGGAGGAGATCGTCGCGCTCGGCCGGCCCGTCGTCGTCGGCACGTCGCGCAAGAGCTTTCTGGGGAAGATCACCGGCCGCGAGCCGGGCGATCGCGTCGCCGGCACGATCGCCACGAACGTCCTCGCGCTGGCGCGCGGCGCGCGCGTGTTCCGCGTCCACGACGTCGCCGCAGCGCGCGATGCCCTGCTCGTCGCGGCTGCTACGTTGGCCGGGCGATGGCTCCCGCCGACGACGACATCGACGACGACATCGACGACGACTTCGACGACGAGGACGGCGTCCAGACGGTCGTGACGGTCGAGGTCAATGGCCTCTCGCTGTTCACCCACCACGGCGTGACGGCGGCCGAGCGCGAGGTCGGCCAGCGGCTGATCCTCGACATCCGCCTGGAGTTGGGCGAGGCCGACGCGACGGTCACCGACCGCCTCGAGGACACGATCGACTACGCGCGCGTGTGCGAGGTCGCGGCGCTCGTCGCCACGCAGCGCTCCGACAAGACGCTCGAGCGCCTCTGCGCGGTGATCGCCGACCGCCTGCTGAAGGACTTCGACGCACAGGCCGTCTCGGTCAAGGCGTCCAAGCCCGAGCCGCCGTTCGCGCTGCCGGTCGACGACGTATCGGTCGAGGTCTGGCGCGAGCTCGGCGAGCTCGACTGACGCCTCAGCTCGACCGGCGCAGGCGGACGAGCTTCGTGCGGTAGGTGCGGTAGCGGTCGCGTGCGGTGTCGAAGCGCCAGTACGTCGTGCGCTGCCACGTCGGGCAGCAGCCGGGATCGCTGGTGCGGGCGTAGCTCTCGGTCGTGCGCAGCTCCCGGCCCGCGTAGCGCTTGGTGAAGTTCCCGATCTGCAGCGAGCCGGTGCTGAAGGACGTCCCGCGCGGCCGTCGCCCGATCGTCTCCGGCCGCGGGTAGGAGAACAGCGTCCGGCGCACGGCCACGCAGCCGTCGCCGCCCGCCCGGAAGCTCACGATCTTCGCCTGCACCCCGCGCGCCGAGGCGCCCGCGCGGACCTCGAAGGCCAGCTCGCGGGCGCGGCCGTCGCGGTCGGCGTCGATCAGCCGCCCGAGGCTGACGTACTCCATCTCCCGGGAGAGCGTGAGCGCGACCTGCCCGCCGCCTCCGGCACACGTGTCCATGACCTCGACGACGAACGTGCGCAGGTCGTCGCGCGCGCACGGCGGCGGGTGAGCGTCCTCGGCGTTGAAGCAGGCGGTCTCGCGCGCCCGCACGGTCTCGTCGGCACCGTCGCCGTCGAGGTCGCCGAGCAGCGGTCGATCGAGCGGCTGGCTCGGGCGGTCGGCGAGCGCGCTTGCACACAGGCCGGCGGTCGTGACGAGCACGAGACAGAGCGGGAGGCGGCGCATCCGGACGATTCTGCCCACGGGCGCGGCCGCTCGTCAAACTCCGACGCGATGACGATCGGCTACCTCGGCCTGGGCTCCAACGTCGGCGACCGGCGCGCCCACCTGCAGGCCGCGGTCGACGCGCTGCCTGCCCGCGGCGTGCGGGTGCTCGCCAGCTCGTCCACGTACGACACCGACCCCGTCGGCGAGGTCCTCGACCAGCCCGACTTCGTCAACGCCTGCCTGCGGGTCGAGACCGAGCTCGGGCCCGACGCGCTGCTGGACGCCTGCAAGGCCGTCGAGCACGAGCTCGGCCGCGCGTCGGGCGGCCCGCGCCACGGCCCGCGCCCGATCGACGTCGACGTGCTGCTGCTGGGCGACATCCAGTACGCCACGGAGCGCCTGACGCTGCCCCACGAGCAGGTGCTCGCCCGGCGCTTCGTGCTCATCCCGCTGCTCGAGCTCGACTTCGCGCTGACGACGCCGTCGGGCGCGCGGCTGGCCGACGCGCTGGCTGTCCTGCCCGTCGACGAGGACGTGCGCCACGCCGGCCCGCCGCTGATGGCGTCGTCCACCGGGTGAGGACTGGGTAGCGTTCAGCGCGTGAGCGGACACGACAGCAACGACAACGGCCGGGTTGACACGCCGCCGGAGGGCGGCCGGCGGCGCAACGCCGCCGAGGAGGCGCGCACGCTCGTCTCCGCGGTCACGGTGGGCTACCTGGCCACCGTCGGTGACAACGGCGACCCGTGGTGCTCGCTGGTCGTCTACGGCCCCGATCCCGCGGGCGACCCGGTGCTGCTGGTCTCGACGATGGCCGAGCACGGGCGCAACCTCGCCAACGACCCGCGCGCGAGCCTGGCGGTCAACGACCCGTCGGCGCCCGGCGACCCGCTCGACCGGCCGCGCATCACGCTGGCCGGCCGCTGCGTGCAGCCCGAGGGCGACGCCGCCGAGGCCGCGCTCGACGCCCACGTCGCGGCGATCCCGGGCGCGCGGCTGTACGCCGGATGGGACGACTTCTCGGTCTGGGTCCTCGAGGTCGAGCGCGTGCGCTGGGTCGGCGGCTTCGCGCGGATGGACACCGTCGGCCCCGAGGAGTACCGCGCCGCGCAGCCCGACCCGACGCAGCCGATCGCCGCGAAGGCGGTCGAGCACCTCAACAAGAGCCACGCCGACGGCCTGCTGGCGATCGCCCGCGAGCTGGCCGGGGCGCGCGGCGCCGTGTCGGCGGTCTGCACCGGCATCGACCGCTACGGGATCGACCTCAGCTGCACCGGCGCCGGCCAGTCGGCCGCCGCCCGCGTCCTGTTCGATACGCCCCTGGCGCAGGCCGGCGACGTACGGCCGGCGACCGTCGAGCTCGCGCAGCGCGCGCGCGCGCTGCAGGCCGGCGGCTGAGACGGGCTAGGCGGCGCGCAGCCAGTCCGGCGGGAAGGCGCCCGCCGGGAGGTTGCCCGGGAAGTCGCCGAACAGCCGCAGCGCCAGCTCGGCGGCGGGCCGCCCGTCGAGCATCGCGCGGGCGTCGCCGATCGTGGCCAGCAGGCGCAGCGAGGAGCCGATCTGCAGGTCCGCGGCGTTGGGCTGGTCGGGGTCGGATCCGATCACCCCGCGGGCGATGAGGTCGTCGACGTGGTCGAGGTGGCCGGGCAGCGCGCGCAGATCCGAGCGCACCGCGCCGTCGCCGGCGCCGATCATCCGGCGCTCGATCGCGATGACGCCGGGCCCGACGATGCGCACCACCGGGCGCGGCAGGCGCGGCAGCTGCGAGGCCTCCTGGTAGCTCGGGATCGCACCCGGACGCCGCTTGAGCGCCGCCCACGTGATCCGCCGCACGAGCGGCTGGAGCACCTCCTCGCCCCACCGCTCGGCCTCGAGCACCGCGGCGCGGCCGGCGGGATCGGTCTCGGGCGGCAGCAGCGGCGGATCGGCGACGAGCTCGTCGAGCTTGCGCATGATCGCGCGCGATCCGCTGACCTTCTCGCCGCCGTCGAGCTTGAGCGCGGGCACGGTCCGCCGCCCGAAGCGCAGCCGCATCAGCGGCGCCTGCGTCGGGATCAGCAGCTCGACGGTCTTGTACGGGATCCCCTTGAGCGCCAGCGCCTTGCGCACGGCCTCCGACGGATGTGAGGAGTGGACGACGTAGAGCTTGTGCACGCCGGCCAGAGCCTAACCCGCCTAGAGTCGTCGGCATGCTCCTCGCGGTCGACGTCGGCAACACGCAGACGCATTTCGGCACGTTCCGCGGCGACGCGCTCGTCGAGCACTGGCGCTTTGCGACGATCGCGCAGTCCACCGCCGACGAGATCGGCGCGACGCTGCGCAACCTGCTCGAGCTGCGCGGCATCGGGATGGCCGACATCAGCGCCTCGATCGTGTCCTCGACGGTGCCGACGCTCGCGCCCGAGTGGCTGGCGATGGGCGAGCGCTACCTCGGCCACACCATGCTCGAGGTCGGGCCCGGCCTGAAGACGGGGATGGCGCTGCGCTACGACAACCCGCGCGAGATCGGCGCCGACCGCCTCGCCAACGCCGTCGCGATCCGCGAGCGCTTCGGCGGCCCGGCGATCTGCGTCGACTTCGGCACCTCGGTGAACTTCGACATCGTCGGCGCCGACGGCGACTTCCTCGGCGGGATCCTCGTGCCCGGCGTGGAGATCTCGCTTCAGGCGCTGACCTCGCGCGGAGCGCGGCTGCCGCAGGTCGACCTGCTGCCGCCGCGCGGCGTCATCGGCAAGTCGACGGTCGACGCGATCCGCTCGGGCGTCATCTACGGCTTCGCCGGCGCGATCGACGGCATCCTGCGCCGCCTGCTCGACGAGCTCGGCGACGACACCGACGTCATCGCCACGGGGGGCCTGGCGCGCACGATCGTTCCGTACACGGAGCTCATCGACGAGGTCGACGACCTGCTCACGCTGACCGGCTTGCGGCTGCTGTACGAGCGCAACTCCTGATCTACCCTCAAAGACAGATGCCGCGCACGCTCAACGACCCCTGGCAGCTCGCCCACCTGCATGTCCCCAATCGGGTCGTGCTCGCGCCGCTGGCCGGCATCGGCAACTGGTTCGTGCGCCTGCAGGCCAAGCGCTACGGCGCGGGGATGGTCGTCTCGGAGATGGTGTCGAGCTTCGGCGTGCACCACGGCAACGAGAAGACGACGACCGAGATGCTGCGCATCGAGCCCGCCGAGCGCGCGGGCGGTCCGGTCGCGATCCAGCTCTTCGGCCAGGAGCCCGACGTCATGCGCTCCGCCGCCGCGACGGTGGCGCGCGACACCGACGCGGACTTCATCGACCTCAACATGGGTTGCCCCGTGCCGAAGGTCTGCAAGACCGGCGCGGGCGCGGCGCTGATCGACGATCCCGATCTCGCGGTCGCCGTGGCGGCCGCGGCGCGCGACGGATCGGGCCTGCCGGTCACCGTGAAGATCCGCAGCGGCCGGCGCGCCGGAGACCGCAGCGGCTTCCATCTCGCCCACCGGCTCGTCGACGAGGCCGGCGTGGCCGCGATCGGCTTTCACCCGCGCTCGGCGCAGGTGCATCACAAGGGCTCGCCCGACCTCGACCTCGCCCGCGAGCTCGTGGCATCGCTCGACGCGCCGGTGATCCTCAGCGGCGGGATGAACGACCCCGACTCGATCCGCCACGCGTTCGAGTACACCGGCTGCGAGGCGGTCATGCTCGCGCGTGGCGTGCTCGGCAACCCGTGGCTGTTCGCCCGGCTGCTCGGGACGCGCGACGACGAGCCGACGACGGCCGAGGTGCTGGCCGAGCTCGAGTGGGTCATGCAGCGCGCCGTGGAGCACATGGGGGAGCGCCGCGCCGGACGCTACCTGCGCAAGTTCTATCCGTGGTACGTCGACCGCATCGGCGGTTCGAAGGCGCTGCAGGCGGCGCTGCAGGCGACCGACACGATCGACGAGGCGCGGGCCGTCCTCGCCGCGTTGGACGTCGTAACGATTGCCGCTTGACGCGCTGCTATCCTGCGGCGTCGCTCAGCGGGCCGCTCCCGCTCGCGTCACCCGCCTGCCGGCGGGTTTTGTCTTCTCTCCTCCTTATGCCCAAAGACGTCATCCTCACTGCCGACGGCCTCGAGAAGCTCAAGGCCGAGCTCGAGCTGCTCCAGGGCGACAAGCGCAAGGAGGTCGCGCAGCGCATCAAGGAGGCGCGCGAGTTCGGGGACATCACCGAGAACTCCGAATACGACGACGCCAAGAACGAGCAGGCGATGCTCGAGGCGCGCATCGCGCAGGTCGAGGAGCGGCTGCGCTCCGCCACGGTCATCGACGCCAAGGACGTCTCGACCGACGTCGTGCAGGTCGGCTCGGTCGTCAACGTCAAGGACGAGGACTCGGGCAAGACGCACAAGTTCACGATCGTCGGCTCGCCCGAGGCCAAGCCGCCCGAGCGGCTGTCCTACGAGTCGCCGGTCGGCAAGGCGCTGCTGGGCCACAAGCGCAACGACGTCGTCGACGTCCCGCTGCCCAACGGCAAGAAGCTGCACTACAAGATCACCAAGATCGACGTCGGCCTCTAGCTCCGCTTGGCCGTCAACGGGCCACGTTCTGGCTGGGTCGCGAAGCGACTCGCCGCCGGATGACGGCGAAGCGACTCCGTCACTCGTCCCTGTCGGCGGAGTGAGGCCGCTCGCCAGCCACTAGGCTCAAGCACCATGGCTGACGAGCTGCTCGCCGTCAGGCGCGCGAAGCTCGACAGGCTGCGCGCCGACGGCATCGATCCCTTCCCGCACGAGTTCCCGGGCGTCGAGCCGACGGCCGACGTGCTGGCCGCCCACGGATCGCTCGCCGACGGCGAGGAGACGACCGTCTCGCACCGCGTCGCCGGCCGCCTCGCCGCCCGCCGCGGCCAGGGCAAGATGGCGTTCCTGGACCTCGTCGACCGCTCCGGCCGGCTGCAGCTGCAGGCCCGCTCCGACGTCCTCGGGCCGGAAGGGCACGAGCGCCTGCTCACGCAGGTCGACCTCGGCGACATCGTCGGCATCGACGGCACCGCGCTGCGCACGAAGCGCGGCGAGATCTCGCTGCGCATCGACGCCTTCACCGTGCTGGCCAAGGCGCTGCGGCCGCCGCCCGAGAAGCACCACGGCCTGCAGGACGTCGAGACGCGGTACCGCCGCCGGGAGCTCGACCTCATGGCCAACGAGGACGCGCGCGAGCTGTTCATCGCCCGCGCGAAGACCGTCACGGCCGTGCGCCGCTTCCTCGACGACGCCGGCTTCATCGAGGTCGAGACGCCGGTCCTGCAGCCGCTCTACGGCGGCGCGCT
>JAUXSD010000057.1 GCA_030681525.1 Solirubrobacteraceae bacterium
CCAGCCGCGCGCGCAGCAGCGCGAGCGTCTGCGGCGGCGCGCCCACGACGATCCGCCGCGCGGTGTTGACGAGCGCCACCGACGCGATGGCCGCGTCGCCGCCCCCGACCTCGGCGTTGACGCGTTCCAGCACGGGCGCCAGGCGCGCGAGCCGCACGCCGGAGATCGCGATGAGCGGCGCCGACGGACCGCCGGGCGCCGCGAGGGCCGCGTGGGCGCCCACCGTCCAGGCCAGGCGCACGTAACGGGCCAGCAGCGCGTCGCCGACGCCCTCGGTCCCGGCCTCGGCGACGAGCAGCGCCGCCAGCAGCCCCTGCGAGTGGCCGGCCGCCGCGACGATCGAGCCGGCCCCCAACGCCTCGCGCAGCCCGTCCTCCCAGACCGCGCGCCACAGCAGCGCCTGCGTCACGAGGATCAGCGGATAGGAGACCGCCGCCGAGCGCAGGTAGGCGGCCGGCGGCGCGGCCGCGGGATCCTCGGCCCACGCGACGAGATCGAACCCGTGGCGGAAGCGGCCGCCCGCCTGTCCCGCCGGCGAGGATGCCGCGTCGGCCAGGACGGCGGCCGCGACGGCGAGCCCGTCGCGCAGGCCGGGGCGCTGGGCCACGAGCGTCGAGAGCTCGGTCAGCGGCGCGCCGCCCTGCCCGGCGAAGGTCACGGCGGCGCGCCGCTCGCCGGTGTGCAGGCGGCGCAGCAGCGAGCCGGCGGCCGCGGGCACGGCCGAGGCAGTCGAGGGCGCTCCGGTCGCTTCGATCACGTGTTTGGGCACCCTAACCTGCTTGCCGAAGCCAGGCAAGCGACCCTGCCGGACATTGACTGCCTTTCCTGACAGGATCTGCGCATGGATCGGCCCGCTCCGGCGACCGGCGACGACGCAGCGCTCGGCGAGACGCTCGCGGCGGCGCGCGCGCACTTCGGCGGCCACGACGTGCTCGGCACCCGCCTCGGCGCGCCCGCCGGCTGGCGTTCCGCCACCGAGCTGACCCGGCCCGGGCCGGCACTCGACGGCCTGCTGGCGCAGGCCACCGCGACGGCCGGCGGCGGCCGCCGCGACATCGGCGGCACGCTGCTGGCCGAGGGCTACGCGTTCGCGCTGGCGCTGCGGGCCGTCGGAACGCTGCTCTTCGGCACGCGCATCCCGGCGATGGCACCCGCCGAGGTCGTCCTCGAGTTCGCCGCGGGGGACGCGACGATCACCGGGATGGCCTTTGCCGGCGGGGCCTACGGCGTCGCCGGCGATCCGCGCGAGGGCGATCCGTCGCTCGTCGTCCTTGCCGACGAGGACGCGCTGCTGCGCCGCCTGCACGAGGAGATGGAGGCGCATCTCGCCCCGCTGCTCGACGCGATCGGCGCGGCCACCGGCCGTCCGTGCCGGGCGCTGTGGCGCAGCGCCGGCGACCGGCTCGGCGGCGCGTTTCTCTGGCTCGGCGAGATCGTCGGGATGCGCGATCGCGCGTGGGACCTCGGCACGCGCTGCATGCGATCGGGCGGCCCGCTGGCCGTCGGAGCCGGCTTTCGCGTGCTCGAGCACGCCGGCCTCGCGGAGCCGACGCGCAACCGCCGCGGCTGCTGTTTGATCTACCGCGTCGCCGGCCACGAGACGTGCTTCACGTGCCCGCTGACCTCCGAGGCGCAGCGACGTGACCGGCTGGAGTCTCGCGCGGCGACCGCCGCTGCGGCCGCCGCGGGTGCTCAACGGGCTTGACGCTTGCAGTTAGGACGCCCTAACGTCTTGGCCATGAGCGACCTCTCCACCACGCCGCGGCGACTGCCGTCCCCCTGCCTCGGCATCGCCACGCTGGCGGCCGTCGCCGCCGGTGTCGCGGCCGCGCCGCACGCCGTCGCCGCCAAGACGAAGATCCGCACGCTGAGCGCCTCCGGCGAGCTCGTGCGCACGGCCCGGCCGACGGCGCACTCCACGGTGCAGACGGGGACGCTACGCGGCAAGCCGTTTCGCTCCGGCCGGATGGTGCTGCGCTCGTCGCTCAGGCAGGCGACCGTGACGTCGACCTTCACGCTCACGACGCCCGCCGGCCTCGTCCGCGGCCGCGCCACCGCGCGGCTGACGCTCGACGGCGACACCGCGACCTACCGGGGGACGGCGAGGATCACCAGCGGCACGCGGCGCTACCGCGGGGCCGCCGGCTCGAACATCCGCTTCACCGGCGTCGGCCCGGTCAGCGCCAAGCGCACGAAGATCACGCTCAGCGGCCGCGTCCGCTACTAGCGCTCAGCGGCGCAGCGTGCCCCGCTTCGTGACCAGCGAGCCGGACGCCGGATCGACGACGATCTTGACCGACAGCCGCTTGCTGCGGTTCAGCGCGGTCTTGCCCGCCTTCGACAGCGCGAGCCGCACGGTCCGCTTCGCGGTCCCCTTCAGGTGAAACGACGCCGTCCGGGTGACGCTGATGACCTTCCGCGAGCGCCCGACGCGCACCGGCGCGACGGAGCGCAGGCGCACGGTGCCCTTGCAGCGCGCCCCGGCGGTGCAGCTCAGCGGCACCGACACGGTCGATCCGCTGCGCTTCATCGTGCCGATCCTCGCCTTGCGGTTGACGAGCGCTGCCGCTGCGGGCGGCGGTGTCGTGCCGCTCCCCCCGCCTCCGGCGACGCCGGGCAGGCCCTGCGGACCCTGCGGCCCCTGCGGACCCGGCGAACCCTGCGGCCCTGGCGCACCGGCCGGTCCGGTGTTCTGCAGGTCGAGGTTGAGCCGCACGACCGCTGCGTCGTCGGTGGCCCCACCCGTCCCCCGGTAGCCGGCGACGGTTGCGCGGGTGTCGCTCAGCGTGTCGCTGAGCCCGAAGAACGCGTCGACGGTGCCGCCCATGTCGACCTTCATCGCCCCGCCGACACCGAAGGTCGTCTCGAACTTCCCGTTGGGGCGCAGCAGGTAGACGGCCGCGATCAGGTCGCCCGCGGCGGTAGCGCTGCTGCCGGCGATCACGATGCGGCCCTCGGACGTGACGTTGATGTCGCGGCCGCGATCCTCGAGGCCGAGGCCGGCGTCGTAGCGCGTCGCGCCGCCGCTGCCATAGGTGGGGTCCAGGTCGCCCGCCGCCGTGAAGCGGTACGACACCATGTCGACGGTGCTGCCCGGGGTGGCCGTGTTGCCATAACCGGTGAGGACGTAGCGCCCGCCCTCCTGGACTCCGACGTCGTAGGCCTCCGAGAACGCCGGCTGGGGACCGAGCGGCTCGCCGGTGGCGATGCCGTCGCCGCTGTAGCTCGTGTCGAGCGCGCCGTCGGGCAGGAAGCGGTAGACGGCCGGCTTGTTCGTGATGCCGGTCGCCGCGCCGTAGCTGGCGGCGACGATCTTGTCGCCGTCGAGCTTCGGCCGCCGGGCGTTGTCGTTCAGCGGAGTTCCCTCGAAGGTGTTTCCGGCGATCGAGATCCCGGGCACGCCGCCGGCGCCGCCGTTGAAGCTCGTATCGAGGTCCCCGTCGGTGTCGAGCTTGATCATCGCCAGGTCGCGGTCGGTCTTCGCCGGATCGGCGCCGATATCGACGCCGCGTGAGGCCTCGATGACGACGGTGTCATCCGGGTTGATGACCGCGCCCCATGCGTTGTCGGACAGGAGCGTGTTGGCGGCCGAGTCGCCGTCGGTCATGTTGATCCGCGACACGCCGGCCGGCGCCGGATCAGGCGAGTCCGAACCGCCGTAGGTCGTGTCGAGCGTGCCGTCGGCGTTGAAGCGCACCGCGTAGACGTCGACGTCGCGCGTGTCGAACGGCGCCGGCGAGGCCGGCGTCTCGGCCTGTCCGGTGACGACGATCTTGCCGTCGGACTGCACGACGACGCCGCGCGCGACCTCCTGGTTGCCGCCCGGCGTGGCGGGGAAGGTGCCGTCGGCGTTGGCCGGCGGCTGAGCGAACGGCGCCGGGCGCAGGTTGACGCTCACGGCGCCGTTCGTGCCGAACTCGGCGTCCCGGGAGCCGTCGGAGCGTAGCTTCGCGAGCACGAAGGACTGGTCCGCGGAGCCCGAGGTCGTGAAGCCGACGGCGTACGTCGTGCCGCCGGGGCCCGGCGTGGAGCCGAGGAAGCGATCGGCGCTCGACGAGAGCGGCACCGTGGCGATGCCGCCGACCCCGTAGGTGGGGTCGAATCCTGCCTGCGCCGTCGCTGCGCCCGAGAACGCCGCGCCCGCCGTCAGCGCGCCAACGAGCAGCTTGGCGTTTGTCCCTCTCATCTGCGTGACCCTTTCAATAGCCCTGCACGTCGAATGCCGTCCCCCAGGACAGAGTGAATAAGGCTGCCCTAACAAACGAACTTCGGCGAACCTACCAGAGCGTCGAGCAACGTGTTAGGGTGCCCGAACATCCAGTGCCGGGGGGTTGGCTGATCGACCCGGCCGTGTCGTCGATCAGGGAGCGAGCGTGCGCATGACCCACCCCCGAAACGGAGCCCTCGTCCGCGGTCGGAGGGGACTGGCGCTGTCGGCAGCGGCCCTCCTCCCGGCCGTCGCAGCACTCGCGCCGCCGGCGGTCGCCGGCGTCGCCGAGACCCCGAACGCCTGCGCGTTCAGCTACGACGGCGAGTACCGCACACAGGGCGTCGAGATCACCGCGTCGGCGCCCGCGTCGGCGGCGGCCGGTCAGGCGTTCACGCTCGCCGGCGAGGAGCTCGAGGTCAAGCTGCGCGCGGAGCTCGCGCGCGACGCCGCGGCGGTCGGCCTGATCCCATCCGACGGCAGCCCGGTTTCGATCGGCACGCGGACATGGATCGCCCTGAAGGGCACAAACACGCGTGAGGGCACGCAGGTGATCGGTCCCGTCTCCGTCACGGCGAGCACGTCGGCGCTCTACGACGAGAGCTCGCAGACGATCTCCGCCACCCCGTTCGTCTACACCCCGCCCAAGCTCCCCGACACGACCTGGACCGGCACGGGTGGCGACATCGCCTTCAGCCAGGCCGGCGCCGACGCGATCACCGCCGCGAAGGGCCAGCTGCCCGTCGGCGGCGGCGGCAGCGCCGTGACTGTCCGCGGCAGCGCGGTCGTCCAGGCCAACCTGCCCGGCGGCGCCAACTTCTACATGGACTGCCAGCCCGGCGAGACGAACGTCACGCGGCCGGAGGCCGGGGCCGGGACATCCTTCAACCCGCTCGTCGCGGCGCCGTTCGCCGCGGTGCAGGTCGCGGGCGCGGCGACGAACCCGGGCGGCGCGCCGCCCGCGCGCAGCGGTGGTGGCGGCGCCGGCGCCGGACGCGCGCCCGCCGCCACGACGCCGCGGATCGCCGGCCGGATCGCCTCGACCCGCCTCGCGGCGAAGGCCGGCAGGGTGCGCGTGCGGGTGCGCTGCGCGGCGGGCGGGCCCGCGTGCGCGGGCACGGTCACGCTGCGCACGCGCACCAAGGTCAAGCTCGGGTCGCGCAGGGCGCGGGTCTTCAGCCTGGTCCGCGGCGTGCGGTACTCGGTCGCCGCCGGCAAGGCGAAGACCGTCACGCTGAGGCTCGGCCTGGACGGCAAGCGGCTCGTGGCGCGCCGCCGCACCCAGAAGGTCACGCTCACGCTCAAGCCCGCCAAGGGCAAGGCCGCGAAGCGCAACCTCACGTTGCGCCGCGGCTGAAGCGCGACGTCCGCGACCGCTGCGGCCGTCAGGCCGGCTCGCTGGCCTCGCCGCGCCCGAACGACGCGACCGGCGCGAGCTCGACCGGCGAGGAGTGCATCGCGCGCAGGCGCACCTCGCGCCAGGACAGGCCCTCCTTGACGAGGGCGGGGGCGCCCATGATGACCGC
>JAUXSD010000058.1 GCA_030681525.1 Solirubrobacteraceae bacterium
GACGTTGTCCGCCGGCTGGCGCAACCACGCCGTGTACTGGCCCAGCTGCTCAAGCGTGACGCGATCCCACACCAGGTCACGTGCAGCCAAGAACTCCCAGAACGTCTTGAGGTCCTGCGCGTAGGCGCGCACCGTGTTCGGCGAACGCTCGATCCGCGACAACCACGCCAGGTAGCGCTCCACCGGCGCCACCGGTCGGTGATCGTCACCGATCACCGTCCACGACTCTTGCCCCGACCGCGGCGCGACGACCCGCTGGACCCTCATCGGTCCGCACACGCGGCCAGGGGCGCGGCGGACGCGCGCCGCGTCCGGCTGGCCTCCGCGCCCCTCCGGGGCGCTCCGACCAGCCAGACGCGGACATCCCCGACAGTGACCATCACCCCAACATAAGCCTGCACCCGGACGACCACACGAGCCCTCTAACGACATCGATGACACGCCGTAGGCGCTCGATCTAAGCCGCGCACGAGGGCGCGAGCCTGACGACCACCAACAAGCAGATCGCGCGCGCCAAGCGCCTGCTGCGCACGCTCGACGCACCGCAGGAGCCCGAGCTGTGTGCGGCTGCACGCCCCCCGGCGACAGCCCGGCAGCTCGCCGCGTAGCCCAGGCGCCCGCCACCGAACACGACCGCGCCGGCGCGCGCCCACACCGCCAGTCGGTGAAGGGGTGCGGGGCCGACGCCCACCAGAGCACCGCGTCGCGGCTGGACGCCGCTGACGTCAACCCGGCGCACGCCAGAGGCGGGCGCCCCCACCAAGCACGACCCGTGAGCACCCGCCCACGGCGGGTGCGCGCGCGTCGCGCCGTTCCCGCCGGCGGTCGGCCACCGCCGAACCCACCTGCCCGAAGGGGTCAGATCACGATGCTCACGACCACCACACCCCGCCGTTCGCGCACAACGCTGACGGACCCGCCGCGCGGCGCCGCGTCGCGCATCAGCGCCCTGCGCGTCGCGCTGGATGACGCACAGACCCAGCTGAATGCGGCGCTCGCCGACCTGTCCACGCTCGTCTCCCACGCACGGCTGGGCGCAGACGACGCGGCGGCGCTCGAGGCCGAGTACGTCGAGCGTTACCTGCATCGCGTCGCGGCGCTCGAGGACCGCGGCGCGCTGGCCTGCACGGCCGACGAATGGCAGCGCTACACGGTGATCGCCGCGCGGCGCACGGCCGCCCGCCGGGGAGCCGCCGCACGCCGCGACCGCGCGCGCGAGCGGCGCACCGCGCGTGACTGCCTCGTCGTGGCGCCGGGGCGGATCGTCGATTCGTCGCTGTCGGCGCTGATCGATGCCGAGCCCGACGCGGAGATCCTCGAGATCCGCGCCGCGCTCGCCGCCGCGCACCTGCTCTAAGCGCCCCGAAGTCGCGCACACATCGTCGGCTCACCGCCGCACCGCTCACAGCCGACCCGCTGAACCGCGCCGCGCACGCGCGCGGCACGGAGCGCCGGCCTCGCCGGTGCTCGCCGCACCGGCGCCTGCGGGCGCCATCCCTCGCCGCGCGCCGACAGCACCCGCGCCGCGCGTGGGGCGCGTGCCAGGCGCTCGGCGACCAATCCATCACCGAAGGGACACACCATGTCTGACCTCACCCACACGATCGTGCTCGTCGAGGAGGACCACAGCACGCGGACGTTCCTGGCCGACAACCTCAGCGCCGACGGCTTCGCGGTGCACCCGATCGACGACCCGCGCGACGCCCTCGCGCTCTGCGCCCGCACCGTCCCAGACGCCGCCATCGTCGACGTCAACGCCGGCAGCGGGCGCGCTTTCGCGCGCGCCGTACGCCGCGGCGAGCGCGGCGACGTCGACGACCGCCTGCCGCTCATCCTGCTCAGCGTCCAGCACGGCGAGCTCGACGTCCTGCGCTCCTTTGAGGCCGGCGCCGACGACCACCTCGCCAAGCCGTTCAGCTACCCCGAGCTGCGCGCCCGCCTGTCGGCGCTGCTGCGCCGCGCCGACCTGGCCCGTGGCTCGCGACCGCTTCGCCGGGTGCGGGCGCTGCAGATCAACGAGGCCGAGCGGCGCGTGGTCGTCGGCGACACTCCCGTTGAGCTGTCGTGCAAGGAGTTCGCGCTGCTGTGCACGCTGGCCGCCGACCCGACGCGCGTCTTCCCCAAGCAGCAGCTGCTGCGCGACCTCTGGGGCTTCAGCGCGGTCGGGCGCACGCGCACGCTGGACTCGCACGCCTGCCGACTGCGCCACAAGCTCGGCGTGACGGGCGAGCGCTTCGTGGTCAACGTGTGGGGCGTCGGCTACAAGCTCATAGACGGCTACGCGGCCGACGAGGCGAGCGCGCCGCTCGCCCAGGCCTCATGAGGCGCACGCCGATCCGTCGCGGCCGGCCGCTTCGCCGCGGCCGGCCGCCCGCCCGGCGCACGCCGCTGCGACGCACGACCGCGCTCAAGCGCCGCCCGTTCGCCCCGGCGTCGGCGGCGCAGCGCGAGAAGGTCCGGGGCCGGCGCTGCCTCGTCTGCTCGAGCCCCACGCGGATCGATCCGGCGCATCTGATCGCCCGCAGCGCCGGCGGCTGTGACGACGCGCTGTGCGTCGTGGCGCTGTGTCGGTCCTGTCATCGCCGCTATGACAGCGACGCGCTGGACCTCGTCGCCTACCTCGAACCCGCACACCGCGCCGAGGCTGCACACGCCGTCGCGCACGTCGGCCTCGCCGCCGCGCTGCGGCGCATCAGCGGCACCCGCGGCTGACGACCGCTCCGCCGCGCTGACCGGCGCGGCGGCCACCTGCGCCCGCACCGCGGGCGCTTCAGCACCTCCGACCGAACGACCGCCGGCGCCCCAGACACATCCGCCGCGGCCGCGGCGGGTGGTCGTCACGCGCCGGCGGGCCGACCGGTCGTCCCCAACGACCGAAGCGAGGTACCTCCATGAAAACCACAAGCCACCCGCCGATGAAGGCGGCCGGCCACCAGGACCGGGGCGCACCCGCCGATCACCGCGCGCTGCCATGACCGCGGAACACAGGACCCACGGCCGCCGACGGCGCGCACTGCGGCCGATCGGACCGGCGGTGCTCGAGCTCGTCGAGACGCTGAAGGACGAAAGCGACGAGACGATCGAGATCCACCTCAGCGCCGAGCTCGCCGCGGCGATCGCGCGCATCGACGCCCGCGATCGCGGCGCGTTGAACGCGAGCGCGTCCCATCCCGCAGCGAGCAGGACCATGACGGTGGATCGATCGACGGCGCGGCGCTGGAGCTCCCAGGCTTGGCGAGCCGTCGGCGAGGGGCGGGTGGCGCCCGCCGAAGCGCAGGCGCTCAGCGACCAGCTCGCACCGCGAGGTGCGGCATGAGCACGACGATCCCAGGCTCGGCCCCCGAGGCGGTGCTCCCGACGCGGATCGGGCTCGCGGATGGGCGCATCTTCCGCGGCGCGCTGCCGCCCGAGCGCCACCGTGCCGTCCACCTCGGGTTGCTGCACGCCGACAGCGAAGGCTACGTCGAAATCGCGGCAGGCCGGCGGCTACCGGGTGCGAAGCTGCGCATCACGACCCGCAGGGACCCCGGCCACTTCCTGCCCGGCGGCGCGAGCGGGGGAGACCGCTGGCTCGACCCGCTCCTCGCGCTCGTCGGCGGCCACGTGGCGCGCGACGACGAGGTCTTCGTCGCCCCGGCGGTGCGCCACGAGCGCGGCGCCGGCAAGGCGCACGTCAGCCACACCCGCTGGCTGTGGATCGACGTCGATGGGCGCGACGGGCTGCCCGCCGTGCACGCGCTGCTGCGGCGAAAGCCCGCGCAACTCGTCGTGGAGTCCGCCGGCTCGGGTGGCGTGCACTGCTACTGGCGGCTGCGCCGCCCGCTGCGGGCAGATGCGATCGAGCGGGCGCACGAGCGGCTCATCTACGCGCTCGGCTACGACCTGCGTGACGGCCGCCCCGTGGCGACGGTCGCCGACGCGGCCTGCAAGGACCGCTCGCGCGTCATGCGCCTGGCGGGCACCATCAACGGCAAGAGCGGGCGCTGCGCGCGGATCGTCTCGGCGGACCTCGCGCACCCGGGATGGGCGCTCGACAAGCTGCTCGCGGGGCTGCCCGCGACGCCACGACCCAGCATCCGCTGTCCGGCGCAGACACCGCTGCTGCACGACGACCCGTACAAGCGGATCGCACCGGCGGAGTACTTCCGGCGGCTGGCCGGCATCGAGGTGCCGGCCAGCGGGCTCGTGCGCTGCCCGAGCCCGGCGCACGAGGACACCACGCCGAGCTGCCACGTCGGCCGCGACGCCAGCGAGGGCTTCTGCTGTCACGGCTGCGGCATCGGCGGGGCGATCTACGACCTCGCGTCCGCGCTGGAGGGCGGCGCGACCGGTCGCTGGCTGCGCGGCGACGCGTTTCGCCGCGCGCGTGAGCGTGTGCGCGTGACCTTCGACGGCGCGTAGCAACACCCCGCCTGGCAGTCGCTGGCGTGGGCGCGTACGACGGCCACATGCCACGCCTCGTCGGGCGCCGGTTCACCGGTTCCGCGAGCGCTCATCCGGGCGCGCTCGCGGGACCCTCTTCCTGCCCGGAACCGATGGAGGCAAGACATGTCACAAGAGACAGTGAAGTGGCTGAACACGATGACGCTGATCGGCTTCACCGAGCAGCGCGGGCACGCCTGGCACTATCGCGCCGACGCCCAGGACGGCGAGACCAACCATTACCCGGCCGCGATCCCCGTCGAGGACGTCCGCCGCCGGCTGTTCTCCTGGAAGGTGCTCGAGGGCGACGTCACCTCGACTGCGACGCTCCTCGACGACGACGGCGTCGGCACGCTGACGATCACCGACCCCGACCGCAAGGCGATGCTGCGCCCACCCGGCGCCCTCGGCCCGAACGATCCCGGCGCGATCCTCGGCGTCTTCAAGTCCGGCTACGCCGGCCACGACTACGCCCAGTGGCTGCTCGAGCAGGTCGCCGAGATCCTCGACGACGAACTGGCGATCGGCTCCGCCGGGCTGCTGCGCGGCGGCGCGCTGGCATGGGTGTCGATCGAGGTGCCCGAGACGATCACGACGCCCGAGGGCGTCGCGTTTCGCCCCCACCTGCTCGCGACGACGAGCTTCGACGGGTCGGTCGCCACGACGTACGGGCGCAAGGTGCAGCTCGTCGTCTGCGACAACACCCACGCCGTCGCGATGGCCGAGTCAGGACAGCAGATCAAGGTCCGCCACTCACGCCACTCGCAGATCAAGCTCGCCGACGCGCGCGAGGCGCTCGCGCTCGTGCACACGATCGCCGACGACTTCGCCGCCGAGGTCGCGCAGCTCAGCGCCGTGCATGTCTCCGACGGCGACTGGGCGCGCTTTCTCGACGAGATCGCCCCGCTGCCCGACCAGCAGGGGCGGGCACGCACGCTGGCGCAGTCAAAGCGCGAGGGCCTGCAGCGGCTGTGGGATCACGACACGCGCGTGGCGCCATGGCGCGGCACCGCGTTCGGCGTCATGCAGGCGGTCAACACGTTCAGCCACCACGAGGGCACGGTGCGCGGGATGGCGCGCAGCGAGCGCAACATGCTGCGGGCGGTGACCGGTGAGGTCGACGCGCTGGATCGCACGACCGTGCAGTCGATCCTTCAGATCGCCGCCTGAGGCTCCAGCCTCCACCTCGCGCTGGCGCGGTCTGTGAACGACGACGGCCTGTCCCGCGCGCGGGACAGGCCGTGTGCCACCAGCGAACGACAGCGATGAGGTCAGGCGGCGGTCTTCGGGCGCCAGCCGCGGCCGTCCTTCTCGACGAGGCCATCGTCCGCGAGGCCGGGCAGGACGCGGTAGAGGTAGTTCTGCTTGATGCCCATCCTCGCGGCGATCTCGGGGATCGTGATCCCGGGACTGGCCGTGACGAGCTGAAGCGCTTCCTTGGCGCGGGTGCCGGTGCCCTTCGGCCGGCCGCGGCTCTTGCCGTTGGCGGCGCCGCGGCGGCGCGGGTTGGGCTTGGCGGCCGCGGCGTGCCGCGCTCCTCGGTTGCGTGCCGGCTTTGAGGGGGCCGCGGGGGCGAGACCGTCGAGCGCGGCGGCGGCCGCTTCGAGTCGCGCGTACTCGTCGACCAGCGGCTTGAGCTCCTTCAGGCGCTGGCCGATCTCGCGGCGCTTCTCATCAAGAAATTCTGGCATGACCCGTTTCCTTTAGTAATCACAAACACCTACGTTCACCGAGGCTACCAGCCTCGGGATAGCGCCCGCAAACACTGGCATCGCGTTGCATCGCGCGCCTCCGCGACACCGGCGGCGTCCGGCTAGCCACGCGGCGCCGGCGGCACACGTGACGCATCCGATACGCCACGAGGTTCACCCGCCGTGGCGTGCTGAGATCTCGATGTCGCACGTTTGTGCGACGAAAGAAGGACACCCATGACTAGCTCACCTTCCGGCCGTGCGGCGATGACGCAGGCCGAATTCACCTACCTCGAGCGCGTCGCCGCGCTCGCCGCCGATAGCGGCCTGTATGGCAGCGGCGCCAAGACCAAGGCGCAGCTGCTGATGAAGCTCATCTACGGCCGCGACCTCGGCATCTCGCTGAGCGCCGCGCTGAGCGGCATTGACATCTACGACGGCAAGATGGAGCTGTCGGCCAACCTCATCGCGGCGCTGCTCGAGGCCCATCCGCACTACGCCTACGCGATCCTCGAGTCGACCAACGAGCGCTGCGAGCTTGAGTTCTTCAAGGACGAGCGCAGCCTCGGCACGGCGAAGTTCGACCGGGCCGACGCGACGACGGCGGGCCTGGCCGACACCGAGTACTACCGCCAGTACCCCAGCGACATGTTCTTCGCCCGCGCGATGACGCGCGGCACGCGTCGGCACTGTCCCGGGTTGGGCCGCGGCGTGCCGATCTACGCGACGGGTGAGCTCGCCAAGCGCACGCCGGAGCCGACACGGGCGCCGTCCAACGGCAACGGGACCGGCGTCGTGCGCGCGACGGCCAAGGACGCGGCGACGATCTGCTCGCTCGCCACGCGCGCCGGGATCGACGACGCCGGGCTGTTCAACCTGCTCGTCATCGCCGGTGGCGGCGCGCCGGTGAACGATGCCGAGCGCGCCCGCCGCGGTCTCACGCGCGCGCTCGAGCTGCTGCCGCTCACGCTCGTCCCGACGGTCTGCGAGACGCTGCGCCAGCGCGTGGCGGAGGCCGAGCGGGACGCCGCCGCGTCTGCTGGCGGACCGGACCCCGCGGCCGCGCCCGGCGAGCAGGCGTGACATGGAAGCCGCCACCGCACGCGGGCCCGCGGGCCCGCGCGCCCACGACCCTGCGCACGACACGCTGACCGGTGAGCAACGCAGCGCCGTCACCCACGGTGCCGGCGCCCTGCTGGTCTTCGCCGGCCCGGGATCGGGCAAGACGCGGACGCTAACTGCGCGGATCGCGCACCTGCTCGCCAGCGGGCGCGCGCGACCGCAGGAGATCCTCGCGCTGACGTTCACCGTGCGCGCCGCCGACGAGATGCGCATTCGGCTCGTCGCGCTGGTGGGCCACGACCGGGCCGCCGGCGTCACGGTCGCCACGTTCCATGCGCTGTGCGCCCGGCTGCTGCGGCCTCATGCACAGCTCTTCGGGCGCAGCTCGGCGTTCAGCATCTACGACCAAAGCGACGTCGTGCGCATCGTCCGCGACCTGCTCGCCGACGATCACCACGGCGGCGACGACGACGAAGTGCTCGCCGCTGGCCTCACTGAGCAGATCGCGCTCGCTAAGAGCCGCTTGGCGTCACCGAGCACCGTGCGCGCCGTTGGAGGACCTCGAGGCGGCGCGCGGCTCGCCGCGCTGTGGGGGCGCGTCGACGCCGAGCTTGCGGCGTGCAACGCGTTTGACTTCGCCGACCTCGTGACCCACGGCGTGCGGCTGCTGCGCGAGCACCCGCCGATCCGCGCCGCCTATCGGCGGCGCTGGCGCCACGTCCTCGTCGACGAGTTTCAGGACACCGACCCCGCGCAGCTCGCGCTGCTCGCGGCGCTCAGCGGACCCAGCGGCGGCGCGCCGCAGGGGTCGCTGATGGTCGTCGGCGACGACGACCAGGCGGTGTTCGGCTGGCGTGGAGCGGCGGTCGAGAACCTGCTCGACTTCGAGCGCTCGTTTCCCTGCGCCGCACGGCTCGTACTGTCGCGAAACTTCCGCTGTCGCCCGGTGATCCTCGAGGCCGCGGCGCGCTGCATCAGCCACAACACCCGCCGCCAGCCCAAGGCGCTGCTCGCCGACCGCGCCGCGGGCGGGGAGTTGCGCGTCGTGGCGTTTCGCAACGACCATGCCGAGGCCGCATGGCTGACCAAGCGGATCGGCGCGACGATCGCCGCGGGCACCGACCCGCGCGAGATCCTTGTGCTGTGTCGCTCGCTGCGCTGGACGCAGCCGCTGCAACAGGCACTGACGGCGGCCGGGATCGCGCACCGCGTGATCGGCGCGCGCTCGCTGTGGGAACGCGTCGAGGTCAAGGACGCGCTCGCGCACGTCGCTCTGGTCGCCAATCCGTCCGACACAGCCGCGTTTCGGCGTGCCGTCGCGGCTCCGACCGATCGCGAGCAGTTTCGCAAGGCCGCAGTCGCGCCGCCGTCGCGCGGTAGCGGCCCGGCGACGCAACGCGCGATCATCGAGCACGCGCGGGCGGCGCAGATCGACCTGCTCGAGGCGTGCATGCGCGCCGACACGCTTGCGATCCGGGCGCCGGCGAAGGAGGGGCTGGTCCGCTTCGGCGATGAACTCAGCTCGGTGGGCGACGCACTCGAGGCTGAGGGGATGCTCGCGAAGGCCGTCATCCGCGCGATCAGCGTCAGCGGCGGCCCGGTCGCCGCGTACCAGCTGCTGCTCGACGCGGCGACCGATCAGCGGACCCTGCGCGACACCGCGCGCGTGTTGGAGGACCTGCGATCGCTCTGTCGCGCGGCGCATACCTACGAGCGCCAGAGCGGCAGCGCAGCGACTCTGGCCGGCTTTCTAGAGCAGACGCGCGTTGAGGATGTCGAGCCGCTGACGGTGCGGGAGGATCGGCGGCTGACGATCGCGACGATCCACAGCGCGAAGGGAACCGAGGCGGAGGCGGTCTTCGTGCTCGGCTGCGAGGAACGCCGACTGCCATCCAGGCAGGCGATCGAGAGCGATGATCCGTTCGCCGTTGAGGAAGAGCGCCGGCTGTTCTACGTCGCGGCGACCCGCGCGAAGGACCGGCTCGTGCTCACTACCGGCCAGGAGCGGTCCGGGTCGCCAACGGCAGGGTCGTCGCGCTTTCTAGCCGAGGCCGAACTGTTCACTCGATAGACGACGGCACGGCTTGACGCTGCCGGGGCACTGGCAGCAGTCAGGTCCCGGCGGCGCCCGGCTGGCCTCAAGGCGGGAGCCAGTATTCACGCGGACGGCTTTTCGGCGTTAAGGGCCAGCTTTCTCTGAGGCTGGGAGAAGCTTGTCAGCGACCGCCGTGGCGCGCAGCGCCGAGCTCGTAGGGCAGGTGATCGCCAACCGTCTCGAAGCACTGAACTGATGGGGGAGGGGCGGGCGCTTACGCTCGTGCCGACCGCGCCGCATGATCGCTGCATAGCAGGCGTTGTCGAGGACGACAATCCGTGGGAACGTCACCGTCGCCGAGCTGCTCGCGACGACGAATCTGGTCCTTGATCGGGTCTAGACGGGTGTCGGCGCCTAACGCCGTCGACGACCTCCAGGAGCGGCCCCTGAACGCGACGATTGGCTGATGTTGGCCTCGTTAGGTGGTCAGGTGGGCGAGGGGGAGGAGAAGCCCGACGACCAGCAGCGCAGCGCCGTTGATTCTTTGGACAACCAGTCCTTTGGTCGCTATCGCGTCGAGTGTCATGCGACCAGACTCGATTGACACATCGGGCAAGCGGTAGAGCAGCACCGGTAGCGCGCGAGCCACGCCGTATGCGGCGCCAGCCGCAAGCGACAGCCCTGGGTTACCTGCGGCGACGGCGACTGCTAGGGCGATGTAGAGGGTAATTCCGGGGACGCGCGTGAAGAACCCGATGCCCAGACCCAAGCCATAGAGGAGGGTAGCAACGGCTGGCGAGAACGCCTCCCGCCAGAGCTTGGGAACCTGCCGGGAGGTCGCCGGAACAGGCAGCGGGCGCCCCACCACGTAGGAGATGCCGTAGAGCACGGCGGTCAGCGCGACAACGACCCATAACACCGTTGCTCCCGGTTGTTGGAACGCCTCCTGCGCGAGGGCCCCAAGTACACCTGCGACACCGAAGAGGCAGGCGCCCGCTAGTGCGGCACCGAAGATGAACGGTATTAAAGTTGCGTCACGAAATCTTGTGTGGTCCCGCTCAAACCGAGGGGCGATGGTCAAGACCATCGAGAGGCCTCAGGGCGTCCAGAGCCCCGAGATGCCCGCAAGGATGGCGAGCGTCACCAGGATCCATTCATCCAACACGCTGATAGCGCCCCGCGATCCGCAGATCCCCGCTCAGCAAAGCCCACTTGTACAGCGGTGGTAGACGCAGTAGACCCCCGTGCCTGACGGACAGTAGCCGCCGCTATAACCGCTGCGGCAGCAGTCGCAAATCTTGCGGATGCGACCTGACCCACACCCACTGCAGCACGCGTACCAGCAACCGCCGGACGTGTAGTTGCACACCCCGCCAGAGCACGTTCCAGTCGTCCCGGTGTGGCCGCAGAAGTGGTGAGCTTGGGCTGTGCCGACGAGACGGCTCTCGACCATGCCGGCGCCGACTAGCGCGACCGCGGCCTGTCCGGTCCGAGCGAGGAAGCTGCGGCGGGAGCGTCGTCTCGCTACGACCATTGACCGTCGTGTCGTGTAGCTATCCATTCGCTGGCCGAGCGACATCACGCACTCCCTTGATTGGTTGTCGTCTGCATTACCTGGACTGCTGCTTCGGACTTGTCCTCCTCGTCCATCGCCCACTCCAAGGCCCGGCCCTCCTCAACCAGTCCTTCGAGCTGCTCGAGCGAGTTGACGACGCCCGCAGCGGTCAGCCGCCCGCCCGGGTCCACAACCATGGCCATGGGTGCCGCCGTGAGCTGGAGTTGCGCGGCCGCGTCCGGAGCGAGCAGGACACGCTCTGGCGCGAGGCGATGGCGTGTGGCAAACCTCTCGCCGTAGCCGTGATCATCCGTCGTCATCACGACGTACACCTCAATGCCGTCCGGGGGGTCCTGCATCAGTGTCGCGACAGACGGTGCGAGATCCTCACATAAGCCACAGCCGGGATCGTTGACCATGAGCAGGACGCGCCCTTCCGGCGGCAGCGTCGACTGGGTGCCAGCGACCGTCGCGACCGAGACGGTCGCCAACTCGGCACCGAGCGGAAGTCCTTCTTCGGAGCTGACGGCGCCGCGCGGCCCGAGCCGGGCGTGCAGGATCCCGATCTGCCGGATCACCGAAAGCCAGAGGATCATTGATAGGCCAATTACAATCCACAGGGCGACGTATGAAACCACGAACCACGTGTCGTCCATAGGCTATTCGCCTCGTGGTGCTCGTCGCCGGATGAACGGCATCAGGGAGCGCTGTGATCGGGTTGCTGAGGCACATCGTCGTACCAGATGCCAAGCCACATCGACAACGCTTGATTCGCTATTACGTCCGGAGAGGTAGCGAAGTTCTTCGCCATCGTGAGCAGTTCGTCGCGAACTGTCTGGTCCACCTCGATGTTCAGCCGTGCCACCGCTGGTCACCTCCATTAGTATTGATGCCATACGCGCCTGCTTGTGCGCTGACTTCGTCCGGCCGCGACAGGACTCTAAGCAGCTCGGTGACGCTTACGATGGCCGCAACGAAGACCGCCGTCATAACCAGCGCTACTGCCGTGTCCGCCGTCTCCGCCGTGGTAGCACTGTTGCTGCCGCCGCTCAAAGACCACGGGTGTTCCGGAAGGACGACCAACATGCCGATGATCGCTAGCAGCAGGCCGTTCCGGTACACAACTGCCGCGGAGATCGGCTCGTTCTCCCTGAGGCGGCAGCCACATGCGATCGTTCGGCCGCGCGCGAGGTTGATCGCGACGGCACCTGTAAAGAAAGCGAGCAGCACGGCAGCCGCAGCGCCCGAAATTGTAACCGCCAGCCCGGCCACTAGCGCCGCGCCGGTCACTAGCTCGGCAGGAACGACCGCGACGGCAACGTACCGCGCGAACGGTGCCGGGATCAGGTCGTAGGCGGTGACCGCCCGCTGAAACTGCTCAATGTTACGCAGCTTCACTAGGCCTGCCCCGATGAGGAGGCCTCCGATGACCAGGCGCGCGATAAGCTGCATTTCCTCTAGCGTCGCCATCACGCCCCCACACATTTCGCCCCTGAATGCCGACAACCTCTCACATGCGACACCTTTTGTTAGTCCGTTCCGGACGATACCTGCGTCCGCGCGCGGCCGCAATGTTAAGCTTCAGAGCCCGTGGCTGGCCGCCGGTGCCATTACCGGTCGTTGGTACCTTCAATCGTGTGGTGCGGCTCTGGACGGAAGGCGGCGAACCGCGTCGAGGCGTTAGCGGGCGCGGGGGGCGCACCACGGCGGTCCAAGTGAGTTATCCAGCGCATCCAGCGCATCCAGCGGCGAGCGCAGCTAGATGACGCCGCGTGCTGACGAAGCCAATGAGGTCGGTTAGTTCCAACGCCGCGCACGCGCGGCCTCCGCGACAGTGAGTGCCCATGCCCGCGCTGTCGCTGCGATGGACGGCGCTAGGCGATGAAGCGTCGGCTGCCACGAGGACCCGGCGCGCTGTCATAGTGGCGCGACCACGATGTCGATCGCGTCGCCGTGCGCGAGTGGCTGCGCGCGAACTGCGGCGAGTGCTCAAGCCACCGCCCGGCACTGAGTGGCTGCGCGACGGGCAGCGGGGTTGTGCGGGGTTACCGTCCGCCGGATGTCGCGTAGCCTTGTTGAATGGTCGGATCGTCCGGTGGTAACGCATGAGGTCTGGGCGTGCCGGCGTGTTCGTGGTCGGAGCGGCATTAGCGTGGGTGGGATGCGGCGGGCAGGCCGTCACGCCTGATGTTGCGCCCCCAGTCGAGGCGGATTGGGTGAGGCGGTACTGCGAACAGGTCGGCCGAGCGGCAGCACACGCGGTGCTTTGTGCTGGCGATCAGCCGCACGGGATGAGTCCGACGCCCAACGCTGAGGTCTTGCGGCCAACCCGCGACGGATACGTCTTTGAGGTGGTTGCCAACGCTCGCCACTGGGTTTTTGCCGCTTCGCCGTCGCGGGACGATCTGCGTGGATACCGGCCGTGGCGACGCGTAGGCGTGACGAGGGTCCGTGGACGCTCGGCTTGGTGGCTGCGGATGAGCGATGTCAGCGGCATCCACGGCAGTCACTTCGCGCTCACTTGGGTTGAGGAGCGGCGTCGCTACGTCGTTTCGGCGCACGCGCGGCCGAGCGATGCGATCAAGGCCGCGATTCGCACCGCGGCTGAGGACATGCGGCCGATCTGAGGCGGGTCGCCTTGTGTGCGTCAACGGACGCGCCGAAACGAATGAGATCACGTGTCGCCGGAGTCGCAGCGGCGTTTCGGTGCGGTTGATGACGATGAGGGTGATGGCGACGATCACATTCGGACGCCGCGTCGCTGTGCACGGGCGACTTCAAGGTGATGTGGCCGCCGTCGGATATGGAACGTCAACCGGAGCGCCCTCGGGGTCGCTGTGTTCCGCGTGCGGCGGCAAGGGGTTGGCGCGCGAGCCATGTCTCGTACGCTTCGAGTACCTGCGGCGAAGCTGCCGCTGTCGCCCGGCGATCCTCGACGCGGCGACGCTCTGCATCAGCCACAACAGCCGCCGCCAGCCCAAAGCGCTGCTCGCCGACCGTGCCGCGCGCGGGGAGTTGCGCGTCGTGGCGTTTCGCAACGACCATGCCGAGGCGGCATGGCTGACCAAGCGGATCGCCGCGGCGATCGCGGCGGGCAGCGACCCGCGCGAGATCCTCGTGCTGTGTCGCTCGCTGCGCTGGACGCAGCCGCTGCAGCAGGCGCTGACGGCTGCCGGGATCGCGCACCGCGTGATCGGCGCGCGCTCGCTGTGGGAACGCGTCGAGGTCACGGACGCGCTCGCGCACGTCGCGCTCGTCGCCAACCCGTCCGACACCGCCGCCTTTCGGCGAGCGGTCGCGGCGCCGACCGATCGCGAGCAGTTTGGCAAGGCGGCCGTGCCGCCGCCGTCGCGGGGCAGCGGCCCGGCGACGCAGCGCGCGATCATCGAGTACGCGCGGGAGGCGCAGATCGA
>JAUXSD010000081.1 GCA_030681525.1 Solirubrobacteraceae bacterium
TCAGCCGAATCCCGAATTTCCACCGGTTCATCCGAATTCCGTCGACCTATTTCCGAATTGCGGGTGCGGCGGCGGGTCCGCATCGCGGCCCTATGCGGGCTTGCAATTTGGACAGGTCAAACGGCGATGGCGACGCCGCCGACCGCCATAGGCTCGAGCGCCGACGCTCGCGCCATCCCCGCTATCGGCTTCCCGCGGAGCCCGACGCGACTGCTGCTTTCACCGAAAGCAGCAGTCAGCGTCTATCGCTTGAAGGGGTCGGCTGACGCTGGCCCTCGTACGGGCGTCGCTGGCGCTGGTCCTCTCGCGACGCTAAGCGTCGGGCAGACGGCCTTACGTAGGCTGCCGCCGCGCGACGGCGATAGAAGCAGTGATCGCTGCCGCCTTTGCCAACCCGTGCTCTCTTGCGGCCAGTCGCCGCAGCGGACTTCTGGCCGAGCGGTCGCCGCCTCGTCGTAGAGCGGCGACCGCAGCGCGCCGCACGATCAGGTCATCGTGCTCGAGAAGCGCCACGGCTTGCGTGGTGGACAGCTCGCGCCGACGCGCAAGGTACGCGACGCTCCACGACACAACGATCGGATCACGATCAGCGAGCGCCGATCGAAGCACGTCAGTGGCACGCGGATCGTCGATACCGTCGATCGCGCAAAAGGCTGCGACCCGAAGCTCTGGGTCTTCGTCTTCCATCACGGCGATCAGCTGCGGCAGCACCTTCGCATCGCCGAGCTTGCCGAGCTTCCACAGCGCGCCGATACGCACGAGGTGCGGCGCGTCTTGATTCACCGCCAGCGCGACCAGCCCGGCAGCATCCCTTTCCAATCGCGCTTCGAAGAGATCTCTGTAGGCCTGCCCTTCTACCTCAGGATCTGCATGATCGGACTTAGGCATGGTGTGACCTTCCGCCTGCAGGCACGTTGTCTCGTCGTTGCCGGTCGCGTGTCGCGTAAGTATCGACGCGTGGCGACGGCTCCTGAAGCGCTGTTCCTTGGAGCTCGACGCGACTGCCCCCTCTGGCGAAAGCGAAAGCGGAAGCTAGGCGCTTCGAGGCTCTCGCTCCGTCACGGCCCCGTAGTGGCCGCTGGCGATTGCTTCCCGCGCATCCCGCTCGGACTCGTACCAGTCGTCCCACTGATGCTCGTCTCGGCCGTTGACGCCCATCACGTAGTGGGCGTCATCAGGCGGCCCAGGCCACCCACGCGCGTCGTAGCGAACGATGTCTAGCCCGACCTGACCCGCAGCCAGAGCGTGGACTGGGTCGTCGGGAATCGGCTCGACAAGGTCGTAAGAAGCGACTAAGACCTCCACTGGCTCGGGTCGGCCGTGATATTCGGCAAGCCAGTCAGCGAACTTCGGGACTTCCTCATCGCCCATAGCCGAAGGCTACGTGGTGGCTACAGCAGCAAAAGCAGTAGCGCGGGCGCGCCGCAGCATCCCCTCGCGGTGTGGCGAGTAGTTCGCCCGCCAGAGCGCGCGCTCTAATCCCGACCTGCGGTCGCGATTCGGATGTGCAGACCCCGGGTCGAGCTCGTGCGAAGGTGACAACACCGGACTAGTCGTTCGGGATTGGGCTGACGGCGGACAGCCGTGTCGTTCGTCAGCCGAATCCCGAAACTTCCACCGGTTCATCCGAACTTCCGTCAACCCATTTCCGAATGGCGGGTGCGGCGGCGGGTCCGCATAGGCTCGAGCGCCGACGGCTCGCGCCACCCGGCGGTCGAAGCGGTCGCTGTGGTCGGACGTGCCCACGTGCGTCACGGTACCCCCGTGGCTTGCGCTTTGAGAAGCAGCAGCCGCTTCCAAGGCGCGAGCAGCACTGCCGGTACTCGGACGGTGATGCCGCCGGGCCTTGCCGGCCGGTGTGGCGGCGGTGTACCCGGGGCTGCTCTGGCCGTTAAAGAGGGGGACACGCTCGACCCGGGGGTTGACGACGGCGACGCCTCCGAGAGCTGCGCCTGCCAACCCGCTGCGCGAGACCTCGCAGCGGCGTAGGCCGGGCCGCCGGCAAGCTACGACGCGGCGTCGCCGGGCCGCTTGGGCCAGCCGAAGCTCGCCCGGCCGAGGATGAACGCGCCCAGCAGCAGGCCGGCGACGACGGCCACCGGCTGCGCCTGATCGACTGCGCTGTCGGCGATCCAGCCCGTGCCCCGGTCGCCGAGGATCTGCGGCAGGACGCCGACGAGGACGGCCACGACGCCGGCGACGAGCGGCACGATCCAGCGGCCGCGCCACAGCGCGAGGGCGACCGCGGCGAACATCGCGCCCAGGCCGATGACCATGAGCACCCCGGGGATGTCCACCACGAGGCCGACGGCGACGAGCGTCGCGCCCGCGGTGAGGCCCGCCGTGGCGATGAGCGCGCCGGCCCGGCTGCCCTCGAGCGCGTAGCGGACGACGAGGTAGAGCATCAGCGCGATGCCGCGCAGCGCGCGCAGCGGCCGCTGCGCGAGCTTGGGCAGGCCCGACCCCGTGCCGCTGAGGGCCGACGTCGTCACCGCCAGGGTGCGCGTCGCCGTGCGGGCCAGCAGGTCCGAGCCGGACTCCGCGGTGAGCTTCTCCTGACCGACCTCGCAGGCGTGCAACAGGCTGATCGCGTCGGCCGCCGTCAGCCTCTGCGGCGACCGGGCGCGCGCCTCGTCGTAGGCCTGGCAGAACGCGCGCGCCTGGCTGCCCATCTCGGCGCCGTCGGTCTCGTCGAGGGTGATCGCCTGGCGCACCTGCGGCAGCTCCTCGAGCAGGATGTCGAGCTGCAGGCGGCGGGCGACCGCCTGCGCGCACATCGGCAGCGTCGCCGGCGGCGTGGCGTCGTGGTCGTCGAGAAAGCCCAGCTCGTCGCGCGCCGTGCCGGGGTCCCAGGGCCGGGGGAGCGCCGTGCGCAGCGTCTGCGCGTCGTCGCCGTCGAGGCCGGCGAAGGCGATCGCCTCGACGCGCTCGACGACCTGCTCGACGTCGTAGCCGAGCTGGCGCAGCCGGGCCGGTTCGAGCAGCAGCTGGGCGAGGCGCTGGGCCGCGTCGTGGCGGCCCCACATCCAGTCGTTCGCGCGCCAGGAGCGCTTGTAGAACGCCCCGAAGTGCGCGACCTGCAGCCCGGCCAGCTTCTCCTCGGCCTGCTCGCGCCGGTCCAGGCCGTTGCCCGCGTCGCCGCTGATCTGGATGAGGTCCACGCGCTGCTCGACGATCGGCTGGCCACCGAGTGCGAGCTGCACGACCTCGAGCGCGAGCAGGCGGTGCAGCGGTGTCACCGTCGCCTCCGGCGCGGTGCCGACGAGGTCGCGCGCGAGCGCCTCGGCGTACTGCCGGTTGGCCTGCGCGCGGGCCTGCAGGCGCTCGGGCGCCGCGTCGCACGCGTCGAGCACCGCCGCGGCGGCCGGCACGAGCATGTCGGCGATCCGGCCGACGACGGGTTGCAGCTCCGCGGGACTGCCGAGTACCGCCGGCAGCGTCTTCGCCGCCCATCCGCTGAGCGCGGTGCGCTGCGCCTCGGCGGCCTGCGCCGCGTCCTGGCGCAGTGCCAGCACCGCCTGGCGGGCGAGCTCGAGCTCGCGGACCTGCTCGACCGGCTTGCGCGTGGCCTGCGCGGTGGCGAGCTCCTGGCAGACGACGTCGCGCAGGCGCCGCAGCTCGCGGCGCTGGGCGGCGAGCTCCGGCATCCGCGGGTCGGTCACCGCCATGCCGCGGCGCAGCAGGTCGAGCACGACGCCGGCGGCGCGCTCGACGGTCTCGACCGTGGTGAACCACTCCGTCGGGGTCTCGCCGGGCGCCGGCCAGCGGCCGGGCGGCAGGTTCTCCAGGTGCTTGATGAGCTGCTCGCGCAGCTGTGTGCGCTCGCGCAGCGGCGCCTCGGTGTGGACCACGCGCTCCTCCACCGGCAGCGTGGCCTCGTGCACCTCGAGCGCCGTGAGGCCGCGCGCCAGCAGCGCCAGCAGCCAGCCGGCGAGCAGGTCGGCGCGAAAGCCGCGGTACTGCGGATAGGCGCTGCGCGCGAGGCCGTCCACGTCGAGGTCGACGACGACGAGCTCGCGGCGGCGGCGCTGCGCGTCGACCTCCGCGTTGTGGCGCGTGAGCTCGTCGAGCTCGGCGCTGACGGACTGGTTGCGCGGGATGCGCACCATGCTCGCGGCCGCGACGTCGGCGAGCTGCGGGACGGCGGCCGCGTCGTCGCCCTCGATCTTCCCGCCGTCGCCCGGATCGGGCACGACGTAGGCGAGCACGCGGCGCACCTGCTTGCTGGCCGGCTGGCGGAAGATCGCGCGCAGCGCCGGGCGCAGCGGGCGGTTGAGCAGGACGCCGCCGTCGATCACGAACCGGCTCTTCTCGAAGTTCGCGGTACCCGTCATGTCGGGATGGCCGGGGCTCGTGTCGCCCGCCTGCATCGGCACGTAGCTGGCCTCGAACGCGACCGGAAACGACGCCGTGCAGCGGGCCGCCAGCGCCAGCCGCGCCTGGATGTCGGCCACCGCGAAGTCGTCGTCGAGCGGCGCGGGGTCGGCCTGGCCGAGGCTCACGCCGCGGCGAAAGACGAACTCGCCGCGGTGGTCGACGTCGTGGATGATCGTCCCGAACGTGTCCGGTACGCCGCGCGGCCACGGCTTGAGCAGCGTGGTCGTGATGACGAGCTCCATCGGCACGTCGCGCGGGGAGGTGCCCGGACCGGCGAGCTGGCTGATCGCGCCCTTGATCTCCGGCAGGAAGTAGTCGTCGCCGAGCATGAGCGAGGGCGGGTCGCGCTGCGTGGGCTGGCGCAGCAGCCGCTCCAGCGCGCCGACCTTGAGCCAGAGCGGCCCGAGCCCCGCCACACCGGTGCCCTGCGTGATCGCGTAGGCCAGCAGCGCACCGTTGAGGCCGCCGGCGCTGGTTCCGGTGATGACGTCGATCCGCGGCAGCGACCGGGTCAGGCGCAGCAGCTCGAGATACGTGGCGTTCTCGGCGTGGATGACCCGGTCGAACTCGCGGGTCGCGCCGCCCATCCAGATCGCGAGGCTGACGCCGCCGGTCATCACCATCGCGAACCGCAACTCCTGGAGATCCTCGACCTCGAAGTCCTCCTCCGCGATCAGCTTCGCAAGGCGGTCACGCCGGGAGGCCGTCGCAGACACCGGCCGATCATCGCTGCCCGCCGCAGTCGCTGCAAGCCCGGAGGCCCGCGCTGTACGGTCTGCTCCGGAGGAGGGGGACCACCACGTGGCGACGACACTGGAGCGCGAGACCGAGCTGGACTGCATCGCGGACGCTCTGGACGGCGCGGCGAACGGGCGCGGCAGCCTGGTGGTGATCGAGGGCCCGGCCGGGATCGGCAAGTCCCGGCTCGTCGCCGATGCCCGCGCGCTGGCGAAGCTGCGCGGCTTCGGCCGGCTGTGGGCCGTCGGCGACGAGCTCGAGAGCGCGATGCCGTGGGCGGTCGTGCGCCAGCTCGTCGACCGGTCGATCTCGCGCTACGGCGGCGCCGAGCGGGCGGCGCTCATGACGGGGCCGGCGGGCGCCGCGCTGGCGGCGCTCGAGCGCGCGCCCGACGACGCGGGCGACGCCGGCGATGCGGCGCTGGCGCGCACGCTGCACGCGCTGTGGTGGACGGCGGCCGATCTCGCCGCGGCGCGGCCGCTGCTCATGACGATCGACGACGCGCAGTGGGCCGACGCGCCGTCGCTGCGCTTCCTCGCCCACCTCGCCCGGCGGATCGCCGACCTGCCGATCGTGCTGCTCGTCGCCACGCGGCCGCCCGCCGAGCGCAGCGGGCCGCTGGCCGAGCTGGCCGCGGCGCGCGACGGCCGGCGGCTGCTGCCCCAGCCGCTGTCGCGCGAGGCGACCGGCGAGCTGTGCGCGCCCGAGGCGGTCACGCCCGCGCCGGTCGTGCTCGCCGCACTGCACGCCGCCAGCGGCGGCAACCCGTTTCTGGCCGGTCAGCTCGCCGTCGAGCTCGCCGCGCGCGGGCGCGCCCAGGACGACCCGGCGACGGCGGACGTGATCGCGGGCCTGGGCCCGGCCACCATCTCGCGCGCGCTGCTGGCGCGGCTGCCGCTCGACGCCGTCGCGCTCGCGGCCGCGGCGGCCGTGCTGGGCGCCCGCAGCGATGCGCGCTTCGCGGCGGCGCTCGCGCGGATCGATGCCGCGCGCCTGGCGCCCGCGCTGGACGCGCTCGTCGCCGGCCACGTGCTGGCCGACGCGGGTGCGCAGCTGCGCTTCGTGCATCCGGTCGTGCGCGAGGCCGTGCTGGCCGAGCTCGGGCCGGGCGAGCGCGCGGCGCTGCACGCCGCGGCCGCGGTCGAGCTGCAGGCGGCCGGCGCGCCGCTTCAGCGCGTCGCCGCGCACCTGGCGGCGGCGCCCGCCGGCACGCTGCCCGACGCCG
>JAUXSD010000084.1 GCA_030681525.1 Solirubrobacteraceae bacterium
TCGATCGGGGTGTCGGCATCGCGGTAGCCGTAGCGCTCGTCGTGCTGGGCCTCGAAGGCGTCGCGCAGAACGTCGGTGGTCGCCTCGGCGAGGTCGCGCACGGTGAGCTCGTGGGCCTGACCGCGATAGCGCACCTCGTAGGCCATCTCGACCTCGATCTCGCCCTCGCCCGCGTCCTCCCCATCGCCCGCGCCCAGCGTGGCACGGGCCGCCGCGGCCAGCTCGTCGCGCGCCGCGGCGAGCGCCGTGTCGGTCAGCCCGCCGCCCGCCAGCAGCACCGTGCGCTGCTCGCTGGCGCGGCGGTCGGCGGCGGCCAGGCCGAGCGCGCTCAGGACGCCCGAGGCGCGCGGGCAGAGGATCGTCGACATCCCCAGCTCGTCGGCGATCGCGGCGGCGTGCAGCGGGCCGGCGCCGCCGAACGCCAGCAGCGCGAAGCGGCGCGGATCGATGCCCTGTTCGACGGTCATGACCCGCAGCGCGCGCACCATCTCGGCGTTCGCGACCCGCACGATGCCCTCGGCGCAGCCCATGGGATCCAGCCCGAGCTGCTCGGCCAGCGCGGCGACCGCGCAGTGCGCCGCGTCGCGGTCCAGCGCCACCCCGCCGGCCAGCGGCGCGTCGCTGCCCAGCCGGCCCAGCAGCAGGTTCGCGTCGGTCACCGTCGGCTCCTCGCCGCCGCGTCCGTAACAGGCCGGTCCCGGCACCGCGCCCGCGCTGCGCGGCCCGGCGCGCAGCGCGCCGCCCGGGTCGCGCCAGGCGACCGAGCCGCCGCCCGCGCCGACCGTGTGGATGTCGACCATCGCCAGCGCGAGCGGGCGCCCGCCGACCTCGCGGGGTGGGTGGGACGTCGTCTCGCGCACGGCGCCGCCCTCCACGACGCAGACGTCGCACGACGTCCCGCCCATGTCGAAGCAGACGAGGTCCTCGCGGCCCGAGCGGCGCGCGACGAGCGCCGCGGCCGCCGCGCCGCCGGCCGGGCCGGAGAGCACCGTGTAGGCGGCGTGTCGCGCGGCGAGGTCCGCCGCCGCCAGGCCGCCGCTGGACTGCATGATCCGCGGCTCGGTCAGGCCCGCCTCGGCCGCGCGTTCCAGCAGCCGCTCGAGGTAGCGCGACAGCAGCGGCGACAGGGCGGCGTCGATCTCGGTCGTGGCCGCCCGCTCGTACTCGCGAAACGTCCCGACGACATCGTGCGACAGCGAGACGTGGACGCCGGGCAGCGCGTCGCGCAGCGCCGCGCCGATCGCCAGCTCGTGCCGCGGATGGGCGTAGGCGTGCAGCAGGACCACCGCGACGGCCTCGGGCTCGAGCGCGGCGACCTTCTCGGCGATCGCCGCGGCGCCGCGCTCGTCCAGCGCGCGCAGCACGCCGTTCGGGCCGCAGCGCTCGGGCGCCGCGACGCGGCGGTCGGGCGGCACGAGCGGGGCGGGCCGCGCGGCGCACAGCCGGTAGAGGTCGGCGCGCGCCTGGCGACCGAGCTCGACGACGTCGGTGAAGCCCTCGGTCGCGACGAGCACCGTGCGCGCGCCGCGACCCTCCAGCAGCGCGTTCGTGGCGACGGTCATCCCGTGCGCGAACGCGACGACGTCGCCGGCCGCGGCGCCCGCCCGCTCCAGCGCCGCGCCGACGGCGGCCATGACGCCCTCGGACTGGTCGCCGGGCGTCGTCGGCGCCTTCGCCGTCACGAGGCGGCCGCCGGTGGCCAGCACCGCGTCGGTGAAGGTCCCGCCGACGTCGACGCCGAGCAGCACGCCGGCTCAGCCGCGCCGCCGCGCGAAGGGGAGATCGATCGCCGGCATCGCCACATCTAAGCCCAAGTGGACAGCGTCCGCCCGCTGGGACAGACTGGGCGCCCGCATGCCGCTGCTCGCTCGCCTCGCCGCCCTCGTCGTGCTCGTGCTGCTCGCGGCACCGGCCTCGGCGTCGGCGCTGACGGCCACGAACGCGCGGATCGCCTCGCACCCCGGCTTCGTTCGGGTCGTCGTGGACTTCACCGGCGGGACGTTTCGGGTCAACGATGCCGACGCCACCGACCCGATCCCGGCGGACGGCACCGCGCGGGTCGACGTGTCGCGTGCCGGCATCAGCACGCTGGCGATCGACCGCTCGGCGGCGGGCGTGCGCGTTCGCATCACGCAGGCCGCGAACCGCATCGTCATCCGCCTGGAGGGAGCGCGGCGCGCGTCGAAGTACCTGCGCATCAGCGGCCTGCACGGGCCCGAGCGGCTCGTGCTCGATCTCTACAGCGCGAAGCCTCCGTCGCGTGCCGGCGAGATCCGCAGCGGTCGCGGCGGCTGCCTGCGCCTGACCGGCCATACCGCCGACGGGCGCGGCTTCCGCGTGCGCGGCGTCGAGCGCGAGCTGTTCGAGGCGAGCTTCGTGCTGCGCGTGCGCGACGCCGCCGGGCGCAGCGTGGGCCGGCGGGTCATGACCGCGCGCGGGGCGTGGAGCGCGCGCGTCTCCTACCGCGTCGGCAGCGCGCAGACCGGCACGCTGGAGGCCGTCGCGACGTCGGCGAAGGACGGTTCGCTGGCCTGCCTCGTGCAGGTCCGGGTCGGTCTGAACCCGTAGCGGCGCTACGCGGCGATCGAGCTCTCCAGCTCGAGCTCCTCGGTCTCGGCGAGGTGCTGGTGCGACGGGCAGTAGCCGTTGTGGGCGAGCGGCATCCGCTGGCAGGGCGTCCCGCGGCGCGTCGTGGCGCGGCACTCCAGCGGGTTGCCGTGGATGTCGTAGCCGTGCTGCGGCTGGCGGGCGAGCCACTCCTGGGCGGCGCCGACGTAGGCGGTGACCACGTTCCAGACGCGCGGCTGCACGCCGATCGGGAAGTTCGTGCGGATGTCGTTGAACAGCGTCCGGGCCGGCTTGGCGAAGTAGTGCCGGTCGGTGGCGAGGCGCTCGATGGTGGCCTCGCAGGCCCGCAGCACGTCGGAGTGGCCGTCGCGCGCACCCGGCCCCGGGTGGATGAGTGGCGACAGCTCGCGGTAGATCGCGCGACTGAACTGATACATGGGTTCAGGATCTCCTTTCCTCGGGCTACTCCGGCCGCGGCAGTCTGTCGCTCCCGTGTGAAGGTAAGAACGATCCCAATGTTGAGTTCGTATTAAGACCCTGACGGTCTGTCAGCTCCAGCGCGACGGATGCGGCCGTTCGTCTGCGCCGATCACCGTGTGCTGGTGGTCCAGGGCCGGATCGAGCGCGCGGAAGTCCGTGCGCTGGTGCGCGCCGCGGCTCTCTTCGCGGCGCAGCGCGCAGCCGGCGATCAGGCGGGCGAGCGGGTGCGGATCGCCGCGCAGGCGCTCGAGCCCCGCGCGCGTGCGGTGGATGCCGGCGTCGCGCCACAGCGCCTCCTGCGTGGCGCGGGCGGGGCGCTCGAGCCGGCTCGCGGCGGGCGGGGCGCCGGTCGCCGCGGCCTGGGACGGGGCGGCCGGCTCGTCGAGGCCGGCGGCGGCGGCGCGGGCGCCGAAGACGAAGCACTCGCTGAGCGAGTTGGAGGCCAGCCGGTTGGCGCCGTGCAGGCCGGTGCAGGCGGTCTCCCCGACGGCGTACAGGCCGGCCACCGTGCTGCGGCCGTGCAGGTCGGTGACGACCCCGCCCATCATGTAGTGCGAGGCGGGGGAGACCGGGATCCGCTCGCGCGTCGGATCCAGGCCGGCCTCCTGCAGCGCCGAGACGACGTTGGGAAACAGCGCCGGGTCGACGGAACGCATGTCGAGCCCGACGGAGCTCGCCCCGGTCGCCTCCAGCAGCGCGGCGATCGCGCGCGCGACCTCGTCGCGCGGCGCGAGCTCTTCGACGAAGCGCTCGCCGTCGGGCCCGTGCAGCGTGGCGCCTTCGCCGCGGATCGCCTCGGTGACGAGAAAGCCCTCGCGGCCGGGCACTCCGACGACGGCGGTCGGATGAAACTGCAGGAACTCGAGGTCGGCGAGCTGCGCGCCGGCGGCGTGCGCGATCGACATCCCGATGCCGAGCGAGCCGGGCGGGTTCGTGGTGCGCGACCACAGCGCGGCCGCACCGCCGGTGGCGAGGATCGTCGCGCGGGCGCGGACCGCGCGGCCGTCTTCGAGCACGATGCCCGCGCAGCGACCGTCGTGCATCCAGGCGCCGGTCGCCCGCGCGCCCTCGAGCACCGCGATGCGCGGGTCGTCGACGACGAGCGCCGAGAGCTGGCGAACGACGCGCCGGCCCGTCGCGCTGCCGCCGGCGTGCACGACGCGGCGCACCGAGTGACCGCCCTCGAGGCCGAGCGCGAGCACGCCGCGGCGGTCGGCGTCGAAGCGCACGCCGAGCTCCTCGAGGTCGTGCACGCGCGCGGGCGCCTCGTGGACGAGGACCAGCGCCGCCGATCGCCGGACGAGGTCGCGGCCGGCCACCTCGGTGTCGGCGAGGTGGCGGGCGAAGGAGTCCTCGACCGCCAGCGCGGCGGCGATCCCGCCCTGCGCCCAGTAGCTGGCGGTCTGCGCCAGCGGGGTCGCCGAGACGAGCACGACGCGGGCGCCGCGGGCGGCGGCGCAGAGCGCGGCGTACAGCCCGGCGGCGCCGGCGCCGACGACCGCGAGGTCGCTGCTGATCACCGGTTCGTCGGGCACCCGGCGGGTACGGTATCCGGATGGCCGTCTCGGTCCTGTTTCGCCATCCGTCGTCGCTGGAGCACGACACGGGGGCGCACCCGGAGAACGCCCGGCGGATCGTCGCGATCGAGCACGCGCTGAGCGAGCGCGACTGGCTGGGCTGGGACGTGCGGGAGTCGCCGGCCGCGACGCGCGAGCAGATCGGCCGCGTGCATCCGCAGCGCCACATCGACCGCATCGAGTCGCTCTGTCGCCGCGGCGGCGGGATGATCGACATGGACACGCTCGTCAGCGAGGGCTCGTTTCAGGCCGCGCTGCACGCCGCGGGCGGCGCGGTGGCGGCGGTCGACGCGCTGCTGTCAGGGGCCGAGGCCGACGGCGTGCGCTGTGCCGCGTCGCTGCACCGACCGCCGGGCCATCACGCCGAGCCTGCGCAGGCGATGGGCTTCTGTCTGTTCGGCAACGTGGCGATCGGCGCGGCCCACGCGCTGGACGCGCACGGGGCGCGGCGCGTGCTGATCCTCGACTGGGACGTCCACCACGGTAACGGGACGAACGCGATCTTCCACGACCGCGACGACGTGCTGTTCTGCTCGATCCACCAGTCGCCGCTGTATCCCGGCACGGGCCCGGCTTCCGACGTCGGCAGCGGCGCCGGCGAGGGCTTCACGGTCAACCTGCCGGTTCCGGGCGGCTCCGGCGACGCGGTCTTCCTGTCCCACCTCGAGCACGTCGTGCGGCCGCTGGCGCGAGAGTTCGCGCCGGACCTGGTGCTCCTGTCGGCCGGCTACGACGCGCACGCCGAGGACCCGCTGGCCGACTGCCGCGTGACCGACGACGGCTTCGCCGGGATGGCCGCCTCGATGCGGGCGGCCGCGGACGAGCTCGGCGTCCCGCTCGGGCTCGTGCTGGAGGGCGGCTACGAGCTCGGCGCGCTGTCGCGGTCGGTGGTGGCGACGCTGGAGGTGCTCGGCGCGGCGGACCCACCCGCCGTGCCGGAGGTGGCGCTGGACCCGCTGGCGGCGCAGGCGCAGGAGCGGCTGGCGGCGTACTGGCCGGCGCTGGCGTAGCTCGCGGGCGCCGGCGTAGCTCGCGGGCGCTGGTTCGCGCACGCTCCCCGCGCCGAGCCCGGGCGCGGCACCCTCGTTTCGCGAAGTGCTAGCGAGTGCTAGCAGGGGGCTAGCACGTGCTAGCACCTCCGCGGGAGGAATGGCCGCACGCTGGTCCGGCAACCACTCGCCGGGGGCCGCGGGGTCCGTCCCCTACGGCGTGGTGGCGGTTGCCGGTCCCGTTGCCGTCGGCGTCGGCGTCGCGACCGGTGGATCGGGCGTCGTCGCCCCGCCGGGCGTGGGGGCGGTCGTCTGCCCCGGCACGGCGGTCGACGGCGCGGCGGGCTGCGCGGGCGCCGTGGTGCTCGCGGTGGGGGTGGTCGGCGTGACCGCGGGAGGCGGTGTGATGACCGCGGGGGGCGCGGTCTGGACGACGGCGGTCGGGGTCGTGCCGGCAGGGACGTCGTCGTCGCTGGTCAGCTTGACGAACGCGAACGCCAGCAGGGCGCCGGCGATCGCGACGATCGCGCCGATCGCCACCGTCGGAAGCTGCCAGTTCGGCGTCGGGGCCAGCCGCGTGCGGGCCGGCGCGCCGCACTCCAGGCACCAGTCCTGCTCGGGCGCGATCGGCGACGAGCAGCGCGGGCAGCGCATCGAGCCGGGCTCGGGAAGCTGCTGAGGCGGAGGACCGGCAGGCGGCGGCGCGGTGCTCACGAGCCGTCGTCGTGAGGCTGCGTCGGCCGCATCGCCTGGGTGGGCTGCGACGCGGGGGACGCCGGTCCCGCTCCGGGTGCGGCCGGCGGCGCGGCGACCGCTGCCGGCGGTGGCGCCTGCAGCGGCGCCTGCGGTGCCTGCGGCGGCGCGGCGATCGCGCCGCCGACCTCGCCCATCGCGCGCGGCCCGCCGATCTGCAGCCCGCAGTTCGGGCAGAAGTTGGAGTCGCTGGAGTGCAGCGCGCCGCAGCGGGCGCAGGAGGTGATGCCGGGCTCGCGCAGCTCGTGGATCGGGCGGCGGTCGTCGAGGACGCGTTCGAGCGCGCGCAGCTCCTGGTCGACGGCCGCCAGCGCACCGATCTTCGCCTCGACGAGGTCCGGCCGGTCGCGGCCGAAGCGGCGCATGTCGAAGATCAGGCCGCCGATGTCGCGAAACGCGAGCTCGCGCGTGCGGCGCAGGAAGCGCAGGCGGCGGCGCAGCCGGCCACGGTCGCGGAAGCTCGCACCCTGCGCGTCGCCGGCCATGCCCGCGCCCGGGCCGCCCGGGACCTCCTGGACGATGACCTGGGTGTGCTGCTCGGTGGTGCCCGCGACCGCCGGCCCCGCGCCGGCGTGCGGCTGTGCGGCCGCGGCGGCCTTGCCCCACGGCAGCCGGTTGCCGGAGGAGCGCTTGCGAAACAGGCCTGACGGAAGTCGGCTGAGGAGGCCGGGGCGGCTGCGGCCAGGAGAGCCGGAGGCGCGGCGGCGGAAGATGCGCTGCATCGGTCCGGTCATGTCAGAGAGGCGCCGCGTGACGCGTGGCCGGCGCCTCGGCGGGCGAGTATAGAACGCCGGCCGGGCCGGGGTGGGGGGTCATGCGGATGACGACGGGCGCGGGCATCGGGGGTTGCGGTCATTGGACAGCGTCGGCACAACTTCCCCGCAGACTTGTCACACGCACGCGTAGATCCGGCACGCGATCCGGCGCAGCATCCGAGCGGCACACCCACTTCCCCTGGAGGCCGCACATGCCGTACCGCACGATGGGCTGGATCCACGCAAACCTCGCTCGCCTCGCGCGCGGGGAGTCCGGGCAGGGAACCGTCGAGTACGTCGGGCTCATCCTCCTGCTCGCCGGCCTGCTGACCGGAGTCGTCCTCGCCGCGCGCAGCATGCGGGACGGCGGCGGGCTGGCGCAGGAGATCGCCACGAAGCTCAAGGAGACGATCGAGTCCATCGGCTCGCGCAGATAGCCGGCGCGCCCGGCGCGGGCGCCTAACATGGCGCCCGTGCCGGCCGCCCCGCAACGCACAGCTCCGATCGGCGTCTTCGACTCCGGGGTCGGCGGCCTGACGGTCCTGCACGAGCTGCTCGTCGAGCTGCCGCAGGAGGACTTCCTGTACCTCGGCGACTCGGCGCGCTTTCCCTACGGGGACCGCACCCCGGGCGAGCTGCGGGAGTTCAGCCGGCAGATCGCCGACGCGCTGCTCGAGCGCGGCGCGAAGCTCATCGTCGTCGCGTGCAACTCGGCGACGTCGAGCGCGCTGGCGGACGTCACCGAGCATGTCGCCGAGCGCGGCTGGGGCGTCGACGTCATCGGCGTCGTCGGGCCGGAGTCCAACCTCGCGGTGGCGCAGACGCGCAACGGGCGCATCGGCGTGCTGGCGACCGCGGCGACGGTCGCCAGCGGCGCCTACGAGCGCGCCGTGCTGGCCGCCGACCCGCTCGTGCGGTTGACGAGCGTCGCGTGCCCGCAGCTCGCGCGGATCTCACAGGACGGCGCGCCGATCACCGAGCAGGACGTCGCGCTGGCGCGCGAGTACTGCGCGCCGCTGCGCGAGGCGCAGGTCGACACCGCGATCCTCGGCTGCACGCACTATCCGTTCGTCGGCTCGCTGCTGCAGCGGCTGCTCGGCCCGCAGGTCACGCTCATCACCTCGGGCACCGCGATCGCGCGGCGGGTGCAGCATGCGCTCGACGCGCGCGACCTCGCCACGCCGCGCACCGGCGAGGGCACGTACAGCTTTCTGTGCACCGGCGACGCCGCGGCGTTCGCCCGGGTCGGCTCGCGCTTCCTGCAGCTGCCGATGGGCACCGTCGACCACATCCTGCTCCCGATCGAGGTACCCGCATGACCACCACCGCCGCCCCCACCCGCTCCTACGGCCGTACGGTGTCGGACCTGCGCCCGACGACGATCGAGCCGAACTTCGTCAAGCCCGCCGCCGGCTCGGCGCTCATCACGCAGGGCGAGACCCGCGTCATCTGCACCGCGTCCGTGCAGGAGTCCGTGCCGCGCTGGATGGCCGGCCTGGGCCGCGGCTGGGTGACGGCCGAGTACGGGATGCTGCCCGCATCGACCGGCGACCGCAAGGCGCGCGACATCTCCAAGGGCAAGCTCGACGGGCGCAGCGTGGAGATCCAGCGGCTCATCGGCCGCTCGATCCGCGGCGTGATCGACTTCGCCGCCCTCGGCGAGCGCACGATCTACCTCGACTGCGACGTGCTGACCGCCGACGGGGGCACCCGCTGCGCGTCGATCACCGGCGCCTTCGTCGCCCTCGATCTCGCCGTGCGCCGGCTGCTGGTCGAGGAGAAGATCGAGCGCTCACCGCTGACCGGCAGCGTCGCGGCGGTCTCCTGCGGCATCGTCGGCGGCGTCGCGCTGCTGGACCTCGACTACTCCGAGGACTCGACCGCCGAGGTCGACGCCAACGTCGTGATGACCGGCGAGGGCGGCCTCATCGAGGTGCAGGCCACCGCCGAGCGCACCCCGCTGTCGCGCGCGCACCTCGACGACCTGCTCGCGCTCGCGGCCGGCGGCATCGAGCACCTGCGCGGCGTGCAGGCCCAGGCCGTGATGTGAGGCTCGTCCTCGCGACCCGCAACGCGCACAAGGTGCGCGAGTTCGAGAGCCTGCTGACCGAGCACGAGATCCTCCCGCTGCCCGACAACGTCGACCTGCCGCCGGAGACCGCCGACACGTTCGCCGGCAACGCGCTCGGCAAGGCGCGCGCGGCGTTCGCGGCGACCGGACGGCCGGCGATCGCCGACGACTCGGGCATCGAGGCCGCGGCGCTGGGCGGCGCGCCCGGCGTGCGCTCGGCGCGCTACGCCGGCGAGGACGCGACCGACGAGGAGAACCTCGCCAAGCTGCTGCGCGAGGCGCCCGCCGGATCGGCGCTCGCCTATGTCTGCGCGCTGGCCTACGTCGACGAGGACGGCGGCGAGCAGCTCGTCGAGGGACGCTGCACCGGCACGCTGGCGCAGCAGCCGCGTGGCGATGGCGGCTTCGGGTACGACCCCGCGTTCCTGCCCGACGACATCTCCGACGGGCGCACGATGGCCGAGCTCGAACCCGCCGAGAAGGATGCGATCAGCCACCGCGGCCGCGCCGCGCGGGCGCTGCTGGCGCGGCTGGAGGGCTGACGACCCGTGGCCGGGCCGCTCATCGCCTCGCCGGCGCAGGGACGGGGTGGCTCGGTGAAGACGCGCGCCGCGGCCCTGTCGATCGTCTCGAACACGCTGCTCATCGCGCTGAAGCTCGCAGCCGGAGCGATCACCGGGTCGATCGCGATCCTGACCGAGGCGATGCACTCGTCGATCGACCTCATCGCCTCGTTCGTCGCGTACTTCTCGGTGCGCGAGGCCGACAAGCCGGCCGACGCCGAGCACCCCTACGGCCACGACAAGATCGAGAACCTCGCGGCGGCGATCGAGGCGATGCTGATCCTCGTCGGCTCGGGCGTGATCATCTACGCCGCCGTCCGCAGCCTCGCCAACGGCCCGGAGGTCCACTCGCTGGGCATCGGCATCGCGGTCATCGCGTTCTCGGTCGTGGCCAACGTCATCGTCTCGGGCGTGCTCGCCAGGCGCGCGCGCGAGACCGAGTCGCCGGCCCTGGAGGGCGACGCGGCGCACCTGCGCACCGACGCGGCGACGTCGGCGGCCGTGCTCGTGGGCCTCGTCGTCGTGCACTTCACCGGCGTCGCCTGGCTTGACCCGGTCATCGCGCTCGTCGTCGCCGCGGCGATCCTGACCGCCGGGGTGAGGCTGCTCGCGCGCGCCTCGCGCGTACTCGTCGACGAGGCGCTGCCCGAGGCCGAGCTCGCCGCGGTGCGCGACGCGATCGAGCAGTTCGGCCCGCGCGGCGTGGTCGGCTTCCACAAGCTGCGCGCGCGCCGCGCCGGCTCGCGGCGCTACGTCGACATGCACGTCCAGTTCGCGGGCGGCACGACGCTCGAGGACGCCCACGCCACCGCGCACGAGCTGCAGGACGCGATCCGCGCGCGTGTGCGCGGCGCCGACGTGCTGATCCACCTCGAGCCCGAGGGCAGCGTCCACCCCGGCACGGAGATCCGGCCGGACTAACGTGGGCCGGCCGGCGGCGGCGGCCCCGCGCCGGTCGGGCGGGTCTTCTCGGGCAGCAGGTTGATCGCCGCCGACAGCCCGACGGCGATTGCGACGGCGCCGTAGCCGTTGTAGCCCGAGATGAACAGCAGCAGCGCGGTGATGAGCGCGGCTCCGACGGTGATCAGCCAGGCGATGCGGTTGAAGGACACAGCTGCATCCTGCCCGATCGCGTCGGGTCCGGCCACGGTGCTAGCTTCAGAACGTCCGTTTGATCCGCCTGCAGCACACAAGGGAGCACCTCTCGTGACGAAGTCCCAGCTCATCGAAGCTGTCGCCGCACGCACCGATCTGACCCGCCGGCAGGCCGCCGACGCGGTCGACGCCGTGCTCGAGACGATGGAGGACGTGCTCAGCCGCGGCGGGGAGGTTGCCCTTGCCGGCTTCGGCAAGTTCAGCGTCGCCGAGCGTGCCGCGCGCCAGGGCCAGCACCCTCGCACCGGTGAGGCAATGGACATCCCCGCCTCGCGCGTGCCGAAGTTCACGGCCGGCTCGAACCTCAAGCAGGCCGTGCGCCGGTAGGTGCGGCGGTTCTCTCAGCATCACCAGCCGTGACGGCGCCCTTCGCCGACCGGCTCGCCGATCTCGTCGAAGCGCGCTCGTCGCAGATCGTCCTCGGCCTCGACCCCGACCCTGCCCGCCTGTGGCCCGACGCCGTCGCCCAGGCGCCGTCCGAGGGCTCCCCGGCGCACCGCGCGGCGGCGGCCGTGCGCGCGCACTGCGCCGCGCTGATCGACGCCGCCGGGCCGGCCTGCGTTGCCGTCAAGCCGCAGCTCGCATGCTTCGAGCGCCTCGGCGCCGAGGGCTGGGCGGCGCTCGCCGCCACGGTCGCCTACGCCCGGGCACAGGGCCTGCTCGTGATCGCCGACGCCAAGCGCGGTGACATCTCGGTGTCGGCGGCGGCCTACGCGCAGGCGCTCGTCGGCAGCACGCCGACCCCGTTCGGCGATGTCGCCGGCCTCGGCGCCGACGCGTTCACGGCCAACCCGCTGCTCGGCATCGATGCCCTCGAGCCGATCGTCGGCGGCGCGCGGGCGGCCGGTGCGGGCGTCTTCGTGCTCGTGCGGACCTCGAACCCCGGCGCGGCGGACGTCGAGGACCTCGTCATCGCCGACGGCGACGGGGCGGGCGAGACCGTCTGGGAGCGCCTGGCCGCGATCGTCGCCGACCTCGGCGCACCGCCGTCCACCACCAGCGGGCTGTCGGACATCGGCGCCGTCGTCGGCGCGACCGCGCCCGAGCACGTTGCGCGCATGCGCGAGCTCATGCCGCACGCCCCGTTCCTGCTGCCGGGCATCGGCGCGCAGGGCGGCCGCGTCGAGGATCTCGCGCCGGCCTTCGCGCCCGGACGGGCCGGCGGCCTCGTCAGCGCGTCACGCTCGATCGCCTCCGCGCACGAGTCCGGCGGCGCCCCTCCGGCCGCCGCCGCGCGCGCCGAGGCGGAGCGCCTGCGGGAGGCCGCATGGTCACTGATCTAGGCGAACGCCGACGCGCCATCCCCGTATGCTCTGCCCGGGATGGAGGAGATCGATGTCCAGCACTACGTGCTGCCGGCGCTGCTGACGCTGCTGTTTCTCGGGACGTTCCTGGTCATCGTCACCAGCGGTGGGGGCGAGGAGTCCGGCGCGGTCGATCGCCCGGCCCGCTCGGGCGCCACGACGACCACGAAGTCCAGGACGACCGCGACGACGAAGTCCAGGACGGCCACGACGCAGACCGTTCCGGCATCGTCGGGTCGCTTCGTCAAGGTCCAGCCGGGCGACACGCCGACGTCGATCGCCGACCGCTCCGGGATCTCGGTCGAACGACTGCTCGAGCTCAACCCCAGCGTCGATCCCGGCGCGCTGAAGCCGGGGCAGACGCTCAAGCTCGCACCTTGACGGCGCGCCTGGCCCTGGCCGGGGTGGTGCTGCTCGCGCTGCTGACTGCGCCGAGCGCGCTGGCGCAGCGGCCTGACCCGCCGCGGCTGCAGGGCGCCAAGGCGGCCATCGTCATGGAGGCCACGACCGGCGACGTGCTGCTGGCCCACAACGCCGATCAGCGCCGCCAGATCGCGTCGACGACGAAGCTCATGACGGTGCTCGTCGCGCTCGAGCGCGACGACCTCGACGACGTCTTCAGCGCCGCCGACTACGACCCGGCGCCGGCCGAGTCGCAGATCGAACTGCGCAGCGGCGAGCGGATGAGCGTGCGCGACCTCCTGCGCGCGGCGCTGCTGCCGAGCGCCAACGACGCCGCCGCCACGCTCGCCGTCGGCACGATGGGGTCGACGCCCGACTTCGTCGCCGAGATGAACCGCCGCGCGCGGGCGCTGGGGCTGCGCAACACCCACTTCGCCAACCCGATCGGCCTCGACGACCCCGAGAACTTCTCCACCGCCACCGACCTCGCCCGCCTGGCGATCCGCCTGCGCCGCTACGAGTTCTTCCGGCGCACCGTCGACCTCGAGCACGCGACGCTGCGCAGCGGCGCGATGGACCGGACGGTGCCCAACCGCAACCGGCTCGTGGGACGGGTCTCCGCGGTCAACGGCGTCAAGACGGGCTACACGCGGCGGGCCGGCAACGTCCTCGTCGGCTCGGCCAGCCGCGACGGCGTGACCGTGATCAGCGTCGTGCTCGGCGAGCCCACCGAGCGCGCCCGCGACAGCGACTCGCTGACGCTGCTGCGCTACGGCCTGGACAGCTACAACGCGCGGACCGTCCTGCCGGAGGGACGCGTGCTCGGCCGGGTCGGCCTGCGCTACCGCGGCGACGACGCCGTCGAGGTCATCGCGGGCGACACCGTCAAGCGCGTCCTGCGCTCCGGCGCGCGCACGCGGACGACCGTCGTCGGCCTGCCGACCGAGGTCGACGGCCCGCTGCCGCGCGGCACGCGGCTGGGCACCGCGATCGTGCGCCGTGGCGAGGAGGTGCTCGCCCGCGTGCCGGTCGTGACGGCGCGACCGGTCGCGGAGGCGGGCCTCGGCACGCGCCTGGACGACATGCTGCGGCGCTCGCAGACGATCGTCGCCCTGGTGCTGCTGCTGGTCTGTAGCCTCCCTCTCCTGTTGCTGCGCCGCCGGGCGCTTCATCGCAGGCGCGCGCTCGACGCAGAGCACCGCCGGGCGCGGCGACGGGAGGAGTCAACGGTTCCGTGAGTCTCCCATGATCATCACCGTCACCCTCAACGCCGCGATCGACAAGTCGCTCTCGGTGCCGAACTTCCGGCTCGGTCGCCGCCACCGGACGGTCGAGCAGACGACGCTGCCGGGCGGCAAGGGCGTCAACGTCGCGCGCACGCTCAAGACGCTCGGCCAGCCCGTCATCGCGACCGGCTTCGCCGGCGGCGCGACCGGCACGCGGATCGTCGAGGCGCTGACCGACGAGTCGATCCTCAACGACTTCGTCCGCATCCGCGAGGAGTCGCGCACGAACACCGCGGTGCTCGACCCGACCAACGGCGAGCAGACCGAGATCAACGAGCGCGGGCCAGCCGTCAGCGGCCGCGAGCTCGAGCTCTTCCGCGACAAGCTCATGTACCTCGCGCGCGGCGCGGCAATCGTCGTCTTCGCCGGATCGCTGCCGCGCAACGTCGACGCCGACGTCTACGCCGGCCTCATCAAGGAGCTGCGCAGGCTCGGCCTCGTGGTCGTCATCGACACGGACGGCGACCCGCTGCGCCACGCCGTCCGCGCCGAGCCGCACGTCGTCTCGCCCAACGTGCTCGAGGCCGAGGAGCTCGTCGGCCACGAGTTCAACGACGACGAGGACCGCATCATCGCCGTGCGCGAGATCGCCACGCTGGGCGCCCAGGAGGCGATCATGACCGTCCCCGACGGCTGCTTCGCCCAGGTCATCGACGAGGGCGAGCCGCGGCTGTACCGCGTGTACATCGAGCCGCGCGAGGCGGTCGCCACGGTCGGCGGCGGCGACGCGTTCCTGGCCGGCTACATCGCGGCGCGCTACGGTGGCAAGCCGCCCGCCGAGTGCCTGCGCTTCGGGGTGGCCTGCGGCGCCGAGTCCGTGCAGAGGCTGGGCGCGGGGCTGATCGACCCGCAGAAGGTCGAGCGGCTCGTGGGAGAGGTCGACGTGCGCCGGCTGGTGGCGCCGGCCGAGGTCGGGTAGCGCGGCACGGGCTGGTCGGTCTTGCCCGGGTCGTCCTCGATCTCCATGCGCCACGCCGCCGTGCGGACCCTCGCGGTCGACGCTCAGACGGCGGAGGTGATGTCCGCCCTCGCCGCGCGCGGCGTCGAGGGGCTGCTGCTCAAGGGGCTGGTGGTGGCGCGGCGGCTGTACGCGGGAGACGAGCCGCGCTTCTACGGCGACACCGACCTCTTCGTGGCGCCGCGATCGCTTGCCGACGCGCGCCGGACGCTCGGCGAGCTCGGCTACGAGCCGTGGGTCGGTGATCGCAGCGCCGAGCTCATCGGCCACCACGGAACGCACTGGCGGCGGCCGGGCAGCCTGCTCGAGGTCGACCTGCACCACACGCTGACGGGCGTGCGGGCCGATCCGCAGGCGCTGTGGGACGCGCTGCGCGAGCACACGACCACGATGGAGGTGCACGGCACGCCGGTCCGCGTACCCGCCGACGCGGCGCTCGCGCTGCACCTCGCGCTGCACGCCGCGCAGCACGGCGTCGCGCGCGAGCGGCCGTGGCACGATCTGCGCCGGGGCATCGAGCACATCGACCGGGCGGGTTGGCGCGCCGCCGCCGCGCTCGCCGCGCGGGTCGACGCCGTCGATGCCTTCGGGGTGGGGCTGCGGCTGGTGCCGGAGGGCGCCGCGCTCGCGCAGGCCCTCGCCGTGCCGTCCAACCGCTCGCGCAACGCCGCCCTGCGCGTCATGGCGGCGCCGTCGGTGACGCTCGGCGTCGACCGGCTCAGCGCGACCCCCGGCCTGCGGACCAAGGCGCGGCTCGTGCTCGGGTGGACGTTCCCGCCGGCGGACTTCATGCGCGAGTGGAGCGCGCTGGCGCGCCGCGGCCGCGCCGGGCTGCTGCTGGCCTACGCGTGGCGCCCGCTCGCCCTCGCGGGGCAGGCGCGCGCGGCGGTCGTCGCCTGGCGCCGGGCGACGCGCGTCACTCGCGACAGGCGCGCGTGAGCACCGGCGCGACCGCGACCGGCGACCACGTCGCGTTCGGGTTTCGCCTGCACGGCGTGCCGGCGCGCGCGCTGATCCCCGACGACCGGCCCGACTGGCCGGCCCTGCACGTGACGCAGCGGCTCGGCCCGGCCGGCAGCGCACCGGGCCATCTCGGCGAGTCCGGCGCGCGGCTCTCGCTGGGGGGCGAGGACTGGCTCGAGCTCGACCGCGGCGCGCAGACCGCGACGTACCGCACGCTGCGGCCCGTCGACGAGGACACGCTCATCCACCCCCGCCTCGCGCCGGCGGCCGCGCTCATGGCGCGGTGGCTCGATCGCGAGGCGCTGCACGCCGGCGCGTTCGTCGCGGCGGGCGGCGCCTGGGGCGTCGCCGGCGCCAACCAGGCGGGCAAGAGCACGCTGCTCGCCGGCCTCGCCCTGCGCGGCACGCCGGTGTTCAGCGACGACCTGCTGGTCATCGATCGCGCCGGCTTCGCCTACGCCGGGCCGCGCTGCATCGACCTGCGCCGGCCGGAGGTCCTCGGCGCCGCCGTGGGCGACGGCCTGCGGTCCGTCCGCGAGGAGACGCGCCGGCGCATGGATCTGCCGCCGGTGGCGGCGGTCGCGCCGCTGCGCGGCTGGTTCTTCCTGGACTGGGGAAGCCGCGTCGAGGCGCTGCCGTGTCGCGCGGGGGCTCGGCTGGGCGGGCTGCTGGCGCAACGGCGCTGGGCGACGCAGGCGATCGACCCGCACGTGCTGCTCGCGCTGGCGGCGCTGCCGACGTGGACGCTGCGCCGGCCTCCCGGCGCCGAGCACCTGGCGGCCACGCTCGCGCTGCTCGACGAGCTGACGGCCGCGGCGGGCTCCCGCGGCAGCGAGGCGGCCGCCTGATGGGTCCCGCCGAGGGCCGCCTGCACCTGCGTGACGGGGGCGTGGACTGGAAGGTCCTCGAGGACGAGACGATCGTGCTCGACCTGCGGGGCTCGCGCTACTTCTCGATCAACGCCACCGGCACGCTGCTGTGGCCGCTGCTGGCGGAGGGCGCGACACGAGCGCAGCTCGTCGCGGCCGTGACCGGGCGCTGGGAGATCTCGGCGGCCGACGCGGGCCGTGATGTCGATGCGTTCTGCGCCGAGCTCGAAGCGGCCGGGCTGCTGGAACGCTAGGCGGGGTGGCGGCTGAGCTCCTCGAAGCCGGCCGAGGCGGTCGCCGGATCGCCCTCGAGCCATGCGTGCGCCGCGAACGGCGGGCCGTGCCTGACCCCGATCACCAGGTCGCGCGCCGTTCCCTGGCTCGCCAGCCAGCGCTGGCGCACGATCGCCCGCTCCAGGCACGACCAGCGGGTCCGCCGCACGACCGCGTGCACGCCGCGCCCCGCCGCCCGCGGCAGGTCGGGCACGGGCGGCAGCTCGAGCTCGTCGAGCGCGGCCGTCCGCAGGCCTCGGTGCGCGGCGGAGCACGCCCGCAGCGCCCAGAGCGCCCCGCGCGCCGCCGCCACGCGGCGGTCGAGCGCCGCTTGGACGCGCGCACGTGTCGCGGTCGGCCCCATCTCGCCAAGGGTACGGGCGCGGGTACGCTCACGCCGCGATGGCGGGACCGAACTTCTTCGTGATCGGAGCGCCCAAGGCCGCGACGACCGCGCTGTACCACGCCCTGCGCGAGCACGACGACGTGTTCCTGCCGGAGGTCAAGGAGCCGCACTTCTACGCCTACCTCGCCGACCGCTCGGCGGCCGGTCACCTGTACCCCGACGAGGCGAGCGCGCGGCGGCGCTACGCCGAGCTGTACGCGGGCGCCGCCGCAGCGAGCGCGATCGGCGACAGCTCGACGACGAACCTCGTCGTCGCGGGCGCGGCGGAGGCGATCGCCGCCGACGTGCCAGACGCTCGCATCGTGGCGATCCTGCGCCAGCCCGTCGACCGCGCCTTCGCGCAGTGGTCGCACTTCCGGGCAGCGGGCGGCGAGCCGATCGCCGACTTCGCCGAGGCGGTGCGCCAGGAGGGGCCGCGGCAGGCGGCGGGCTTTCCGTTCACCTACCGATACCTCCAATGGGGTCGTTACAGCACGCGGCTGCCGGCGTTCTACGAGTGCTTTGGGCGCGACCGCGTGCTCGTGCACCTCTACGACGATCTCTGTGCCGATCCCGACGCGGTCGTCCGCCGCACCCTGCGCTTTCTCGATCTGGACGACACGCGATTCGTGCCGCGCCTGGAGCGTCGCAACGAGATGCGGCCGCCGCGGTTTCCCGCCGTGCAGCGCGCCCTCGAAGGCCGGGGCAGGGCCGGGGGAGTGGTCCGCAGGATCGCTCCGGCGCGGGCCCGCCGCGCCGCGTCGGGCTGGACGGCCGAGCACCTCGGCCGCAAGCCCACGCTCGAGCCGGCGCTGCGCGCCGAGCTCACCGCGCAGTTCACGGCGGAGCTCGATCGCCTGGAGTCGCTGATCGGCCGCGATCTCTCCGCGTGGCGCGCGTGACCGGCGGCGCATTCCCCGCCGTGCTGCGGCCGGGGCCGCTCGAGATCGCCTGCGGGCTCGTCGTCGAGCGGGAGCGGCATGCGGCGAAGCTGGGCAGCGAAGCGCCGCACCACCCCCGCGTCGCGTTCGACGACGCCATCCGGCCGGCGCTGCTGCGGCCGCCGTGCCTGGTCAGCTTCTCCGGCGGGCGCGACTCCTCGGCCGTCCTGGCGGCCGCGGCCGCCCTCGCGCGGCGCGAGGGGCTGGCGCTGCCGGTCCCGATCACGTATCGCTTTCCCGCCGCTCCCGCCACGCAGGAGGACGAATGGCAGGAGGAGGTCGTCCGTCATCTCGCCCTGCCGGATTGGGTGCGCATCGCGGTGACCGACGAGCTGGACTCGGTCGGCCCGGTGGCGCAGTCGGTCCTGCGCCGCCACGGCGTCCTGTGGCCGTTCAACGCGCACCTCCACGTCCCGCTGCTGGAGCGAGCCGCCGGCGGCACGTTGACGACCGGTGTCGGCGGCGACGAGCTCTTCGGCCCGCAGCGCTGGCGGGTGGCGCAAGCCGTCCTGACCGGTCGCGCCCGCCCGAAGGCGCGTCACGTCCGCACGGTCGCGCTCGCCCTCGCGCCGGTGCCGGTGCGCCGCGCGGTCCTCGCGCGCCGGCACGAGATCCGCTGGCCGTGGCTGCACCCGCCGGTGGAGGCGCGCGTCAACCGCGCGCGGGCCGACTGGCAGGCGCGCATGCCGGTGCGCTGGGATGCCGCGGTCGGGTGGTGGTGGCAGAGCCGGACGCGCCGCGTGCTGGCTGAGACCAAAGCGATCCTCGGCGCCGACTCGGACACGGCGGTCGTCCAGCCGTTCCTCGAGCCGGCCGTGCTCGCCGCCGCGGCGCGCCAGTTCGGCCAGCGCGGTCCGCGCGACCGCACGACCGCGCTGCGCGCCCTCTTCGGCGATGTGCTGCCCGACCGGGTCCTGGCCCGTCGCTCCAAGGCGACGTTCAACGAGGCGTTCTTCTCCGACCACAGCCGTGCGTTCGCGGCGCGGTGGAGCGGTGCCGGGGTTGACAGAACTCTGGTAGATCATGAAGAAGTCGCCGCAATGTGGAATGCTGTGCGACCCGACCCGCGTTCGTTCTCGCTCATGCAGGCCGCTTGGCTGGCAAGCGAGGGGCTGAATGACCAGGAGGAGCGCATATGACGCCGGACGAGAGGCAGATCAGTACCAACCATGCGGGTGACGCGGATGCGAGCTACAGCCCGCCGACCGTGACGTTTCTCGGCACGCTTGGCGAGCTCACGCAGAAGACCGTCGGCGAGGCCGACGGCGAGACCTTCCTGGGGCTCGACATCGGCGAAGTCGGGAGCTGACCTCCTGGCACGAGCGGACCTCGCCCCGGCACGCGATCTGCGCGCCTGGTGGGCGAGCGTCACGTTCGGCACGCGGCGGCCCGGCCGGCGAGTCGCAGCGCTGGGCCTCCTCGGCGCGATCAGCGGCGTGGGGGAGGCGGTCGTCGTCCTGCTGCTCGTCGCGCTGGTCGCGCGTGACGGAGCAGGGCTCCCGGCGCTCGTGCCCGACGCGGGAACGTGGTCGCTGGCGGCACTGGCGCTCGCCGCGGTGGGCGTTCTCGGCGCGGCCCATCTGAGCTCCGCCTGGGTCGCGGCACGCGCCGCCGCGGACGCGCAGCGCTCGCTGCAGCTCATGCTGCTCGACGCCTTCCTGCACGCATCCTGGCAGGCACAGCGGGCCTCGCCGCCGGGGGAGCTGCAGGAGCTCGTGACAGGCAAGGCGCGCCTGGCGGTCCACGGCACCGCGGACGCGGCCAAGGCGCTCGCGACCGCCGCCAACCTGCTCATCATCGTGTCGGTCGCGATCCTCGTGGACGTTCGCGTGACCGCCGGGCTGATCGCCGTCGTCGCGTTCGCCGTGCTGGTCGCGCGCCCGTTCCAGGCCCGGACACGGAGGATCGCCGTGCGCACGGCGGCGGCGTCGTCGGAGCTCGCCGGGCGGGTCGCCGACACCGCCCGGCTCGCCGCCGACCTGCGAATCTTCGGCGTCGGCGACCGCGCGCGCGAGGGGCTGGCCGGCAGCGTCGGCGCCACGGCCCGCCTCGCGCGGGAGATCCACCTGTCCGCGACCGCGACGCCGGCGCTGACGCGCGATGCCACGCTCGCGGTCCTCGTCGTCGCGATGGCGATCGTCGTGACCTCCGCCGACGTGGGCCTGACCGTGCTCGCCGCGGCCGTCGTGCTGCTGCTGCGTGCGCTGTCGCACGCCCAGGCGCTGTCGAGCACGCTGCACCGGCTGGCCGACCGCTGGGCGAACCTCGCGCCGATCCTGGAGCGCCTCGAGCGCTGGCGCCCCGCGGCCGAGCCGGGCCGGCGGCCCTGCCCGCAGATCGGCGCGGTCGAGCTGCGTGACGTCAGCGTCGCCTACGCCCCCGACGCGCCCGACGTGCTGGCGGCGGCGAGCCTGGTCATCGGCGCGGGCGAGCAGCTCGGCGTCGTCGGCCCGACCGGCGCCGGCAAGTCCACGCTGGCGGCCACGCTGCTCGGTCTGCTGGCTCCGCGGGAGGGGAGCGTCCTCGTCGACGGCGTCTCGCTGGCCGAGCTCGATCCCGCCGACTGGCACGCGCGGGTCGCCTGGGTCTCGCAGGATCCGCTCCTGCTGACCGGAACCGTGCGCGAGAACATCCGCTTCCTGCGCCCGCACGTCGACGACGCGGCGGTCGAGCGCGCCGCCCACGCCGCCGTGCTGGGCACCGACATCGCCGGCTGGAGCGACGGCCTGGATCACCCCGTCGGGCCGGCCGGGTCGGCGCTGTCGGGCGGCCAGCGCCAGCGCGTCGCGCTCGCGCGGGCGCTGGCCGGCGACCCGCAGCTCGTCGTGCTCGACGAGCCCACCAGCGCCCTCGACGTCCACACCGAGGTGGCCGTGCGCGAGACCCTGGCGGCGCTGCGGGGGCGGGCCGTGGTGGTGGTCATCGCGCACCGCCTGTCGACCGTGAACCTGTGTGACCGCGTGGCGGTCATGCGGGCCGGTCGGGTCGTGGCGCTCGGCGATCCCCGCGAGCTGGCCGAGCGCGACCCGTACTTTCGTGAGGTGCTCGCGCTCTCGGCATCGGCGCCGGCGGCGCGCACATGACCCGCGACGGCCGCCCGGCGCTTCCGGGAAGCACCTCACCGCGCCAAGTCCGTGCAACGCGGCCACCAACTGCGGAACCATCGGCCCGGTACGTCTACCCTGAACCTTCGCCGGTGCACGTGCTCGATCCCGGCACGACAACGCCACCGCCAGGATCCCCATGACTCGCATCGCGCTCATCACCGCCGCCCTGCTCGTCGCGCTCGCCGCCGGCACGTTCGGCGCGCTCGCCTGGGCCGACGGCAGCGCCTCCGGCACGCTGCCCGCGGGCACCCGCGTGGGCGGCGTCGACGTGGGCGGCCTCAACCAGCAGGAGGCGATCGCGCGGGCGCGGGATCGCGTCCATTCGGCGATCGCGCGGCCGACCTACGTCCGGCTCGGCGAGAAGCGCTACACGCTCGGCCCGTCCGAGGCGGGCGTGCGCATCGACGTCGAGACCGCGGTCAAGCGCGCCTACGTCGAGAGCCGCGAGGGCTCCTTCATCAGCCGGGGGTGGCGCAAGATCACCGGCGCCGAGCTCGATCAGAACGTCCCGGTCAAGGCCGTGGCGGATCGTCTGAAGGTGCGCCGCTTCGTGGAGGGCATCGCCAAGCAGCAGGCGCGCGCGCCGGTCGACTCCGCGCTGAACATCACGCTCACGAGCGTCTCCGTGACGCGCAGCAAGCCCGGTCGCCGCCTCGCCGCGCGCGACGCGCTCGTCGCGCGCCTCATGCGCCGGCTGACGAGCAGCACCGACGAGCGCACGCTGCGCGCCAAGACCGTCGAGGTGCCCGCGAAGGCCAACGCCGACGCGATCTGGGACGCCAACCCGCTGGCCGTCACGGTCTCGCGCGATGGCAAGCAGGCGCGCCTGTTCCGGCGCGGCAAGCTCGTCAAGACCTACCGCGTGGCCGTCGGCACCCCCAAGTACCCCACGCCGACCGGGCGCTACGTCGTCCAGACGATGCAGAAGAACCCGGCGTGGAACGTGCCGCAGTCCGAGTGGGCCGGCGACCTCGCCGGTCAGACGATCCCCGGCGGCGACCCGCGCAACCCGCTCGTCGCGCGCTGGATCGGCTTCAACGGCTCGGTCGGCTTCCACGGCACCGCGAGCTCCGGCTCGCTGGGCACCGCCGCCTCGCACGGCTGCGTGCGCATGTCGCCGGCGGACGTCATCGACCTGTTCGAGCGGGTGCGGACCGGCACGCCGGTCTACGTCGCGTAGCTCCTAGGCCGCCTGCGTGGTGGCGGCGGCCTCGCCCTCGGCCTCCGGCTCGCCGAGCGAGACCCGCGCCCGCGCCACCGTGAGGTGGTAGAGGATCAGCAGCTGGACGAGCGCGAGGGACTCCGAGCGGTGCACGTCGTTGCCGACCGTGAACTCGCCGAGCGCCTCTGAGCGCAGGTGGCGGGCGAAGTGCATCCGGTCCCAGATGCACTCCTCTATCGCGGCGGCCTTCTCACGCGGCAGCGCGCCCGGGATGAAGAGCTGGCATTCGTTGTTGCGCTCCTCCATCGTGATGAGGCCGTCGCTCTCCTCGACGAACGGGGACAGATCGGGGTGCGGCAGGCTGTCGCGCAGCACGAGCTCGGCGTCGAGGACGAACGGGTCTTCGGGGTTCTGCATGCGGCAGACGACCATGTCGGCGTGGCGGCGCTGCGGGCGGATGAACGCCTCCGAGTCGGGCTCGCGGCGGTCGAGGTCGGCGAGCACCTCGTCGGTCGTGTAACCGCGCTTGGAGCAGTCGCGGTCGACCTTCCACTGGCGCCGCAGGGACTCGGGCGGGTCGAGGTACACGCGCACGTCGTAGGCGGAGCGCATCTCGGCCGTGTGGTAGCCCAGCAGGCCTTCGATGAGCGTGAAGTTCTCGGGCGCGAGGTACGTGAGCGGGCCGAACGTGCCGTCGTGGTGCTGGTAGACGGGCTTGAGGATCGGCTCGCCCATCCGCAGGCACTGCAGGTGCTGGGCCATGATGTCCAGGTAGTTGCACTCCGGGTTCAGCGGAGTGATGCCGCGCTCGGCGCGCTGGCGGCGGTCGTACTTGTGGTAGTCGTCGGTGCAGATGTGGGTGACGGAATCCTCGCCGAGGAGACGCACGAGCCCCTTGCTCAGCGTCGTCTTCCCCGACGCCGAATCACCCACGATTCCGAGCATGATCGGTCGTGCCATGCTGATGTCGTTCCTCCTCGCCCAGGCCGGGCACCGTCCACTGTTGCGCGGCAGAGTACCGGCGCGGCGCCATTTCGCGTAGTGCGGCGGTTCGTACGAGGACGCGCCGTCACAACCGTACGCCGGCGTTCAGGCCGCGACCCGCTCAGCCCGCGCGGCGAGCGTCACCAAGACGCGCTCGCCGTCGAGCTCGACGCGGTGGGGCGTCACGCCGTCGTCGGCGTTGAGCGCCTCGCCGCTTGCGAGGTCGTAGCGGCGGTCGTGCAGCGGGCAGATGACCGCGTTGTCGCAGACGATGCCGTCGGCGAGCGGGCCGCCGCGGTGCGGGCAGGCCGCATCGAGCGCGAACCACCCGGCGGCGGAGCGGAAGATCGCGATGCGCCGGCCGTCGAGCGTGATCGCGCGACCCTCGCCGAGCGGCACGTCGTCGACGCGGCAGGCGTACATGCTCGTCGCGACGCTCATCGCCTCGCCCCGACCGGGGGCCCGACGAGGTCCGGCGCGGCCTCGGGCGACTCGAGATCGTCGAACTGGCGCGGGTGGTACGGGTCGTCGCGCTCGAGCCAGGGATCGGCGGTCGCGGCCTTGGCGATCCGCAGGCGCTCGCGCAGCGCCGCGCCGGACTCCTCGCCGAGGACGATCTCGCGCACCTTCTCCAGCCCGATGCGCGGGATGAAGTCGTAGGTGCGCTCCTTGTAGTCGGCGTTCTCGCGGTAGAACTGCAGGAAGGTCGTGGCGATCCGCAACGCCTCGGCGCGCGACTCGACGGTGGCGAGGATGTCGGCCTCGCGCACGTTGCCGCCCGCCGCGCCGCCCGCGCGCACCTGCCAGCCGCCCTCGACGGCGACACAGCCGATGTCCTTGACCGTCGCCTCGGCGCAGTTGCGCGGACAGCCCGACACGCCCGACTTGACCTTGTGCGGGGTGTGCAGGCCCTCCCACGCCTTCTCCATCTCGACGCCGAGGCCGATCGCGTCGCCGAGGCCGAAGCGGCAGAAGTCCGTGCCGACGCAGGTCTTCACCGTGCGCACCGCCTTGGCGTAGGCGTGGCCCGACGGCATCCCGAGGTCGCGCCAGATCGCCGGCAGGTCCTGCTTGCGGACGCCGAGCAGGTCCAGGCGCTGGCCGCCCGTGACCTTGACCATCGGCACCTCGTACTTGTCCGCCACGTCGGCGATCCGGCGCAGCTCGTCGGGCGTCGTGACGCCGCCGTACATCCGCGGGACGACCGAGAACGTGCCGTCACGCTGGATGTTCGCGTGCACGCGGTCGTTGATGAAGCGCGCGTCGCGCTCCTCGCGGTGCTGGTTGGCGCACACCTCCGAGACGAGATAGGCCAGTGCGGGCTTGCAGGTGCCGCAGTCGCGCCCCGTCCCGCAGGCCGCGGCGACGTCGCTGACGGACTCGTGGCCGTCCTCGCGGATCGCGGTCGCGAGCGCCTCGCGCGTCTGCTTGCGACAGGGGCACAGGTAGGTGGGCTCGTCGCTCAGGCCGCCGGTCGCCGCGGCGACGATCTCCTTGACGGCGGGCCGGCAGGAGCCACAGCCCGTGCCGGCGCGGGTCACGGCCATGACCTCGCGCGGCGTCGCGCAGCCGCCGACGGTGACGGCCTGCACGAGGTCGCCCTTGCAGACACCGTTGCAGTCGCAGATCTGCGCGGTGTCGGGCAGGTCGGCGGGGCCGGCGAGCGACGCGTCGGCCAGCGCCTGCAGCGGGTTGTCGACGAGGTCGCCGGCCCGCACCGCCGCGACGAGCGCCTCGGAGCCGCGCGTGTCGCCGAGCAGGACGGTGCCCACGACGCGCCCGTCGCGGACGGTGAGCTTGCGGTAGACGCCGGTCGCGGCGTCGGTGACGACGGCCTCGAGGTCGCCGACGGCATCGCCGGCGCAGACGAGGTCGATGCCCGCCACCTTGAGCTTGGCGCTCGGGATCGAGCCGAGGTACAGACCGCCCACGGGGCCGTCGGCGCCCGCCGTCGCCGTCAGCGTCGCGGCGGCGGCGCGGGCCTGGTCGTAGATCGGCGCCACGAGCCCGTAGACGACGCCGCGGTGCTGGGCGCATTCGCCGACGGCGAGCACGCCGGGCAGGCTCGTGTTCATCGCGTCGTCGACGATGATCCCGCGGTCGCAGACGATGCCCATCGAGCGCGCGAGCTCGGTCTCGGAGCGGATCCCGATCGAGACCACGACGAGGTCGGCCATGAGCTCGGAGCCGTCGGTGAAGCGCAGCCCGTGAGCGCGGTCGGGACCGATGATCTGCTGCGTGTTGCGGTCGAACTCGACGTCGATGTCCAGGCCCTGCAGGGCCGGGGCCAGCAGCGAGCTGGCGCCCGCGTCGAGCTGGCGCTCCATGAGGCGGTCGAGCAGGTGCACGACGGTGACCGCGCAGCCCTGGGCGGCGATGCCTCGCGCCGCCTCGAGGCCCAGCAGGCCGCCGCCGATGACGGCCGCGCGCTCCACGCGGCCCTCGGTGGCGGCGAGGCGGATCGCCTCGCAGTCGGCCGGATCGCGGAACGGGTGCACGCCGGCGAGGTCGATGCCCGCGATCGGCGGCATGAGCGGCTGCGATCCGGTGGCGAGGACGAGCCGGCCGAACTCCATCTCCTCGACGTCGTCGAGGCCGAGCACGCGGCGCTCGCTGTCGACCCATGTGACCATGCGGCCGACGATCAGCTCGACGTCGTGGTCGGCGTACCACTCGGTCGGTCGCAGCCCGAGCGTCTCGGGATCCTCACCGCTGACGAGGATCTCCGAGAGCCGGACGCGGTCGTAGGGCGGGCTGCCCTCGCCGCAGATGAGCGTGATGGGGACGCCGGCGTCGCGCTCGCGAAGCGCCTCGCAGACGGCCTGCCCGGCGATTCCTCCACCGACGATGACAACTCGCGAGTTCATGCCAGGCATCGTCGGTGTCCCGGGTTTCCTCGGCGTGCCGTGAGTGTTTCCACCCGGTGAACGGGGCTCGGCCCTGGCCGATGAGCGGTCGGACCGTCTTGCGGGTAGGCGGCATCCCAATGGGTCGAGCGGTCACAGTCGTCGTCGGGATCCTCCTCGCGCTCGTGCTCGTCGCCGTGGTGGCGGTGGTCGTCTTCGACGCCGCCGGCCAGGCCACGACGGCCGACGGCGTGCGGGTCGCCACGGTCGACGTCGGCGCCATGGAGCGCGACGAGGCGGCGGCGCTGATCCGGCGCCGGCTGGGCGGCACGACGGGCGAGAAGGTCGCCGTCATGTTCCGCGACACGCACTATGTGCTGCGCCCCGAGGTCGCCAGGTCGCGCGTCGATGTCGACGCGACGGTCGATGCGGCGCTGGAGGCCGACGCGGGCGAGACCGTCACGCCGCGCATGACCTTCGCGCGCGCCGGCCTGCAGGCGTTCGCCGCGCGGCTGGCCAAGCGCGTCGACCGCCCGGCGCGCGAGGCCGACATCGAGTGGCACGACGGCAAGCTCGACCGCACCCGCGCGCGGGCCGGCGTCGCGATCAACCAGGCCACGCTCGTGGACCGGCTCGCGCGGGCGATGGGCCAGACCGGCGCGGAGCGCCGCGTCGACGTGCCGGTACGGGTGACCGAGCGCCCCGACCGCACGTTCGAGGACCTGGCCAAGCGCTATCCGGCGGTGATCGCGGTCGACCGCGACGCCAGGCAGCTGCGCCTCTACAAGCACCTCAAGCTCGAGAAGAAGTACAAGATCGCCGTCGGCAAGGCCGGCACCGAGACGACGGCCGGGCGCTACAAGATCGTCGAGAAGACGGTCGACCCGCCCTGGCACGCGCCGAACAAGGCGTGGGCGGGCGAGCTCGCCGGCCAGACGATCCCGCCCGGCGATCCGCGCAACCCGCTCGAAGCGCGCTGGATGGGCTTCCACGACGGCCAGGGCATCCACGGCACGGCGGACCTCGCCTCGCTGGGCAGCGCCGCCTCGCACGGCTGCATCCGCATGTCGGTGCCGGCGGTCAAGCAGCTCTTCCGCGAGGTCGAGGTCGGCACGCCGCTGTTCCTGCAGTAGGGGGGAGGGGTCGGCGGCGGGCGCGCGGTTGCACTGACCGCGCGCAGCGAAGATGCTGCGCAGCATGCCCGCCGTCCTGCTGGTGGCCGCGCTGCTCGCCTGCCTGGCGCTGCCGGCCGCGGCCGGCGCGCAGGACCGCCAGCTCGAGCCGACGATCGTCGTCGACAGCGCGACGGCGTCGGCGACCGCGCCGGTGGCGTCGACGACGACGCTGCAGGCCGGCCGGTCCTACCTGCTCGTCGTCAACGGCCAGTACACCGAGACGTTCGCGACGGTCGGTGGGGGGACCGCCCAGTACTTCATGGACGGCGTCTACTGCTTCGACGAGAACCCTCCGCAGCCGCAGTTCGGCTGCCGGACGCGGCCGCAGGTCTTCGAGCGGTCCGGCCTCATGGTTCGGCTGGGCTCGCCGGGCGACGGCTCGGCCGAGAACCTCCGCCCGTTCTACACGAAGCTGGGAAACACGACCACACCACCGCCGTTCGCGGTCGGCCACCGCTACGAGCTGCGCTTCACCCCGCCGTTCGGAGGCCGGCTGCTGATGGCGGTGACCCGCGATCCGAACAGCACGTACGCCGGCACGCTCGGCGTCGAGCTGTGGGGCGAGCCGGTCCCCGGCGACGGCTCGACGGGACCGTCGGGTGACTTCTCGCCCGACCTGCAGGACCTGCTCAACAACCCCGACGGGTGCGCGGTTTCCCTGGCGACCCCGATCGCGCTTCCCGGCGACGACTTCTGCCCGCGGCGGCTGCGCGCGCGCACATGGAACCGGCCCGGCCGGATCCCGCGCCTCGGCCCCGGCGAGGCAGCCACCGTCTCGTCGCCGCCGCTGGCGCCGTCGCAGCGCACCGCGACGGTGACGCTGGGCACGAGCGCCGGCGACGTCGTGGTGACGCTGTCGGAGGAGGACGCGCGCTTCCGGCGCTTCAGCCGCACGGCCTGCCTGCTCGTGGCGGGCCGGCGCGTGCGCCGGGATCTCGTCACCTCGGGGATCCTCGAGCCGAACGCGAAGGCGCTGATGGATGCGGGCGAGTTCCTGGCGCTCAGCGGTCTGGGCCGCTACCTCGTCGCGTGCCTGCGCCTCGTCGACGACACCCTCGTCGGCAGCACGCGACCCGTCGCGCTACCGCTGGCGCCTTCGCATGGCCTCCGGTCGCGCGCGGCGGCCGCCGGCTGCCCGGTCAGCCGCGTGCCGATCCGCCTGTCCGCGAGCCAGGCGACGAGCCTGCTGCACATCCGCGCGCAGCGCGCGGGCGCGCCGCCTGCGTTGCTGCGCGTGACCTGCCGCTTGACGGCCGCCGGGCTGCAGGTCCGGGTCAGCCCGCGCAAGCGCGGGATCAGCCTGCGCAGCGTCGTCGGGGCGCGGCTGAAGCTCGGCCTGCTGCGCTCGCCGAAGTCGGCGCGCTCCGCCGGGCCGACGATCGCGTTTCGCCGCTGAGCGTGGCCGATGATCGGGTTGGCGCGGTCAGGCGGCCCGCGCCGCCGCCTCGTGCCTCAACAGCGCCTCGATGTCCGCCGTACAGCCGCCGCAGCCGGTCGTCGCGCGGGTGCGCCGGCCGACCTGGGCGACGGTGCTCAGCCCGTCGCGGCGGATCGCCGCCTGGACGTCGCCGACGCTGACGTCGTTGCAGGAGCAGACGTTGGCCGACGGGTCGGCCGCGAGCGCGTCGGCGCTCGGGCCGGAGCCGGAGTCGAGCAGGTCCGAGGGGACCGGATCGCCGGTGCGCAGCAGCTCGGTCAGCCGCCGGGCAGCGGAGACGTCGCCGACGAGGGCGGCGCTCGTCAGCCGCTCGCCGTCGAGGACGAGGCGGCGGAAGATCCCGCGCCGGGTATCGCTCAGCACGATCTCGTCGTGATCCGCGGGCATCGTCTCGGCCGACACCCCGCCGGCGTAGACGTCGATCCCCGAGACCTTGAGCGTCGTCGCCTGTACGGCGCCGTGGAAGGCGGCGGGGTCGCCGGCGACGCCCGCGCCGGCCACGCGCGCCTGCTCGGCCAGCGGCGACCACAGGCCGTAGACGACGCCGCGGTGCTCGGCGCACTCGCCGACCGACCAGACCGACGGCGCGCTCGTGCGCAGCGCGTCGTCGACGACGATGCCGCGCTCGACGTGCAGCCCGGCGGCACGGGCCAGCGACGTCTCGGCCCGCACGCCCGCCGCCACGATGACGCGCGTCGCGGGCAGCTCCTCGCCGTCGTCGAGCACGACGTGGCCCGCCTCGATGCGCGCGGCGCTGCGGCCCAGCCGGCAAACGATCCCCTGGGCCTCGAGCGCGCGCTGGAGCATCGCCGCCGCGCCCGCGTCGAGCTGCTGGCCCATGAGCTGGTCGGCCAGCTCGACGACCGTGACCCGCACGCCGCGCGCGCGCAGCCCCGCCGCTGCCTCCAGGCCGAGCAGGCCGCCGCCGACGACGACCGCCTGCGTGCCGGGCGGGGTGGCGGCGAGCGCGTCGGCGTCGCGCCAGGTGCGAAAGACGTCGACGTGCGGCAGGCCGGCGCCCGGCACCGGCGGCACGAATGCCCGCGAGCCGGTGGCGATGACCAGCGCGTCGTAGGGATGGGCGATGCCGGCCTCGTCGACGACCGTGCGGCGATCGACGTCGATCGACGCGGCGCGGCTGCCGCCCCGCAGGTCGACGTCATGGGCGGCGTACCAGGCCAGCGGGCGCAGCTCGAGCTCGCCGGGCCCGCAGTCGCGCGCGAGCAGCTTGGAGAGCAGCACGCGGTTGTACACCGGGCCGGGCTCCTCGCCGAGCATCACGATCTTCCAGTGCTCGGCGGACCGTCGGCGCAACGCCTCCTCGACCACCGCCAGGCCGGCCATGCCGGTGCCGACCACGACGAGCCGCCTGGGCCGCGCCGGTGCGCGCCGCGTGACCGGCTCGTCGCGCCGCCGGACGGGCTCCAGCCGGACGGCGAGCGCCTTGAGCTCGGGCTGCTTCGAGGTCGGGTCGACCGCGCCGATCGTCAGCGAGTTGAGCACGCCCGCGCCGGCCACGGCGTGCTTGGCGCCCCAGTGAAAGGGGACGAACGCGACGCCCGGCGGCAGCGTGTCGTCGAGCGCGACCGGCACCCGCAGCTCGCCGCGCCGCGAGACGACCCGCACGAGGTCGCCCTCGGCGAGGCCCGCGACCCCCGCGTCGTGCGGGTGGCAGGACAGCGTCGCCTGCCCGGCCGACGCCAGCAGCGTGGGGGAGTGGCCGGTTCGCGTCATCGTGTGCCACTGGTCGGCGACGCGGCCGGTCGTCAGCAGCAGCGGGAAGTCGGCGTCGGGCGTCTCGGCGGGGTCGGCGTGCGGTGTCGGGGCAAAGCGCGCGCGACCGTCCGGCGTCGGGAAGCGGCGGTTCTCGTAGAGGCGGACGGTGCCCTCGTGCTCGCCGACGGGCAGCGCGGGGCAGGGCCACTGGACGCCGCCCTCGCGGCGCAGTCGCTCGTGTGAGACGCCGGTCATGTCGCACGGCCGCCCGGCCGTGCAGGCCGCGAACTCGTCGAACACCGCGGCGCTGTCGCGCCAGGCGAAGGCGTCGCCGTAGCCGAGGTGACGCGCCAGCGCGGCGACGATCTCCCAGTCCGGCTTGGCCTCGCCGGGCGGGGCGACGGCGCGCCGCACGAGCCCGATCCGCCGCTCGGAGCTCGTCATCGCGCCCTGCTTCTCCGGCCAGGCGGCGGCCGGCAGCACGGCGTGGGCGAGGGCGGAGGTCTCCGTCGGATGGTGCGGGTCCTGCACCACGACGAGCTCGGCGCGCTCGAGCGCGGCGCGCGCGCGCTGGCCGTCGGGCAGCGACACGAGCGGGTTGGTGGCCATGACCCAGACCGCCTTGACCTTGCCGCTCTCCAGCGCCTCGAAGAGCTCGACCGCCGGCAGCCCCGGCGTCGGCGAGATCCGCCCGGCCGGCACGCCCCAGTGCGCCTCCATCGCGGCGCGGTCCTCGGCCACCGCGACCTGGCGATAGCCCGGCAGCAGCTGCGACAGGCCGCCGGTCTCGCGCCCGCCCATCGCGTTGGGCTGGCCGGTGAGCGACAGCGGCCCGGTGCCGGGGCGGCCGATCTGCCCGCCGGCCAGGCAGAGGTTGATGAGCGCGCGGTTCTTCAGCGTGCCGACCGTCGACTGGTTGGCGCCCATCGACCACAGCGCCATCGCGGCGCCCGCGCCGGCAAACCGATGCGCGGCCTGCTCGATGAGCGCGGCGTCGACGCCACAGACCGCCGCGGCACGGGCCGCGGGCCACTCGCGCGCGACCGCGCGGGCCTCCTCCCAGCCGCTCGTGTGGCGCGCGACGAAGCTCTCGTCGAGGAGCCCGTCGCGGTCGACGACGTGCAGCAGCGCGTTCAGCAGCGCGAGGTCGGTGCCCGGCCGCACCGGTAGGTGCAGGTCGGCGCCCTTGGCGGTCGGCGTGCGGCGCGGGTCGGCGCAGATGACGAACGCGCCCTCGGCCTGGCGGTCGCGGATGCGCCCCCAGAGGATCGGGTGGCAGGCGGCGGTGTTCGTCCCGAGCAGCAGGAAGCAGTCGGCCAGCGCGATGTCGGCGTAGGCCGGCGGCGGGCCGTCGAAGCCGAACGCGCCGCTGTAGCCGGCCACCGCCGAGGACATGCACAGGCGCGAGTTGGAGTCGACGTTGTTCGTGCCCAAGAAGCCCTTGGCGAGCTTGTTGATCGCGTAGTAGTCCTCGGTCAGCAGCTGACCGGAGATGTAGAACGCGACCGCGTCGGGCCCGTGCTCATCGACGATCGATCGCAGCCTGCCGGCGAGCGTGCCGAGCACGTCCTCCCAGCCGCGCGGCTCGAAGCGCGCGTCGCGGTCGGCGCGGTACAGCGGCATGGTCGCGCGGTCGGGCGCGGCGACGGCGAACGGCAGGCCGAGCGGCTTGCGGCATGTGCGCCCGCGGTTGGCGGGGTGGTTGGGGTCGCCGCGAACCGCCTTCAGACCGCCGTCGTCGTCGACGTCGGCCAGCAGGCCGCAGCCGACGCCACAGTACGGGCACTGGGTCGGGGTGGTCTGCACTGCTCTGCAGCCTGCTGGGAGGCGGTTTCCCGAACAGGTCGGATCGATGAACGCTCTGTGAACGTGGTGCTGGCGCGCCGGGTGCGCAATCGCACCGTGTGCGCCAGGACCGGCCGGCGCGGGCGGGGGTCAGCGGACCGCGACGTAGGCGTGGGCGTCCTCGATCACGCCTGCCACCTCGTCCCAGTCGACCTCGGGCAGGTCCAGCCGCAGGCCGACCCAGCCGCGGTGACCGACGTACGGCGGCACGAAGAAGCGCTTCGGCGCGCCGCTGACGAGTGCCTCCTGCAGCTCCCTTGGGCCGGCCGCCCAGAGGCACAGCCGCCCCTCGCCCCACTCGCGCTCGTCGTGCACCGACGCAAACGTGCGCCCCCGCCGGCCCTCGCCGTTGAAGAACGTCGGCGAGCCGTGCGACAGGCGCTCGACGACGCCCGGCAGGGCGAGGGCGATCGGGCGGATGAGCTGCGTCGCGGCCTCCAGCCGGGGCGTGCTGACGATGGGATGGGTCATGGCGCCGAGCCTGCCAGTCCGTGGCCGCGCCGACAACCGGGCCGGTGTGGCGACCGGCGGCGCGCCACTTTCGTGATCTGCGCGCCCGCAGGCGTCGTAGCGGGCTGACGAAAGGCCGACAACAACTGGGGGTCCGTCATGGAAGTCTCGAACATCGGAATCGCACTGCTCGCCATCGTCGCCGTGATGGTCGTCGTGATGGTCGTGACCGTCGGTTTCGGCTCGTCGGTCTGACGCGCTCGCGCGCGCAGGTCAGTCGCCGGCCAGCTCGGGCGGCAGCGCCTTCGGGCCGTCCGGGTACATCCACGCGAGCTGGTCGGGCGTCATGTCGAGCGTGTTGGCCGGCTCCGGCGGCGTCCCGACGACGAGCCACAGCGTGTCCTCGTCGGTGTCGTTGAACACCTGGCGAACCACGTCGGGCTCTACGAGCACGGTCGACAGCGGCGCCAGCGTGAGCGGCTCGTCGTCGCCGATCCGCATCCGCCCGGTGCCCTCGAGCACGACGTAGAGCTCGGTCTGGGTCGTGTGGCGATGGCGGGTCGACGCCTGGCCCGGGGTCAGGCGCCAGAAGCGCGCGGCGAGCGTCGCGGCCTCGAGCTGCTTGCCGAGGTCGGTGTTGAGCACGCCCATCTGGTTGGACGGGCGCCAGAAGGCGTCGTCGGCGGGCAGGACGCGGGCGGCCATGAACCCAGATGCTAAGCCTCACGCGAGCGGGAAGGCGGCGGCGGCTACGACAAGCGGCCAGCACGCACCGGATGGCCGGGAGCGCCATCGCCGGTGCCGTAGGTTGGACGCACTGTCTTTGATCGCCGCGGCGATCCGGAGGTGTTCGGACTGGACTTCTACTTCGATGCGAACGACGCGACGGCTATCGGCGAGCTGCGCCGCGAGCTCGGCCAGTACTTTCGCCGCCACGCCGCGCCGGACTCCGACGTCGAGGGTGCCGACCTCGCCCTGAGCGAGCTGCTGTCCAACGCCGTGCGGCACGCACCGGGACCGGCCTGGGTGCACGTCGACTGGAGCGAGCGGCGCCCCCGCGTGGAGATCCACGACCTCGGGCCCGGCTTCACGCTGCCGATCGCGGCTCCAGAGGATCCGCGGGCTCCGGGCGGCCGCGGGCTGATGCTCGTCTCGCACGTCACCGACGACCTGGCGTCCGCGGCCAAGCGCGCCGGCGGCAGCAAGGTCACGGCGCGGATGCCCGTGCAGCGCAGCGTCGAGCGCAGCCTGGACCCGCCGCGCCAGCGGCGCGGGGCCCTGCCGGCCCCAGAGGAGGCCGCCGCCGACGGCACGTTCGCGCGGGAGCCGTTTCTGCGCGCGCTCGTCGTGCAGCTCGCCCACGCCGTCGAGCGCCAGTCCGGTCCGGCCGCGGCCGAGGCGGCGGTGGCGCAGGTCGGCGCCGACGTCGGCGGGCGGATGGAGGACGAGTACCGCCGCGCGCGCGACGTCGTCGGCGACCTCGAGCCGGCGCAGATCGCCGACCTCTACGTGCGCCTGAAGGCGGCGATCGGCGGCGACTTCTACGTCATCGAGGCCGACGCGGACAAGATCGTGCTCGGCAACCGCCGCTGCCCGTTCGGCGACGCCGTCACCCGCGCGCCCGGGCTGTGCCGCATGACGTCGAGCGTGTTCGGCGGCATCGCCGCGCGCAACAGCGGCGGGGCCGCGGTCGTGCTCGAGGAGCGGATCGCCGTCGGCGACCCCGAGTGCCGCGTCGTCGTCTGGCTCGGCCCGGACAAGCGCGGGCGCTGGGAGACCGCCCACGACTACGCGCCGCGCGACGGTTGAGTCGGGTTGTGTCCGCCGTCAGCCCAATCCCGACCGACTCGTTCCGTGCTGCCACCTTCGCACGCACTCGGCTTGGGTCTGTAGATCCGAAGCGCCACCGCAGTTCGGGATTACACCGCGCGCTGTGGCGGGCGCACTACTCGTCACGCCACAAGGGGACGCTGCGGCGCGCCCCGCGCTATGTCGAGGAACGCATTGAGGCCCTGCTCGATGGGCGACTCAGCCGCGACGAAGTAGACCGGTGGGCGGCGCAATCGGTCGCTGCGCAAGGCGATCCCGGAGTAGACGACGAGGCCGTGTGGGAGGCGTTGACGCGGCTGTACGGGATCGACATGCGGCACGGACCCGGCGAAGCTTTCCTCGTTGATGACGACGGGCTGCGCGAGTGGCTCGACCAACTTAGGCGCTGCGCCCGCAGAGGCATCAGGACTACCAGCGGGCTGAAGCTATGGCACCAATTCCCCGGTATTCGGGGAATAGCTGCCAACGGCCAACCCCGCTTGACCGGTCCGAATTGAGATCCCGCAGAGGGCCGCCATGCGGACCCGGCGCCGCACCCGCAATTCGGAAATGGGTCGACGGAATTCGGGATGAACCGGTGGAAATTCGGGGATCGGTTGACGAACGACCGGTTGTGTGAACGGCGCGTTAACGACTCGCCAAACTGGCGGGTGAGGTTGGACTGAGGGCTAAAGACAGGCTCGTGGCCTGGCCATACGGTCCAGGGCGTGACCTCTGCAAGGGAAGAATTCGTGCTGCGCACGGTCGAGGAGCGGGGCGTGAAGTTCATCCGCCTCTGGTTCATCGACGTGCTCGGCCTGCTCAAGAGCATCTCGATCCCCGTCTCCGAGCTCGACTCGGCGCTGCAGGACGGCGTCGGGCTGGACGGGTCGTCGCTGGAGGGCGCCTCGCGGCTGCGCGAGCACGACGTCATCGCCCACCCGGACCCGCGCACGTTCCAGGTCCTGCCGTGGCGGCCGGACTCGATCGTCGCGCGGATGTTCTGCGACGTGCGCCAGCCCGACGACGGCCCGTTCGGCGGCGACTCGCGCGCCACGCTGCGTCGCGCGCTGGAACACGCCGCGGCGCTGGGATACACGATGCAGGTCGGCTGCGAGGTCGAGTTCTTCATCTTCGCCCCGCTGGGCGCCAACGGCGCCAAGCCGACGACGCTCGACGACGGCGCGTACTTCGACCTCACGCCGCTGGACGTCGGCAGCGACTTTCGCCGCCGCACCATCGACTACCTCGAGCAGATGGGGATCCCGGTCAAGGCCTCGCACCACGAGGTCGCGCCGTCGCAGCACGAGATCCAGCTCGCCCACACCGACGCGCTGTCGATGGCCGACGCCGTCACGACGTTCCGCCTCGCCGTCAAGGAGGCCGCGCACGAGCTCGGCGCCTACGCGACGTTCATGCCCAAGCCGCTGGCCGAGCATCCGGGCAGCGGGATGCACCTGCACATCTCGCTCTTCCAGGGCGAGCGCAACGCGTTCTACGACCCCGAACCGGAGCAGCCCCTGTCGCCGACCGGGCGCGCGTTCCTGGCGGGCGTCCTGGCTCACGCGGGCGAGCTGACCGCGGTCACCAACCAGTGGATCAACTCCTACCGGCGCCTGGCCACCGGCTTCGAGGCGCCCGACTACGTCAGCTGGACGCGGCGCGGCGCGGCGGCCCTCGTGCGCGTGCCGTCGCGCCGTCCCGGCCGCGCGGAGAGCACGCGCTTCGAGCTGCGCTCGCCCGATCCCGCCTGCAACCCGTACATGGTGCTCGCGCTCGTGCTCGCCGCCGGGCTGCGCGGGGTCGAGCGCGGCTACGAGCTGCAGGCCGAGTCGATCGACGACGACCCGGGCGGCGCGGCCCGGCTGCCGCTGGACCTGCGCGAGGCGACCGACCTCTTCGCGGCCTCCGAGCTCGCCCGCGAGACGCTCGGCGACCGGCTCGTCGACGTCTTCGTCGCCAACAAGCGCCGCGAGCTCGACGACGAGCGCCGCGCCGTCACCGAGTTTGACCGCGGCCGCTATCTGAGGCTGCTGTGAGCGACGCCTGGATCTATGGCGACCAGGGCTCCGAGACGACCTCGCGGCTGCTCGCGGAGCTCGGCTTCAGCCCGCACCGCGTGGCCGCCAACGGCACGCTGCGACCGCCGCAGGGCGAGTCGCGCACGCCGGCGCTCGCGCTCGTGCTCTCGACCGGCTCCGAGCAGCCCTCCTGCGCGGAGATCTGCGCGCGGCTGGCCGCCGACGAGGAGCTCGCCGAGGTGCCGGTCATCGTCTCGCTGCCGGCCGACGGGCTCGGCGCCGGCGTCGGCGTGGCGGAGGGCCACGAGCTGCTCATCGAGCCGTTCACCGCCGAGGAGCTGCAGGCGCGGATCGCGCGCGCGCGCCGCGCCGTCAACGGCATCGACCACGACGACATCGTGCGCGTCGGCGGCCTGGAGATGAACCTCGCGACCTACCAGGTGGCGATCGACGGGCGGCCCGTGGACTTCACGTTCATGGAGTACGAGCTGCTGAAGTTCCTCGTCACCCACCCGCGGCGCGTCTTCTCACGCGAGGCGCTGCTCAACCGGGTGTGGGGCTATGACTACTACGGCGGCGCGCGCACGGTCGACGTGCACGTGCGCCGCGTCCGCGCGAAGCTCGGCAGCGAGCACGCCGCCCGGATCAAGACGGTCCGCAGCGTCGGCTACCGCTGGGAGAGCACGTGACCGCGCCGCAGGGAGGCGGCGGGCTGGCCGAGCGCAAGGGGCGCAGCGACTACATCGGGTTTCGCGCCGTCATCAAGGCGGTCGGCACCGGGCCGCGCGGCAGCCGCGCGCTGACGTTCGAGGAGGCGCGCGAGGCGACCGCCGGGCTGCTCGGCGGCGAGGTCAGTCCCGTACAGGCGGGGGCGTTTCTCATCGCGATGCGGATCAAGGGAGAGACGCCGGCGGAGCTGGCCGGCGTCACCCAGGCGCTGCGCGACGCCGCCCGCCGCGTCGCCCCCGAGCGGGCCCCCGGCGGCCGGCCGATCGTCGCCTGCGCCGGCGCCTACGACGGCATCACCGAGGCGCCGCACCTCTCGCTTGCCGCCGCCGTGCTGGCGGCGGCCGCCGGGGCGCGCGTCGTCGTGCACTGCGGCAGCACGATCGGACCCAAGCGCGGCACGACGCCGGCCGACGTGCTGGCTGCGCTGGGTGGCCCGGGGCGGCCCGCGCCGGCGGAGTCGCTGGCGATGCTCGAGCGCGCCGACGTCGCGCTCGTCCACGCGGGCGCCGCGATCCCCGGCTGGGACGCGCTCGCCGCCGTGCGCGACGAGATCGGGCTGCGCGGGCCGCTGCACACCGCCGAGAAGCTCGTCGACCACCTCGGCGCCACGTGCTTCGTCGTCGGCCACACGCACAGCTCCTACCGCGAGCGGATCCTCGGTGCGCTCAAGCTGCTCGGCGCGCTGCGGTCGGTTGCCGTGCGCGGGATGGAGGGGGCCGACATCCTGCGCGCGGCGCGACCGTCGGCGGCCGACGCGGCCGGGCCGCTCGAGATCGCCGAGTCGCCGGGAGAAGTCCTGCGCGGCGACGCCGATCCGCACGTCTGCGCCGAGCTGACGCGGGCGATCGCCGCCGGCGAGGAGCACGGCGTCGCCGGCCGGACGGCGCTGGCCAGCGCCGGCGTGCGCCTCTACGCCGCCGGGCGCTGCGACAGCGTGAGCGGCGGTGCGGCGCTGGCTTCGGCGGCCGTCGCCGACGGGCGCGCGGCGGCCACGCTCGAGGCGCTGCTGGCGGCGTGAGCCGGTCCGGCCCGGGCCCGGGCGCGCGCCGCGCCGATCGCCGGCGCCCCGCCAAGGTCAGCCCGGCTGCCCGCGCGCGGTCCGGCGCTGCAGCCAGTCGCGAACCGTGAGGCTCTCGGGCCGGATCGCGCGCAGCGTGTCGCTGTTGCCCGCGGGCTCCGAGTCGCCCAGCCAGCGCCACATCGTCACGAGGTCGCGGCTGGCGACGCGGTTGAACATCCAGACCGGCATCGGGAAGCCGCGCGGGCGGCGACCGAGGATCTCGCGGTACAGCGCACGGCATTCGTCGATCGAGCGCAGCTCGGCCGCGAGCTTCAGATCGCGGCCGATGTAGCGCTCGGGCTCGGCGAACGCGAGGGCCGCCACGGCGGCAGCGTCGTCGACGGCGATCCACGGGATCGGCGTCGAACCGCCGGCCAGCTTCGGCATGAGGTGCCACGTCGAGACCGGTGGATAGAAGCCGCGGTCGGTCATGAGCTCCATGAACGCCACGGGGCGCACGATCGTCAGCGCCAGCCCGAGCTCGCGCATGTGGGCCTCGATCTCGAGCTTGGAGTCCCACCACCCGATGCCGGTGTCCGCTGCTCCGGTCCCCGCCGATGCGTACACGACGTGCTCAAGCTCGGCGGCGCGGGCGGCGTCGGCGACGTTCTTGCCCTGCCGCACCTCGTCCTTCACCCCGCTGAGCGCCGGGTTCTGAACGCTGAACACGCCGCGCGCGCCCGCGAGGGCGGCGTCCAGCGAGCCCCGGTCGCTCATGTCCGCGCGGACGACCTCGGCGCCCGCGGCCGCGAGCCTGCGAGCGGCCTTGGAGTCCGGTGATCGCGTCAGCGCCCGCACGGTCCATCCCGCGCCGAGCAGCCGGCGCGCGACGGCGCCTCCCTGGCGGCCGGTCGCGCCGGCGACGACGATGGTCGATGCCGCGTCGGGTGGGGTCATCGGGGTGCAGGATCGCATCCGCCGGCGACGCCTGCACGACGTGCACACGCGCCGCCGGCACGCCGCTCGCCGGCCTGCGATGCGTGAGGCCGCGGGCCACGCTCTAGGCTCTCCCGCCATGGCCGTCTCGATCCACGAAGCCCGCGCCGCCGTGCTCGAGCATGCGCAGGTGCTCGACGCCGAGGACGTCTTCCTCGACGATGCGCTGGGCCGCGCGCTCGCGCTCGACGCCAGCGCGCCCAACGACGTGCCGCCGTTCGCCGCCTCGGCGATGGACGGCTTCGCGATCCGCGCCGCCGACACGGTCGCGGGCGCGGCCGAGCTCGAGCTCATCGGCGAGGCGAAGGCCGGCACGGAGGCGGGCGTCAGCGTGCGCCGGGGGACCGCCGTTCGGATCTCGACCGGGGCGCCGGTGCCCGACGGCGCCGACGCGATCGTGCCGCAGGAGATGACGACGAGCGACGGGACGACGGTCGCCGTCGTCGGCCAGATCGCGATCGGGTACCACGTGCGCCCGCCCGGCGAGGACATCCGCGCCGGCGAGCTCGTCGTGCCGGCGGGGTCGCTGCTCGGGCCGGCCGAGCTCGGCGTGCTGGCCTCGATGAACATCCCGCGCCCGAGCGTCGTGCGCCGACCGCGCGTGGCGATCGCCGGCACCGGCGACGAGCTGACCGATCCCGGCCAGCCGCTCAAGCCGGGCGCAATCCGCGACTCCAACGGGCCCGCGCTCGGCGGGGCCGTGCACCGCGCCGGCGGCGAGCTCGTCGCCCGCGTGCGCGTGGGAGACGATCTCGAGGCGACGGTCTCGGTGCTGGGCGCCGCGCTGCGCGACGTCGACATGCTGATCACCACCGGCGGCGTGTCGGTCGGCCCGCACGACCACGTCCGGCCGGCGCTCGCGCGGCTCGGCTACCGCGAGGTCTTCGCCGGCGTGAAGCTCAAGCCGGGCCGCCCGACGACGTTCGCCGTCGGCGAGGACGGCACGCTCGTCTTCGCGCTGCCCGGCAATCCGGTCTCGGCGCTCATGGCCTTTCGCCTGTTCGTCGTCCCGGCGATGGACGCGATGCTCGGCCGCAGCGGCGAGCACCACCCGCTCACGGCGACCGCCGACGAGCCGCTGGAGGGCGCGGTCGGCCGCACGACGGTCATCCGCTGTCGCACGACGCTGCAGGACGACGGCTGGCACGTGCGCCCGACGAAGTCCCAGGAGTCGCACATCCTCACGTCGATGCTCAACGTCGACGCGCTCGCGCTCGTCCCCGAGGACCGCGACGGGATCGAGGCGGGGGAGCCGGTCGAGATCGAGTTCGTGGGTTAGACACTGACTTCGTGACGCGTCTGTGGGGGCGCCGGCGAACGGCATCCCCATGGCGCGTGTGACGCGCTCTGGTGCGGGCGGGAGGTCCGGGTTCTACGTGGTCGTGACGCGCCGAGTCCGGATATCGGACCGGGCGCGTCACAACCGCCCGCCGCAGAACCTCGCGGAACGCCCCGGATCACCCCCTGCCGCCATCCCCGCAGTCCGGAAGACTCCATAACCCCCGTTGCTAAGCTCGAAGAACGCCCAGCCGCCCCCGCAAAGTGCGGAATTCGTCGTCCCCGGCCCCGCTCATGCGGGGCTGTTTTGTCCGCCACCACGCCTAGGATTCGCCAATGGAGATTGAGATCGGACGCGGGAAAAAAGCCCGCCGCGCATACGGCTTCGACGACATCGCAATCGTGCCGTCCCGGCGCACGCGCGACCCTGACGACGTGGACATCTCGTGGAAGCTGGGCGACTACCGCTTCGATCTGCCGCTGCTGGCCTCGGCGATGGACGGCGTCGTCTCGCCCCGTACCGCGGGCGTGATCGGCAAGCTCGGCGGCCTCGCCGTCCTCAACCTCGAGGGGATCTTCACGCGCTACGAGGACGCCGAGGCGATGCTCGAGCGCATCGCGCAGCTGCCCACCGAGGCGGCCACGCGCGAGATGCAGAAGATCTACCAGGCGCCGATCATTCCCGAGCTCATCACGCGGCGGATCGCGGAGATCAAGGAGCAGGGTGTCGTCGTCGCCGCCGCGCTGACCCCGCAGCGGGTGCGCTCCCACTACGAGGCCGCGCTCGAGGCGGGCCTCGACATCCTCGTCATCCAGGGCACGGTGGTCTCCGCCGAGCACGTCTCCAGCGACGAGTCGCGCCCGCCGCTGAACCTCAAGGAGTTCATCCGCGAGGTGCCGCTGCCCGTCGTCGTCGGCGGCTGCGCGAGCTACCACACGGCCCTGCACCTCATGCGCACCGGCGCGGCCGGCGTGCTCGTCGGCGTCGGTCCCGGCGCCGCCTGCACCACGCGCGGCGTGCTCGGCATCGGCGTTCCCCAGGCGACGGCGATCGCCGATGTCGCGGGCGCCCGCTCGCAGCACATGCTCGAGACCGGCGAGTACTGCCAGGTCATCGCCGACGGTGGCATGCGCAACGGCGGCGACGTCTCCAAGGCGATCGCCTGCGGCGCGGACGCGGTCATGATCGGCTCGCCGCTGGCCCGCGCCTACGAGGCGCCCGGCCAGGGCTTTCACTGGGGCATGGCGACGTTCCACCCGACGCTCCCGCGCGGCGCGCGCGTCAAGACCGTGCAGAACGGCACGCTCGAGGAGATCCTCACCGGGCCGGCGCACGAGAACGACGGCACGTTCAACCTCATGGGCGGCCTGCGCACCTCGATGGCGACGTGCGGCTACAAGGACATCGCGGAGTTCAACCGCGCCGAGCTCATGATCGCGCCCGCCCTGCAGACCGAGGGCAAGCAGCTGCAGACCGCGCAGGGGATCGGCATGGGCGCCCGCGGATCGGCCGCCGCCGCACCGGCCGAACCCGGTCACACCAACGGGGTCCATCAGGAGCCGGCCCTGGCCGACGTATGACCGACGGCCTCGTCACCGCGGCGACGGCGGCCACCGAGCTCGTCGAGGAGGACGTCCGCGAGATCAGGGCGCCGCGCGCCGTCGACGAGGTCGTCGTGCTCGACTACGGCGGTCAGTACTCCCAGCTCATCGCGCGGCGGGTGCGCGAGCTGGGCGTCTTCAGCGAACTGCTGCCCCATCACGTCGGCGCCGCCGAGGTGCGCAAGCGCAAGCCCAAGGGCCTGATCCTCTCGGGCGGCCCGGCCTCGGTCTACGCGCCGGGCGCACCGCGGCTGGATCGCGAGCTGCTCGAGCTCGGCATCCCGGTGCTCGGCATCTGCTACGGCATGCAGCTCATCGCGCTCGACCAGGGCGGCCAGGTCGAGGGCGCCGAGGTCGGCGAGTTCGGCCGCTCGGAGCTCGAGGTGCGCGAGCCCGGCCGGCTCTTCGCGGGCCTGCCGGCGCACCAGACCTGCTGGATGTCGCATCGCGACACGGTCTTCGCGCCGCCACCCGGCTTCACGGCGCTGGCCTCGTCGACCGGCTCGCCGGTCGCGGCGCTGGAGAACGTCGAACGCGGCATCTACGGCATCCAGTTTCATCCCGAGGTCGTTCACACGCCCTACGGCCAGACGATTCTCGAGCGCTTCCTCGACGAGATCTGCGAAGCCGACCGCACGTGGTCGCCGGAGAGCATCGTCTCCGAGCAGATCGCCTGCATCCGCGCCCAGGTCGGCGACGGCAAGGTCATCTGCGGCCTCAGCGGAGGCGTCGACTCGAGCGTCGCGGCGCTGCTCGTGCACCGCGCGATCGGCGACCAGCTGACCTGCGTGTTCGTCGACCACGGGCTCATGCGAAAGAACGAGGGCGAGCAGGTCGTCGCCGCCTTCCGCGACCACTTCAAGGTCCCGCTCGTCGCCGTCGACGCCGAGGCGCGCTTCCTCGCGCGGCTGAAGGGCGTCAGCGATCCAGAGACGAAGCGCAAGGCGATCGGCGCCGAGTTCATCCGCGTCTTCGAGGAGGAGGCCGAGAAGATCGGCGACGCGAACTACCTCGTCCAGGGGACCCTGTACTCCGACGTCATCGAGTCCGGCGGCGGCACGGGCGCGGCGACGATCAAGTCCCACCACAACGTCGGCGGCCTGCCCGACGACCTGCAGTTCGAGCTCGTCGAGCCGCTGCGCGCGCTGTTCAAGGACGAGGTCCGCGCGGTCGGCGCCGAGCTCGGCCTGCCCGAGCGCCTCGTCTGGCGCCAGCCGTTCCCCGGGCCCGGGCTGGCGATCCGCATCGTCGGCGGCGAGGCCACCCGCGAGCGCCTCGACCTGCTGCGCGAGTGCGACTACATCCTGCAGGACGAGATTCGCCAGGCCGGCCTGTACCGCGACCTGTGGCAGTCCTTCTGCGTGCTGCCGGACATCCGCACGGTCGGCGTCCAGGGCGACGAGCGCACGTACGGCAGCGTCGTCGTCATCCGCGCGGTCACGTCCGACGACGCGATGACCGCCGACTGGGCGCGCCTGCCCTACGACCTGCTCGAGCAGATCGCCTCGCGCATGATCAACGAGCTGCGCGACGTCAACCGCGTCGTGTTGGACATCACGTCCAAGCCGCCCGGCACGATCGAGTGGGAGTAGCCCGACCGCACCCGTAGCGGGGCGGTCCTGGCGCGCGCGGTGCGATATCCGCGCACTCGGCGCGCCACGACCCACGCCACATCCGGCGCGTACGACGCCGGCGAAACACCCTCACACCCTCGGCGATGCAGTTCGCCGTCGGCGTCCCCGACACAGTGCGACCGCGCAGCCCGGAACACGGGACCCCTGCCCGACCGCCGCCCGTATGTCCTGCATGAACCGCACCCACGTCACGCTCACCGCGGCGGCCGCCGCCGCCATCGCCGCCGCCGGCCTCGCGCTCGCCAGCGGCGGCCCGCCGCCGGTCCAGCCGGCCGATCCCGCCGTCGACACCGTCGTCTCGACGGCCACCGCGCAGTCGCGCGTCGTCGCCCCGGCGCGCAGGTCCGACGCGACGATCGAGCGCGCCGTGCGCGCCGCCCGCGCGCGGGCGCTGCCGCGCGCGGTCGCGGCCGCCCGCGCCGAGTCCGCACAGCTCGCCGGCGCCGCCGACCTGCGCGCGGGGGCGATCGTCGGCATCCGGCGCGACAGCTCGCCGCTGGGCTACTGGGACCAGGACGCCGGGCGCTTCGGTCCCGGGGTCTGGTGCGGGCGGATCCACAGCAGCCGCATGGTGCGCCAGGCGGACGGCACAAGGAAGCGGGTGTCGCGCTCCCGCCACGGCTGCCCGGTCCCGAAGACCGCCTCGATTCGCGTCACGCTGACGTTCGCGGCGAGCCGGTAGCGTCCCGCCTCAGTGACCGACAGCGGCTTCGCCGACATCCGCAACGCGCGCATCGCCTGGTACAGCGACGGTGACGGCACGGGCGACCCGCTCGTCCTCGTCCACGCCGGCGTCGCGGACGCGCGCATGTGGGAGCCGATCGTCCCGGCGCTCGCGGCGGCGCGGCGCGTGGTGCGCTTCGACATGCGCGGCTTCGGCCGGTCGCGCTCGGCGCGCGGCGCGTACACCGACGCCGGCGACCTGCGCGCGCTGCTCGACGCGCTCGCGATCGAGCGGGCGCACCTCATCGGCGCGTCGTTCGGCGGGCTCGTCTCGCTCGAGCTCGCGGCCACGCAGCCCAGCCGGGTGGCGTCGCTCGTCCTGCTCGCCGCCGCCCTGCCCGACATCGAGCCGTCGCCGGCGCTGCTGGCCTTCGCCGAGGCCGAGGAGGCCGCGGTCACGGTCGGCCAGGTCGAGCAGGCCGTCGAGGTCAACGTGAAGATGTGGGCCGGCGACAGCACGCCGGAGGTCAGGACGCTCGTCGCCGACATGCAGCGCATCGCGTTCGAGCTGCAGCTGCGCGAGGGCGCCGAGTCCGACGAGCTCGATCCGCCGGTGTCCGACCGGCTGGGCGCGATCGGCGTCCGTGCGACGGTCGCCTACGGCGACCGCGACGTCGAGGACTTCGAGCAGATCGCGCGGCGCCTGCACGCCGAGCTGCCCGACGCGACCCTGCACGAGGTCACCGGTGCCGGCCACCTGCTCGCGCTCGACCGGCCCGCGGAGGTGACGCAGCTCATCCTGCGCCACCTCGAGGGGGCGGCGACGGCTTAGGACTCGAGCGTCGCCTCGACGCTGATCGGGACGCTCAGCGCGCCCGAGATCGGGCAGCCGTCGCCGGCCGAGGCGGCCGCCGCGGCGAACGCCGCCTGGTCGATGCCCGGTACGCGCCCGGTGACGACGATCCGCGACGACGTCACGCCCTCGCCCGGGACGAACTCGACCGTCGCGGTCGCCTCGAGCGACGCGGGCGGCGTGCCGGCCTCCGCGAGCTCGTGCGAGAGCTGCATGCAGTAGCAGGAGGAGTGCGCGGCGGCGAGCAGCTCCTCGGGGCTCGTCTTGCCGGCGGCGCGCTGCGTGCGCGACGCCCAGGAGACGTCGGTGGCGCCGAACGCCCCGCTCTGCGGCGTCGCGACCCCGGAGCCCGTCGCCAGATCGCCCTCCCACACCGTCGTCGCGCTGCTCGCAGCCGCCATCCTGCCTCCTCGATTCGTCGTATCGCTCGTTGCCCGAGACTAGATGGTCGCGTCAGCCTCGGCGACCGCCGCCGGCGTGCGATGGCGGCGCACGATGAGCCAGGTCAGCCAGATGCCGATCACGAAGAGCGGGATGCCCATCGCGGTCTTCACCACGCCCAGCGCGACGACGCTCTCGGTGAGATACAGCGGCAGCTGCACGACGAGGCGCAGCGCGAAGAGGCCCGCCCACAGCCACGACGCGAGCACGAAGGCGCGGGCGCGTTGCGGATCGCGGCGCCACTCCTTGCCCTCGCCGTCGAGGTTGGCCACGATGACGCCGACGAGCGGGTGCTTGACCGCGATCGAGATGACGAACGCCGACGCGTAGGCGGCGTTCATCAGCAGCCCGGGCAGAAAGAAGTTCTCCGCGCGCCCGCTGCGCGTCGCGATGAACGCGGCGATGCCGACCCCGACGAGGCCGGAGATCGCGTGCAGCGTCGTCTCGCGCTTGGCCAGGCGCGCGATCGTGAGCACGAGCGCCAGCGCGACGGCGACGATCGCGGCCGTGTTCGTGTTCGAGCCGGAGGCCGTGTAGGCGATGACGAAGGCCACTCCGGGCAGCGCCGTCTCGGCCATCCCCAGCGGGCCGCCGACCGCCTCGCGGAGGTTCATCGGCGGAGGCGCCTGGGGCTCCTGCTGGTCGTCGCTCATCCCCTGATGATGCCCAACGCGGCTATGGCGCCAGCGGCGGGCGATTGCGGCGCAGCGCGCCGGGGCCGAGCAGGACCGCGCCGATGAGGAGAAACGGGACGAGGTTGAGCACGTGCAGGACGAGGGCGTAGGAGAGCGCCTCGGCGTGCGGGACGTCGAACGCGTTCAACGCGATGATCGTCGCCGCCTCGAAGACGCCGAGCGCCGCCGGGCTCGACGGCAGGACGAGCGAGAGGTTGATCGCGACCGTCACGAGGATCGCGGCGTCGAGCGGCAAGGAGAGGTGGAAGGCCTCCATGAGGATCCAGTAGGAGAGCGCGAGCACGAACCACGAGGCGAGCGTCAGCACGAAGCCCCGCAGCGCGATGACCGGGTTGCGCAGGGCGACCAGCCCGCGCGTCCCGTTGATCGCCGCGGCCTCCACGCGCTCGGCGAAGCCGGGCCGGCGGATGCGCCGCAGCGGGCTGAGCAGCCAGTGCACGGCACGGGCGTCGTAGCGCACGATGAGCACGATGACCACTGCCAGGGCGGCCGTGACGACCGCGCCGAGGATCGCCGCGTTGCGCAGCCACGAGATGTCGGGCAGCCAGGGGTAGGCGCACAGCAGCAGCAGCAGCAGCGCGAGCAGGTCGAAGACGCGCTCCACGACGACCGTCCCGACGATCTCCCCGAGCGGGGTCCTCGCGCGGCTGTTCAGCGCGATCACGCGTGCGGCCTCGCCCGCACGGGCGGGCAGGATGTTGTTGAAGAAGTAGCCGACCAGCAGCCCGTACATCACCGCGCCCAGCGGCGGCCGCATCGTCTGGTCGTACAGCGCCCACCACCGCACGCCGCGCAGGACGATCGCCGCCGCGAAGACCGGCAGCGCCGGGATCAGCCAGACGAGGTCTGAGTCGCGAAACGCCTGCGCGGCGTCGTCGAACTCGACGCCGCGCAGGGCCAGGTACATGCAGGCCACGGTGACCGCGAGGCCGATGACCGCCAGCAGCGGCCGCACGCCGCGGCGCGTGGTCACAGGCCGCGGCGCAACCGCACGGCGAACAGCACCCACACGGCGATCAGCCCGTCGCGCCAGGTGATGTTCTTGCCCTCGGCGTACGTGCGCCCGTAGTAGGCGATCGGCATCTCGTAGATGCGCAGCTTGCGACGGCAGATCTCGCCGGTGATCTCCGGCTCGATGCCGAAGTCGTCGCGCGTCAGGCGCAGCGACGCGAGCACCTCGGAGCGAAACGCCTTGTAGCCGGTCTCCATGTCGCTCAGCGTGGTGTTGAACAGCACGCCGGCCAGCAGCGACAGGAAGCGGTTGCCGATGAGATGCCAGAACATGTACGCGCGCTGCGGCGCGCCGCCGCTCAGGCGCGAGCCGTAGACGACGTCGGCGACGCCCTGCTCGATCGGGGCGATGAGCGCGATCACGTCGGTGGGGTCGTACTCCATGTCGGCGTCCTGGATGACCGCGATCTCCTTGCGCACGCGTGTGGCCGCCAGGCGCACCGCCGAGCCCTTGCCCCGGTTGGGCTGACGCAGCAACTCGACATGCGGATGGCCGGCCGCGTAGGACTCGACGATCGACGCCGTCGCGTCGGTCGAGCCGTCGTCGACGACGACGATCTGCGCGTCGAGTCCCAGCGCGTCGATGCGCGCCAGGACCTCGCCGATCGTCGCCGCCTCGTTGTACGCCGGGATCAGAAACGAGACGCCGATCCGCTCATTGAACCTGACCGGACGACGGCGCCACCGCTTGGGTAGATTCGCCGGCAATGGTTGCGGCGCGCGACAACCGCGGCGTCGCGATCCGGCTGGGCGGCGCGGTGGCCCTGTTCCTGCTGATCGTCGGGCAGGCACAGGTCACCGTCCTGGACGGCAACTCGATGCTCGCCGTCGCGCAGTCGATCGTCCACGACGGCTCGTTCGCCGTGCCGCCCGCGCTCGGCGTCCCCGGCCACGACGGCGAGACGTACTACTCCAAGTACGGGCTGCTGCTGCCGCTGCTGTCGGTCCTGCCGGTGCTCCTCGCCCAGCCGATCGGCGCGCTGACCGGCCGCGTGGATCTCGTCGAGGCCGCCGCCGCGGCGTCGATCATGCCGCTCGTGGCGGGCGCCCTCGCTGCCGCGCTGTTCGCCCTGGCTCGCCGCCTCGGCGCGCCACGCCCGGCGGCCGCGCTCGTCGCCGCGGGCATCGTGCTGGGGACGTACCTGCTGCCCTACGGACGCGACTTCTTCACGGAGCCGCTCGTCGCGCTCGGCCTCGTCGTCATGGTCGAGCGTGCGCTGGCCGGCCGCGAGCGGCAGGCCGCGCTCGCGCTCGCCCTCGCGGTCCTCGCGCGACCGCAGTCCGCCGCGTTCGTGCCGCTGCTGCTCGGCTTCATGGCGCTGCGCGGCGACGGCGTGCGGGCGATCGCGCGGACGATCCCGCCGCTGGCCGTCGCGGCGATCGTCACCGTTGCCTACAACCTGCACCGCTTCGCGGACCCCCTCGAGTTCGGCTACCGGCCACCGGTCGACCCGGGCTTCACCACCCCGCTGCCCGAGGGCACGAGCGGCCTGCTGTTCGACCTCGAGAAGTCGCTCGTGCTGTTCGCGCCGGCGCTGCTGCTCGCACCCCTGGCCCTCGCGGCGCTGTGGCGGAGCGCGCGGGCGACGGCGATGCTGCTGCTCGCGCTGTTCGCGGTCACGTTCGTGCTCGCCGCGACGTGGCACTCGTGGCAGGGCGGCTGGAGCTGGGGCCCGCGGCTGGTCATCCCCGGCGTCGCGCTCGTGCTCGTCGCGCTCGCGCCGTGGATCGGTTCGAGCCGGCGCCGCATGGGGCTCGCCGGGGCGCTGTTCGGCGTGGGCTTCGTGCTGTCGTTCTCGGCCGTGCTCGCACCGCCCGGGATGCAGCTCGTCGACCGCGCGCCGGGCACCGTGGGACCGCAGATCGTGCGCCAGTACCGCGAGCTGCCGCGGCTGACGGAGAACTCGATCGACGCGGCGAGCGATCGTCGCGCGCGCGATGGCGACTACCGCCGCTATCTGTCGTTGTGGCAGGCCAACCTCGTGCGGCAGGTCGGCGGCGGCGCGGCGCTGCCCGCGCTGCTCGTCACGTTGTCGGGGTTCGCGGCGCTGCTGTGGCTGGCTGTCGGCCTCGTGCGCGACTTGCGCCGGGACTTTGTTACGGAGACCATGTCGACGACCCGTTAGCCGCTAAGGTTCCGCGCTCGACCGGCACGGACAGGGGAGACAGCAACATGGCACGCCCGATCATCCTCGGCGTCGTCGGAGATTCAGCGACAGGCAAGACGACCCTCACGAAGGGGCTCGTCGAGATCCTGGGCAGCGAGAACGTCACCCACATCGGGATGGACGACTACCACTGCTATGACCGCCAGGAGCGCAAGGAGCACGAGATCACTCCGCTGAATCCGGAGTGCAACTACATGGACATCATCGGCCAGCACCTCACGCACCTGCGCAACGGTGAGCCGATCCTCAAGCCGGTCTACCAGCACGGTGACGGGACGTTCGGCCGGCCGGACTACGTCAAGCCGCAGAGCTTCGTGCTCATCGAGGGGCTGCTCGGCTACCACACGCCGGAGCTGAGCTCGAACTTCGACGTGCGGGTGTACCTCGCGCCGCCGGAGGAGTTGCGCAGGGAGTGGAAGGTCAAGCGCGACACGTCCAAGCGCGGCTACACCGAGGAGCAGGTGCTCGCCGAGCTCGACATGCGCGAGCCCGACTCCGAGTCCTTCATCCGGCCGCAGCGCTCCCGCGCGGACATCGTCGTCGCATTCCAGCCCGGCGTGAAGGACGACCCCGACCATCTCGACGCGGTGCTCACCCTGCGCGAAGGTCTGCCGCACCCCGACCTCTCCTCGCTGGAGGGCGGAGCCGACGCGATCGAGGTCGAGCAGCACGCCTCGGAGCGCCGCATCCGGATTCCCGGCGAGATCGACAAGGAGCGCGGCGCCGCCATCGAGGAGGCGATCTGGGAGCAGATGCACTTCGCTCGCCACCTGCGCACCGAGCAGCTCGGGCTGTTCGCGATCGGCACCGACGAGGAGCACCGCTCTGAGTCGCTGGCGATCACCCAGGTCCTCATCCTCTACCACCTGGTGACGGCGAAGGCCACGGCCGCCATCGGCGGCGACGACGTCGCCAACGGACGCGACACCGCGTCGGGCGTGCCGTCGCCGGCGTAGCGGCACCGCGCCGTAAACGAGAATGATTCTCTGCTAGCGTCGGGCGGGTGCTCTCCCGCCGGACGCTCGCCCTCGCTGCCGCCGGCCTGACCGCGGGGCTGCTCGGCGCCTGCGGGTCGGAGGCCGGCCCGGGCGACGCCCGCACCGCGGTGGCGACGACGACGCAGGTCGCCGACCTCGCGCGCGCCGTCGCCGGCGACCGCGCCGAGGTGCGCCAGATCCTGCGCCCGAACTCCGATCCGCACGACTACGAGCCGCGGCCGAGCGACGTCAAGGCGGTCGCCGGCGCCGCCGTCGTGCTGCGCTCGGGGGGCGGGCTGGACGACTGGCTCGGCGAGGTCCTCGACAACGCCGGCTCGGACGCGGAGGCGACGACGCTGATCGACGCCGTGCGCACGCGCGGCCGCGACCGCGGGGTCGACCCGCACTGGTGGCAGGATCCGCGCAACGCGATCGCCGTCGTGCAGCGCATCCGCGACGTGCTGGTCGCGGCCGATCCGGGCGGGCGCGGCGAGTACACGGCCAACGCGGCGAGCTACCTCGCCCGGCTGCGGGCGCTCGACGCGGCCATCGCCCGGTGCATGAGCTCGATCCCGGCCGACCGGCGCCGGCTCGTCACCGACCACGACGCGCTCGGCCCCTATGCCGAGCGCTACGACATCGACGTCATCGGCACGGTGATCCCGGGGCGCACCACGCAGGCGCAGGCCTCCGCGGGCGAGGTCGTGCGCCTCGCGCGCACGATCCGGTCGACCGGCGTGCGGACGATCTTCCCCCAGGGGTCGGGCAGCGCGAAGCTCGTCCGGGCGGTCGCGCGCGAGGCCGGGGCGTCGGTCGGGCCGGCGCTGTACGCCGACACGCTCGGGCCGGCCGGCAGCCCGGGCGCGACGTACACCGGCTCGCTGCGCTTCAACACGCGCGCCCTCGCCGTGGGCTTCGGCGCGCGCACCGGCGCGAGCTCGGCCTGTCAGCTGTAGGAGTCCCAGAGCTTGAGGAACACCAGCGGGTCGATCGGCGCGCCGCCGGTGTACCAGCCCGGCGCATCCCACAGCTCGAAGTGCAGATGGCAGCCGCGCGCGTCGCCGGTGTCGCCGACGTTGCCGATCCGCTGACCGGTCAGCACGCGAGCGCCCTGGGCCAGCGGCGAGCGCTCCTGCAGGTGCATGTAGACGTAGTCGACGTCGGTGCCCTCGCCGTCGATGACGACGTAGTTGCCGGCCGAGCGCTCGAACTTGTTGAGCTTCACGACGCCGCCGCGCGCCGCCACCAGCGGCGTGCCGCAGCGGGCGAACACGTCATGGCCCTGGTGCGTGTGGCCGCTGCGCTGCGCGCCGAAGGCCGCCTGGCCCGACCCGTAGCTGTGGCGCCCGCGCACGGGAAAGATGTGGTCGACGAGGTCGAAGCCGCCGGTCGCCAGCGCGGCGGGCGCGGATGCGGCGACGGCTCCGGGGGCGGGCCCTCCGGCGAAGACCCGGAACTCGTAGCGGCCGACGGGCTGCGCGACGCCCTCGATCCGGCCGTCCCAGGTGATCGAACTGACCGCCTCGGGCGCCAGCGCGACCGGCCACGTCGTGACGACGGCGCCGTCGATCACGCGCACGAGGGCGACCGTCACGAGCATCGCTCGCCGGGCCAGCAGGTCGACCCGGGCCGGTCGGGCCGCGTCGTAGTACACGCGCCGGCCGACGACGCGGACGTCGAGCGCGGCAGAGCTCCCGGCGCCGCGCTGGATCGAGACGACGGCACGGCTTGCCACCGAGCGCGCCCCGTCGCCGTTGACCGCGCGCAGCCGGCCGCTCGTCGCCTTGTCGGGGACCGTGACGTCGACGCTGTTGCGGCGCGCCTTGCTCACGCGCACGGTCGCGTTGTCGGCGTGGCCGCCGCCGCCGAGGAAGACGATCTTGGCGACCTCGCGCATGCCGCTGCCGCGGACGCGCAGCAGGCTGCCGGGCTTCGCCGCGTCAGCGGTCGCGCAGCGCGCGACACACGACACCGACTTGATCTTCGCGGGCGCGGACGCGAAGGCGCCACCGGAGCCCGCGGACGCCGTCGCGGGCGCGATCAGCCCTGCTCCGCATGCCATCAGCACGACGCTGCGCTTCAGCTCGACCAGTCCCCCGCGTTATTGATCGTCCCCCCGAGATCGCCCGCAGCACGGGGATCCGGCGATCTGCTGCGCGGGACCGTAGCGGATCGCGACGACGCCACGTCGGCCGATTGCCCCGGCAAACTCGATGTCGATTTGGTTTGTCTACACTGCTGACTCGCCGCGCGGAAGTTCGCGTGGCCTTTTTTCCGTCATGAAGACCTACGTCGCCAACGCCAACGATCGCGAGCGCAACTGGCTCGTCGTCGACGCCACCGGGCAAACGCTCGGGCGTCTGGCGACGCAGATCGCCGACACGCTGCGCGGCAAGCGCAAGCCGACCTACACCCCGCACGTCGACACCGGCGACTTCGTCGTCGTCATCAACGCCGAGAAGATCGCCGTCACCGGCAACAAGCGCGCGGACAAGCTGTACTACCGCCACTCGGGCTACCCCGGCGGGCTGAAGACGCGCACGCTCAACGACATGCTCGAGCGGCGTCCCGAAGAGGTCCTGCGCCTCGCGGTCAAGGGCATGCTGCCCCGCAACCGCCTGGCCCGCAAGCAGCTCACCAAGCTCAAGATCTACGCCGGGCCCGAGCATCCGCACCAGGCCCAGAAGCCGCAACCGATGGAGCTGAAGTCGTGATCGACGAGAGCGCCGAGCCGCCCGAGTCCGAAGAGACCGCGGCGCCCACGCCGGAGGCCGAGGCCTCCGCTCCCGTCCCCGCCGACGAGCCCGCCGCCGACCCGGCCGTGCCCGCGCCGCCGGCCGCGCTCGAAGAGGACATCGACGACGACGCGCCCGCCGCTCCGCGCGTCAAGCCCGCGATCCCCGGTGCCGACCTCGAGGTCGACATCGTGCTCGAGGGCGCCGACCCGCTGGCGCGCGAGGAGCAGGAGGAGCTCGACGCCGCCGCGGCCGCCGCCGAGGAGGACCGCGCCGACGAGCAGCCCGTCGCGGCCGCCATCGACCTCGCCGCCGGCGCGCGCTACCGCGCGACGGGCAAGCGCAAGACCGCGGTCGCCCGCGTGATCCTGCGCCCCGGCTCCGGCGCGTACACCGTCAACGGCAAGACGCTCGACGACTACTTCCCGCGTCCCGCCCTGGGGCGCAACATCCGCCAGCCGCTGGAGACCGTCGGCTACGAGGACCGCATGGACGTCGTGGTCCGCGTGCACGGCGGCGGCGTCAGCGCCCAGGCCGGCGCGCTGCGCCATGGCATCTCGCGCGCGCTGCTCGAGGCCGACCCGAACCTGCGCGGCGAGCTCAAGCGCCGCGGCTTCCTCACGCGCGATCCGCGCGTGAAGGAGCGCAAGAAGGCCGGGCTGAAGAAGGCCCGCAAGCGGCCGCAGTTCAGCAAGCGCTAGAGCGCTTCGCGGCGCTGCGCGCGTACACGTCCACATGCGCAAGCTCTTCGGCACCGACGGTGTCCGAGGTGTCGCCGGTGAGCTGCTCACGGCTGAGCTGGCCCTCGCGCTGGGCAGCGCCGCGACCCGCGAGATCGGCGGCGAGCGCCCGCGCGTGCTCGTCATCCGCGACCCGCGCGAGTCCGGCGCGATGCTCGAGTCCGCGCTCGCCGCGGGCATCGCCGCGGCCGGCGGCGACGTGCTGCTCGGCGGCGTGCTGCCGACGCCCGCCGCGCCTCTGCTGATCGGGCGCTACGGCTTCGATCTCGCCGCGGTCATCTCCGCGTCGCACAACCCGTTCGGCGACAACGGGATCAAGTTCTTCGGCGCCGATCGCTTTAAGCTCTCCGATGCCACCGAGCTGGCGATCGAGCAGCGCCTCGACGACCCGCCGGGCGGCGGCGTCGCGTCGCGGATCGGCTCCGTCAGCCATCTGCGCGGGACCGACGAGGACTACCTGCGCGCCCTGCAGGAGCGCTTCGCCGGCCTGTCGCTGACGGGGCTCGACGTCGCGCTGGACTGCGCGAACGGGGCGACCCATCGCTGTGCGCCCGAGATCTTCCGCCGGCTGGGCGCGACGGTGACGGTGCTCGCGGCCTCGCCCGACGGGCGCAACATCAACGACGGCTGCGGCTCGACGCACCCCGCAGCCCTCGTCGAGCAGGTGCGCGCGGGCGGCCACGACGTCGGCTTCGCGTTCGACGGTGACGGCGACCGTGTGCTGGCGGTCGACCGCACCGGGACGCTCGTCGACGGCGACGAGCTCATCGCGCTCGCGACGCTGCACCTGCGCCGGCACGACCGCCTGCCCGGCGGGGGCGTCGTCGTGACCGTGATGACGAACTTCGGCTTTCACACCGCGATGCGCGAGGCCGGGGTGCAGGTCGCCACGACGGCGGTCGGCGACCGCTACGTGCTCGAGGAGCTGCGGGCGCGCGACTGGGGGCTGGGCGGCGAGCAGTCCGGCCACATCATCGACATGGGCTTCGTGCCGTCGGGCGACGGCATCGCCTCCGCGCTGCTGACGCTCGAGGCGCTGGCCGGCCGCGACCTCGCGGAGCGCAGCGCGATGGACAAGCTGCCCCAGCAGCTCGTCAACGTGCGCGTGGCCGACCGCGACGCGGCGATGCGGAGCGCGGCGCTGCGCGAGGCGATGGACCGCGAGGCGGCGGCGCTGGAGGGGCGCGGCCGCGTGCTCGTGCGCCCGTCGGGCACCGAGCAGCTCGTGCGCGTCATGGTCGAGGCACCGAGCGAGGAGGAGACGGCGGCGGTGTGCGCCCGGCTCGTGGCGATCGTGGAATCCGCGGGCTGACCCGCCAGCGCCGACCGCCGGCTCCTAGGGCCGCACCGTGACCGTCTGGTGCATCGTCACGGGGTGCAGGTCGCAGAACAGGTTGTACGTGCCCGGCGCCGTGAACGTCTGGGTGTAGCGGCCGCCGCGCCGCGTCAGCGGCGAGTCGACGGCGCGCGGGGCGTTCGCCGACAGCACGCTGTGCATATCGCGGTCGCGAAAGCGCCACGTCACGCGGCCGCCGCTCGGGATCGTCAGGTTCGACGGCTTGAACGCCGCGCGCTCGACGTCGACGCGCGCGTCCGCGCCGCCCTCGACGAGCGGGCCGCCCGCGAACGGGATCTCGATCGGGTCACCGCCCGCGTCCAGGCGCGTCAGCGGGACCCCCATCGGCGCCACCGCGGCGCGCCCATCCGTGCGCGACCAGCGGATCCGGCCATCGGCCGGCAGCGGGTCGCAACCGCGTGGGGCATCAGCGTCCTTGGCGACGTAGACGTGGGTGATCGCCATCACCCGCGGGTGCGGCAGCTCGGCGTCGTAGCTGCCCGTCACGCGCAGGACCTCGCCGCGGCGGACGGGGATGCCCGTGGGCGACAGAAAGTAGCCGGTCGCGATCGGGCCGGGCTCGTGGAGCATCGGGCGGACGCGGTACACGGGGTCGTCGGGTCTTCCCCACAGCGGGCGGTGGTCGAGGATCGTGCGGTCATCGCAGCGCGGCTGGCTGACCGCGAGGCGCAGTGCGCCGCCGTGCAGGTGAGCGCCGGCGGCGACGATCCGGCCGCTCGTCGGGATCGTCCAGTCGTGGGAGCGCACGTCCGCCGATCCCGGCGCTCCGCCGCCGGGGACCGTGTAGCTCGACAGCGGATCGCAGCCGCTGGCCCGCAGCCACAGCGGCTTGACCGGCACGAGCCCGGGTGCGTCGGAGATGGTCACGGAGTACTCGAGAAAGGCCCTCAGCGGCCGGCTCGTGTGGCTCATGTACATCGCGACCGCGCGCCAGCGATCGTGTTCTCGGACCGGGTAGCCGTAGCCGGGCGGCAGGATGAGCCGTTGCTGCTCCTCGCCGGTACCGAAGAAGGGCTCGCCGGGGCGGCCCGGGCACGCGTTGTTGCGCGGCGCGGCGCGCGGGCCGCTGTTGATGAACACGACGTGGTGCAGCATGAGCCGCTTGATCGAGATCGGCCGGCCGCGAGCGTCGACCAGGCGCGTGCTCATGCGCACGATGAAGCCCGCTCGTCGCGGGGTGGGGACGACGCGCGACGGGAACTTCGTCTCGAAGCCGCCGAAGCTCATCGCCGCCGAGCGCAGCTTGTAGGTCCGCTCGGTCGCCGGCGCGGCCGCGGGCGCCGCGGCGAGCCCGAGCACGACGAGCGCGACGAGTCCCACCCCCCGTCGACGCGGCATCCCGGCGTGGCCCGAAGGCGGCTGCACGATGCGTCAAGGCTAGGCCCTGGGCCCGACGCAGGTCGCGCACCGTTCGGCCCGCTCGTCGATGTCGATCCCCGTGGACGGCCGCTGTCAGCTGCGGCGGCGCGGCGGCGGGGTGAAGCCCGAACCCTAGAATCGCGGCCATGCCGTTCACGCTCAAGAACCTCAGAGAGGATCTGGCGGACGTCGGGTCCAACTTCGACGGCGCGCCGGACCTCGAGTTCCGTCTCGCGAGCAAGGCGCTCGAGCTCGAGCAGTCCGGCCTGAGCTACCAGCGCATCCCGCCCGACTACCGGTTCCCGTACGGCCACACGCACAAGGAGCAGGAGGAGGTGTTCGTGGTCGTGGGCGGGAGCGGGCGGATGAAGCTCGACGACGAGATCGTCGCGGTCGAGAGGTGGGACGTCGTGCGCGTGCCGCCCGGTACATGGCGAGGATACGAGGCCGGGCCGGAGGGGCTCGAGATCCTCGTCTTCGGCGCGCCCAGCCTCGGCGAGGACCCGCGGGGAGACGTGGAGGGTCGGCGCGACTGGTGGGCTGACTGAGCGTCGCACGTGCTATGCACGCTGTGAACCACGGGCCGGACCGCGAGGGCTTGCATGAGCTTCACGAGTACCTGCGGCCGCTTCGCCGACGGTGGCCGATCGTGCTGCTCGGGCTCCTGCTGGGGACTGCTCTGGGCGCGGGCGTGGCCGCGATCGTGCAGCCGACCTTCACGTCGACGACGTCCGTGGTGGTCACGCCGAACGTGCCGCAGAGGACCGACAGCAGCACCGGGCGGGTGCAGGGGGCGATCAACGTCGAGACGGAGGCCCAACTCGTCCGCTCGCATGAGGTCTTGACGCCGGCGCGCCGGCTGCTCGAGCTCAGCGAGCCACTGGGTGAGCTCAGGAGCCGGGTTGCGGTGTCGGCGCCGGCGAACACGACCGTGATGGACATCAGCTTCAGCGCGCGGTCGCCGAGAGCCGCGCAGGCCGGAGCGCGAGCCGTCGCCCGCGCGTACCTCGAGTACCGGCGGTCCGCGGGAGAGTTCTACGTGCGAGAGCAGGCCAGGATCGTCGACGCTCAGATCGCGTCACTACGACGCCAGGTCCGCGAGCAGGCTGCGATCGTCGCATCGCGGCGCGCGGGATCAGCGTCACGCGCGGTCGCCGAAGCGCAGCTCGATTCCTACACCGCGCAGCTGACCGCGCTCGCCACGTCGCAGACCGCCGCGACGCCGCCGGCCAGAGGGGGACGGGTCATCGCCGATGCAGCTCGGCCAGATGACGCCGGCCGCCCGCGCGCCGTGCTCGGGCTCGTCGGCGGCATGATGCTGGGACTGCTCCTGGGGATCTCCGCAGCGCTCGTGCGGGAGCGCACCGACGGCCGCCTCCGCGATGTCGCCCCGTTCGACGAACGGGGCGTGCCGGTCGTTCTCTGGCCGGCCGACCACCGCACGGCGGCCGGGACGAACGGCGGACGCGCCGGCGGGCTGACGGCGTCCCAGCGGCTCTGCGACCTCGTGTTCGCGGCGTGCGGGACCACCCAGGGCACGATCGTCGTGGCCCCCCTCTCCGTGCAGCAGGTGGACATGGGCGTCGCGCGGGACCTCGCAGCGTCGATTGCGAGCTTCGGGCGCAGCTCCGCGCTCGTGCGCGCAGGCGGGCAGAGCGCACCAGATCCGGATCCCGTGCCTCCGGGCGCCGCCGCTGACGGCCGGCCGCTGCCGCCCGACCACCTTCACCCGGCGGTCGAGCCCCCGTCCTTCGTGGCAGAGCTGCTCGACGGGACCGACGCAGACGGCCTTGACGTCGTGACGCTCCAGCAGCGGCTCGACGCCCTGGAGCAGACCGCTGCCTTCCTCGTCATCGTCGCGCCGCCGGTCACCCACGAGCCGATCACGCAGACCCTCGCCGGCATGTGCGACGGCGTCGTCCTCGTCGCCCAGATCGGCGTGACGCACACAGATGACGTCGCGGATGCGCTGGGTCACCTGGACGCCGTGCGAGCCACGGTGCTGGGCGCCGTGGTCCTGCCACGCTCGCCGGTCGAGGGACGACGCCGGGGCCGTCCTCCGCCGCCTCCGGTCGCTGCGGAGCGAGCGGGCGACGAGCTGCTCGCGGCCGACGAGCCAGGCCACCGTGCGAGGCGGCGCACCGACCGATCGTGAGCCTGATCGCAGGCGGCGGACTCTCGACCGACCGACGACGGCAGGGCGCTCGGGCGGCCGGGCCTCGCCGCCCCCGGCGGCCCCCGCGGGGGTGGCCGCTCGTCGCCCTGCTGGGGCTCTACCCGCTCTGGTGGGCGCTCGGCCTCGGTGCTTTCGCGTTTCTGCTGGTCGCGTTGCCGATGGCGTGGCATCTCGTCCGCCACCGCCCGCTCAAGGTCCCCCCGGGCTTCGGCTTGTGGTTGCTGTTCTTGCTGTGGGCCGTGGTCAGCCTCGTGATGCTCCCGTTCGACCCTCCGGGCACGACGTCCGGCACGCCGTCCGGGCGCATGATCGGCATCGCCGTCACCCTGGGCGGCTACCTCGCCGCCACGATCGTTGTGCTCTACGTCGTGAACCTGCCGCATGAGCAGTTGTCACAGCAGCGCCTGCTGCGCCTGCTCAGCATCCTCTTCGCCGTCACGGTGGCGGGCGGACTGCTCGGCGTCGTCGCGCCGCGCTTCGAGTTCGTCGCGCCGCTGGAGCGGCTGTTGCCCGAGAGCGTCCGCGCCAACAGCTACACGCAGGCGCTCGTCCATCCGACGTCAGCGCAGATCCAGGACGTGCTCGGCTCTGAGTCGGCGCGGCCGGCGGCGCCGTTCGGCTACACGAACTTCTGGGGCAACAACTTCTCGATCCTGCTCGTGTGGTTTCTGGCCTACATGTGGGCGGGCCGCTCCGCGCGGCGGCGCATCGTCGCGGTCGGGGTCGTGCTCGTGGCGCTCGTCCCCGTGGTGCACTCGCTGGACCGCGCGCTGTGGCTGGGGCTCGGCCTGTCGGCCGCATTCGTGATGGTGCGGCTTGCCCTGCGCGGCCGGTTGCGCACCGCGCTCGTGGCGGCCGCGCTCGTCCCCCTCGGGACCCTCGCGTTCACGCTCACGCCGCTGCACGGCATCGTCCAGGCGCGTCTGGCGGATCCGGGCAGCATCGGCCTGCGCAACTTCCTCAGCCGCGCCGCGCTCGACGGCGCCGCCCACTCGCCCGTCATCGGGTACGGCGCTACGCGCAAGGTGCTGGGCAGCCGCACGTCGATCAGCGCCGGGCCGACCCCGAGCTGCCCGGGTTGCGGCCAGTTCAACGTCGGCAGCAACGGCCAGTTCTGGCTGATCGTCTTCGCGCACGGCTTCGTCGGGGCCGCGCTCTACGTCGCCTTCTTCGTGCGCGTCGCTTGGGCGTTCCGGCGAGAACGGAGGGTCACGGCCGGCGGCGGGGTTCTCGTGGTGCTGCTAAGCCTCTTCTACATGTTCTTCTACAGCGCCTTCCCGGTGGCGCTCACCCTCACGATGATCTCGATCGGACTGATGGCCCGCGACCGCGTCGAACAGCCCGACCGGTCGATCGGCCGCGCGCCGCCGCCCGCCGGGCGTTCGCCCGGCCGACCGGCGGTGGCCGTCGGCGCCTGAGGGAGGCGATGCGCAGGACGCATCGTCTCCGTCCGAACGGCGGTCTGCGCTCGTTCGCCCCCTGCTGCGATGCGCGGCGGTCCGCATATCGGCGGCGCCCGCCCGTGGGGACCGGTGGCGGGCACGGGCCGAGCGGAGCATCAGCGCGGCGGCATAGGAGAGCCCGTCGACAAGGTAGCGGCGAAAGAGCCGGATCGGCTCGCGCATCAGGCGGTGCAGCCACTCCAGACCGTAGCGCTGCATCCACGCGGGCGCTCGTCTCAGGTGCCCGGCGGCGAACGGGATGGCGGCGCCGCAGCCGATGAACCACGCGCCCGGAAGCCCGCGTCGCAGCTCGCGGATGACGAGCTCCTGCCGCGGAAAGCCCAAGCCGCAGAAGATGATGTCGGGCGCCGCGGCGACGAGCTTGCGTCGTGCTCGGTCGAAGTGCTCAGGCTGGGCTTCGAACCCGAACGGCGGGCTGTCCGCGCCGGCGATGTGGAGTCGCGGGTTTCGCGCCACCAGCGCTCGCGCCGCCGCGTCCGCCACCCCCGGCACGCCGCCGAGAAGATAGATCGAGAGATCGTCGTCGGCAGCGGCGCTCAGCGTCCAGATCAGCGAAGCGCCCGTGACGCGTTCGGGCAGCGATCGGCCCGCGAGGCGCGCCGCCCACAGCACCGGCATGCCGTCGGCGACCACGAGCGTGGCCTGGCTCACCATGGCTCGCAGCGTCGAGTCGCGGCGCAGGCGGCGCAGGATGTCGAGGTTGACCGTGACCACCCACCCGCCGCGCCCGGCGCGTGCTTCGCCGACGATCGCGTCGACGACCTCCTGCTCGGTGCGGGCATCCAGCGGCACACCGTCCACCACGACCGTGCACGGGTCCACGACATCTGCCTCCCTCACGTTGCGACCATACACCGCTCCCGCGACCCTCAGCGCGCGCGAGCATCACGACCGTCGGCGTCCGCCACCAGCTAGATTCGCGCGGACCACCACGGACCCGAGGCGCTGGCGTCACTGACCCGAGTTATCTTCCTCGCAGGACTGGGCCGCAGCGGCACGACGCTGCTCGAGCGGGCTTTGGGCGAGCTCAGCGGCATCCGGGCACTCGGCGAGGTCGTGCACCTGTGGCAACGCGGGATCGTCGACGACGAGCTCTGCGGCTGCGGCGAGCCGTTCTCGCGATGCGAGTTCTGGACGGGCGTCGGTCGGCGCGCCTTCGGTGGCTGGGACGCCGTCGACGTGGCGGGGGTGGCGGCGGCGAGGCGCCGGGCCGATCGCCTGCGGAGCCTCCCGCAGATGGCGCTCGTCCGCCGTGGCAGCGATGTTCGTGCCGCCGCCGCCGTGCTGGCCGAGCATCACGCGCGCGTGTACGACGCGGTTGCCCGCTTGACCGGTGTGAGCACCGTCGTGGACTCGAGCAAACATCCCTCGCTCGCGTACTGCCTGCGTGGCGACCATGCGATCGACCTCCGCGTCGTACACGTCGTCCGCGACAGCCGGGGCGTCGCCTACTCGTGGACGAAGAGCGTCGAGCGCCCGGAGACGACCGGCCGCGGGCCCGATGCGTGGATGACGCGGTATGCGCCCAGCCGCTCTGCCGTGCTGTGGTCGCTGCACAACACCTGCGTTCGGACGCTCGCGAGGCTCGGAACCCCGGTCATGCTCGTGCGTTATGAGTCCTTTCTCCGGGCTCCGGCGCAAACGCTCGTCGACGTGGCGCGGTTCGCGGGGCTGGCGGTGGACCCCGCCGAGTTGCGGTTCGTCGCGGACGGCCAGATCACGCTGACGCCGGCCCACAGCGCCGCCGGCAACCCGCTTCGGTTCAGGAGCGGCACCCTGCCGTTACGTCCCGATGACGCATGGCGGGCGCTGCTTCCGCGGCCTCAGCGGCTGACCGTCACCGCCCTCACCTACCCGCAGCTCCGGCGGTACGGCTACGTGCGGAGCGCCGGGCGGGGGCAGCCCTGAGCCCGCCGCCTCCCTGGCCCTCGGTCGGCGTCGTCGTGCCGACGCGAGGCCGGCCACGGCAGCTGCGCGCAGCGATCTCGTCGATCCTGGGCCAGGACTACCCCGGAAGCATCGAGGTGGTGATCGTCTTCGACGGCACGCAGCGCGACGCGTCGCTGGACGGCGAGCGCGTGCGAACGACGACGAATGCCCGGTCCGCCGGGCTCGCCGGGACCCGCAACACCGGCATCCTGGCGGTCGGGTCCGACCTCGTCGCGTTCTGCGACGACGACGATCTGTGGCTTCCCGGAAAGCTGCGCGCGCAGGTGCAGCGCCTCGTTGCGGCGCCCGCCGCGGACTTCGCGACCTGCAGCGTCATCGTCGACTACGCCGGCCGGTCGACGGTCCGGCTGGCGGCCACCGATGTCGTCGCCCACCACCGGCTCGTGCGTTCGAGGATGGCGATGTTGCACTCGTCCACGTTCGTGATCCGCCGGTCCAGCCTGGTTGGCCGGCTCGGGCTCGTCGACGAGTCGATCCCCGGCAGCCAGTGCGAGGACTGGGATCTCCTGCTGCGCGCTTCGCGCGAGCGCGCGATCCTGCACGTCGACCGACCGCTCGTGCGCGTCTTGTGGAGCGATGCGTCGTACTTCGCGCGGGCCTGGGAATCGAAGGTCGCGTCCCTGCAATGGATGCTGGCGCGCCACCCCGACATCGCGGCCGACCGTGCGGGGTGCGCCCGCGTCCACGGGCAACTCGCGTTCGCGCACGCGGCTATGGGCGCCCGCCGCACCGCGCTCGCGTGGGCGGGGCGCTCGCTCGCCCGCGCGCCCTGGGAGCCAAGGGCGCTGCTGGCGATGGCGGTTGCCGCCGGGCTGGCGGACAGCACGGCGGTCCTCGACGCACTGCACCGCCGCGGCCGCGGCATATGACGATCAGCTCGCTCGACGACGACGACGTCGGTGAATCGCGCTCGCTCCCTGCGCGGGTGCGAGTCCGGGGCTCCGCGAAGGGAACGGGTCCGGCTCGCCTACTCTCCCTGTATGTGCGGAATCGTCGGATACGTCGGTCAGCGCCCGGCCCGGGAGATCCTCCTCGCTGGGCTGGAGAAGCTCGAGTACCGCGGCTATGACTCCGCCGGGGTGTCGGTCCTCACCGATGGCGAGATCGCCTCGGTGCGCGCGGTCGGCAATCTCAGCAAGCTGCGCGAGGCGGTCGCGCACGGCAGCGCCGGCGCCGATCCCCACGAGAGCGACCCGCCCGTCGCCGTCGCGGTCGCCGAGCTGGAGCACCCGGCGACCGGCATCGGCCACACCCGCTGGGCCACCCACGGCCGCGTGACCGAGTCCAACGCGCATCCGCACTTCGACACGAGCGATCGCGTCCACGTCGTCGTCAACGGCATCGTGGAGAACTACCTCGTCCTCAAGCAGCGGATGACCGACCTGGGCGCCGCCTACACCTCGGAGACCGACGCCGAGGTCATCGCCCATCTCATCTCCCACCACATGGACCGCGCCGGCAGCCTCGTCGACGCGGTCTGCGCGGCCTACGGCGAGCTCGAGGGCCACTATGCGTTCGTCGCCATGAGCGCGGACGAGCCGGGCACGCTCGTCGGCGCGCGCAAGGAGTGCCCGCTCGTCGTCGGGCGCGGCGACGGCGAGCAGTTCTTCGGTTCGGACGTCACGGCCTTCCTCGCGTACACGCGCGATGTGCAGTTCGTCCAGAGCGGCGAGATCGTCGTCCTGCGACCCGACGGCGTCGAGTTCCTGACCCCCGACGGCGCGGCGGTCACGCGCGAGATCACGCGCGTCGACTGGGATCAGGCCACCGCCGAGAAGGGCGGCTACGAGACGTTCATGCTCAAGGAGATCCACGAGCAGGCCGACGCCGTCGCCGAGACCGTCGCGGATCGCACGATCCGCCCGGACGGCGTCGATCTCGCCGCGGCCGAGCTCGACGAGGCGCTGCTGCAGAACATCGACCGGATCCTGATCGTCGCCGCCGGCACGTCGTTTCACGCCGGCCTGATCGGCCGCTACGCGATCGAGGAGTGGGCGCGGATCCCGGTCGAGATGGACATCGCGTCGGAGTGGCGCTACCGCAACCCGATCGTCTCCGAGCGCGAGCTCGTCATCGGCATCACCCAGTCCGGCCAGACCGCCGACACGCTGGCCTCGATGCGGCTCGCCCGCGAACGCGGCGCGCGCGTGCTCGCCTGCACGAACGTCGTCGGGTCGGAGGCCACGCGCGAGGCCGACGGCGTGCTGTACACCCGCGCCGGCCCCGAGGTCTCGGTCGCCGCGACGAAGACGTTCGTCTGCCAGGTCGCGGCGATGTACCTGCTCGCGCTGCGCCTCGCCGAGCTGCGCGGGACCATGGAGCCTGCGCGGATCGCCGAGCTCGTCGCCGAGATCAAGCAGCTGCCCTCGCGCATCAACGAGACGGTCGAGCGGCTCGAAGCGCCCGTCAAGGCCACCGCCGAGCGCCACGCCGGCTCGAACTTCTACATGTACCTGGGCCGCCACGTCGGCCGAGCCGTGGCGCTCGAGGGGGCGCTGAAGCTCAAGGAGATCTCCTACATCGCGACCGACGCCTACGCCGGCGGCGAGATGAAGCACGGTCCGATCGCGCTGCTCGACGAGTCCACGCCGGTCATCAGCGTCGCGACCGACATGCCGATCCTCGACAAGATGATCTCCAACATCCAGGAGGTCCGCGTCCGCGGCGCGCACGTCATCGCGATCGCCACCGAGGGCGACCGGCGCCTCGAGCCGGTCGCCGAGGAGGTCATCAGCATCCCGCGCACCGACTGGATGCTGCAGGCGCTGCTCGCCGTCATCCCGCTGCAGCTGTTCGCCTACTACGTCGCGCGCAAGCGCGGGCTGAACGTCGACCAGCCGCGCAACCTCGCCAAGACCGTCACGGTCGAGTAGGGACCGGCACATGTCCGTCGGCATCGACCTGCTGGAGATCGAGCGGATGGAGCAGGCGCTCGAGCGCCGGCCGGGCCTCGCGCAGCGGCTGTTCACCGACGGCGAGCGCGCCTACGCCGCGCGGCGCGCCCGGCCCGGACAGCACCTCGCGGCACGCTTCTGCGCCAAGGAGGCCGTGGCCAAGGCCCTGCGGTTGGAGGCCTGGAACCCGCGCGACATCGAGGTCGTGGGGGAGGGCGCGCAGACCGGCGTGGCGCTGCACGGTGCGCTCGGCGAGCTCGGCGTGCAGGTCGAGATCTCGATGACGCACTCCAAGGCGACGGCCGGGGCCGTGGCGATGGTCCGCGCCGGGTGAGCTGAGGGTGGGCGCGGCGCCGCTTCCCGACTGGCTCGAGCCGCTCTACGGCGCCGAGCAGATGCGGGCGATCGACCGCTGGGCGATCGAGCAGCGGGGGATCCCGTCGCTGGACCTCATGGAGCGCGCCGGCGCCGGCCTGACGGTGCACACCGACCGGCTCTTCCCGCGCGGCCCGATCGTGATCGTCTGCGGCAAGGGCAACAACGGCGGCGACGGGCTGGTGGCGGGACGCCTGCTGCGCGGCTTCGGGCGCAAGGTGCGCGTGCTGCTGCTCGCCGCGCCGGACGAGTACACCGGCGACGCGGCGGCGAACCTGCGCCGCCTCGACGGCGCGCACGAGCCGTTTGAGCCGGACGCGCTCGCGGACGCCGCGGTCGTGATCGACGCGATCCTCGGCACGGGGTTTGCGGGCGAGCCGCGCGGCACGGCGGCGGCGGCGATCGAGGCTCTCGCGGGCTTCGGCGGGCCGATCGTCGCCGCCGACATCGCCAGCGGCGTCGACGCCTCGACGGGGGAGGCCGCGCGTGCGGCGGTCGCCGCCACCGCGACGGTGACGTTCGCGGCGGCCAAGCCGGGCCACTGGATCGCGCCGGGCAAGCAGGCCTGCGGCGAGCGCATCGTCGTCGACATCGGGATCCCGCCGGGTGCTCCGGTCCCGCCCGACGCCGGGCTGCTGACGGGTCGTGTCCACGATCTCGTGCCCGGCCGCGACGCGCCCGGCACGAAGTTCAGCTCCGGGCACGTCGTCGTCGCCGGCGGCTCGCGCGGGCTGACCGGCGCGCCCTGCCTCGCCGCCGATGCCGCCATGCGGGCCGGGGCCGGCTACGTCACCGCGCTCGTGCCGGCGTCGCTGGAGCCGATCTTCGAGAGCCGCCTGCTCGAGGTGATGACGCGGGCGCTGGCCGATGCGGACGGCGCGCTGACGCCCGCCGCCGTGGACGACGCGCTGGCGGCGTGCGAGCGGGCCGGGGCGCTCGTGCTGGGGCCCGGCGCGGGCCGCGGCGACGGGACGTTCGGCTTCCTGCGCGAGGTGGCGGCGCGGGCCGAGCTGCCGCTGCTGATCGACGCCGACGGTCTCAACGCGCATGCCGGCGCGCTCGCGGCGCTGGCCGAGCGCCGCGCGCCGACCGTCCTCACGCCGCACGCCGGCGAGCTCGCGCGGCTGCTGGAGACGTCGAGCGAGCAGGTCGCCCGCAGCCGCCTGCGCAGCGCGCGCGAGGCGGCGCGGCGCGCGCGGGCGATCGTCGTGCTCAAGGGCGACGACACGATCATCGCCCGACCCGACGGGCTGGCCGCCGTCAACGACCTGAGCGCGCCGGGGCTCGCGACGGCCGGCACGGGCGACGTGCTGAGCGGCATCATCGGCGCACACCTGGCCAAGGGCATGGATCCGTTCGCGGCCGCCTGCGCGGGCGTGCGACGCCACGCCGCGGCCGGTCGCCTCGCCGCCGACGAGCACGGCGCCGACGAGCACGGCGCCGACGGGGTCATCGCCCGCGACGTCATCGCGGCGCTGCCGCGCGCGCGCCGTGGCGAGCCGGCGACGCCCGACGAGTAGCCTTCGCGCGCGATGGCGGTCCAGCAGGACGTGGCGGTTCGCGCGGTCGCCCGCGTCAACCTCGCGGCGATCGAGCGCAACGCCGCACGCATGCGGCGCGAGCTCGCCGCGGGCGCGAACGCGGCGGCGCTGTGCGCCGTCGTGAAGGCCGACGGCTACGGTCACGGCGCGATCCCGAGCGCACGCGCCGCGCTGGCCGGCGGCGCGACGTGGCTCGCCGTCGCCGCGGCGGGCGAGGCGGCGCAGCTGCGCGCGGCCGGTCTCGACGCTCCGATCCTCGTCATGGGGGCGCTGTCGCCGGCCGAGCTCGATGTGGCGCTGGCGGCCGGCGCCGACGTCGTCGCCTGGGACGAGGCGTTCGTGGCGGCGGTCGCCGCGCGCGGCGGCGGCGCGGTGCACGTCAAGCTCGACACCGGGATGGGCCGGCTCGGAACCCGCGACCCGGACGCCGCGACCCGCGTGGCGCAGGCCGCCGCGGCGACGGAGGGCGTCCGCCTCGCCGGGGCGATGACGCACTTCGCGACCGCCGACGAGCGCGGCGACACGTTCTTCGCCGAGCAGCTCGCGCGCTTCGCGGCGTGGGCGCCGGCGTTGCAGGCCGCCCACCCGTCGATCGTGCTGCACGCGGCCAACAGCGCGGGCACGCTGCGCGAGGCCGCGTCGCACTTCGACATGGTGCGGGCCGGCGTCGCGCTCTACGGCCTGGATCCCTTCGGCGAGGACGCCGCCGCCCGCGACCTCGAGCCGGCGCTCGAGCTGCACTCCTACGTCGCGGCGGTCAAGCCGGTCGCCCCCGGCGAGAGCGCGGGCTACGGGCGGCGCTTCGTCGCCGCGACGCCGACGCACACCGCGACCCTGCCCATCGGGTACGGCGACGGCGTGCGGCGCGCGCTGACGAACAACCTCGATGTGCTCGTGCGCGGCGTGCGGCGACCGCTCGTCGGCACGGTCAGCATGGACAACATCACGCTCGACGTCGGCAGCCCGCCCGCGGCGGCCGTCGGCGAGCCGGCCGTGCTGATCGGCGCCCAGGGCGAGGAGCGGATCGGCGTCGAGGAGATCGCGCAGCGCCTGGCGACGATCAACTACGAGGTGACCTGCGGGCTGCTCGCGCGGGTGCCGCGCCTGTATCACCACGACGGCGAGCCGGCGTGAGGGGGCGGGGGCGCCCGCGATGAGCGACCCGCGCACGCTGATCGCCGAGGCGCTGCGCGACCGCTGCGCCTGGCTCGTCGGCGGCGCGGTGCGCGACGCCATCCTCGGCCGCGCGACCGCCGACTTCGACGTCGTCGTCGAGGGCGAGGTCGGGGCCGCGGCGCGCGCGCTGGCCCGGGCGGTGCGCGGGCCGCGGTTCGAGCTCTCCGACGAGTTCGGCTCCTGGCGCGTGATGGCGCCCGACCGGACGTGGCAGGTCGACCTCAGCCCGCGGCGCGGCGGTTCGCTGGAGGCCGACCTCGCGCTGCGCGACTTCACGGTCAACGCGATCGCCGAACCGCTGGCGGGCGGCCCGCGGCTCGACCCGCACGGCGGCGCCGGGGACCTTGCGGCGGGCCGGCTGCGGGCCGTCGGCCCGCGCTCGCTCGCCGACGACCCGCTGCGCGTCGTGCGGCTCGTGCGCCTCGCGGCCGAGCTCGGGCTGCGCGTCGACCCCGCGACCGCGGCGCTGGCCCGCACGAGCGCGCCAGGCGCCGCCACGGTGGCCCAGGAGCGGGTGTGGAGCGAGCTGAAGCGGATCGTCACGGGCGACGGCGTCATCGCGTCCCTGGCGCTCATGGAGGACGTCGGGCTGACCGCGGCGATCCTGCCCGAGCTGCATGCGCTGCACGGCGTCGACCAGAACCGCTACCACCACGCCGACGTGTACGCGCACACGATCGAGGTGCTCGAGCAGGCGATCGCCCTGCAGGCCGACCCGGGCGCGGTCTTCGGCGACCAGGCCGCGGCGGCCGTGGGCGCGGTGCTGGCCGAGCCGCTCGCCGAGGACGTCGACCGCGGGTTCGGGCTGCGCATGGGCGCGCTGCTGCACGACGTCGCCAAGCCGCTGACGCTCGGGCGCCGCGACGACGGCTCGCCGACGTTCGTCGGCCACGACAGCGCGGGCGCCGAGCTGTCGCGCGAGATCCTCACGCGGCTGCGCGCCGGCGAGAAGCTCAAGGCGCACGTCGCCGCGCTCGCCCGCCACCACCTGCGCCTCGGCTTCCTCGTCCACGAGACGCCGCTGGCGCGGCGCGCCCTGTATCGCTATCTGCGCGCCACCGAGCCGGTCGAGGTCGACGTGACGCTGCTGTCGGTCGCCGACCGTCTCGCCACGCGCGGTCGCAAGGCGCAGGAGTCGATCGCCAAGCACCTCGAGCTCGCGCGCGAGGTGCTGCCCGCCGCGCTCGCCTGGCGCGCGGAGGGCCGCCGCGCGCCGCTCGTCCGCGGCGACGCGCTGGCCGCCGAGCTGGGGCTGACCGACGGGCGCATGCTGGGACGCCTGCTCGCCGAACTCGACGAAGCGCACTTCGCGGGTGAGGTCGGCACGCGCGACGAGGCGCTGGCGCTCGCGGCGCGGCTGCTGCACCGGGCCGTCTAGGCTTGGCCGCGATGACCCCCGAGCGCGATCCCGACTGCCTGTTCTGCCAGATCGTCGCCGGCGAGATCCCCGCCACGGTCATCGCCGAGGACGAGCGCACGATCGCCTTCATGGACATCAACCCGGCGTCGCGCGGCCACGCGCTCGTCATCCCGCGCGCCCACGCCCGCGACGTGCACGACATCGACACGGACGATCTCCGCGCGGTCGCGGCGACGGCGCAGACGGTCGCCGCCCGCGTGATCGAGCGGCTCGGGGCCGCCGGCGTGAACCTCCTGAACTCCAGCGGCGCGGCGGCCTGGCAGACGGTGTTTCACTTCCACATGCACGTCATCCCGCGCTACGAGGGCGATCCGCTCCGGCTGCCCTGGGTGCCGGCGTCGGGCGACATGGCGCAGATCGCAGCGGCCGGCGAGCAGCTCAAGCCGTAGGCGCACGCACGGTTGCGCGTTGGTCTCCGGGCCTGCACTACGTCATATTTGACGCATGACCGGCGACCGAGGGCGGGGGAGTGGGTGGCGGACGCTCGCCGTGGGCGGCTGCGTGGCGGCTCTCTGCGCGCTCGTCGTCTCCACGGCGCTCGCCGCGACCTCGAAGACGATCGTCGTCACCGACGCGCGCGACGACGTCAGCGGGCCGCTGGACATCACGCGCGCGTCGCTGCAGCGCGCCTCCGACGGGCGCCTGCGCGCGGCGCTCTCGTTCACCGACAAGCTGACCCCGCAGGCGCTGCTGGCCGGCTCCGGCCCGCCGGGCTCGGCCTGCATCCGGATCTGGACCGCGCGGGACGCCGATCCGGCCTCGATGCGCCCCGATCGCCTGGCCTGCGTCACCGCGCGCTCGGACGATGAGTTTCGCGGCGGCGTCTACGCGGTTGACGGGGCCGGCCTGCCCGATCGCGTGACCGGTGCGTCGGTGAAGATCACCGCGAGCCGCACGACCATCGTGCTGCGCTTCACGCAGAGCTCGATCGGGCGTCCGCAGCGCTTCCGCTTCGCCATCGAGTCGACCCGCCCGGGCTGCCAGCGGGCGACCTGCATCGACACGGCGCCGGCCCGCGGCCGGGCGCGCACGTTCCGCCTGCGCTGAGCCGCCGCCGGACCGGCGACGGGCGTTCTCTGGTGCGAGGACGCAACAAATGCCCGGAAGCTTGTGTTGAATGCTGGCATGACCCGCCTACGGATCCTCACAAGCTCAGCCCTGCTCGCAGCCCTCGCCGCGCTGGCGGTCCCGGCGGCCGCGCCCGCCAAGATCACCGAACTGGGCCAGCTGCCCGACGGCGTCCTCGGCGTGTGCCCGCTCAACTGCCAGGCCGTCAGCCGCTCGACGGGCTATCAGGCGAAGGTCGGCCCCGACCGCACCCTCTACCGGGCCCCGGCCGACGGGCGGATCGTCGCGTGGAGCATCGCGCTGGGCAACCCGGGACCGAAGCAGTCGGCGTTCTTCGCCGAGCGCCTCGGCGGAGAGTCGCAGGCGGCGATCGTCGTCCTGGGCACCGAGAAGAAGCTCGTGCGCCGCGTGGTCGCCAAGGGCCCGCTGCAGAAGCTCACCGACTACTTCGGTCAGGTCGTCCAGTTCCCGCTGGAGCGGACGCTGGCGATCAAGAAGGGGCAGTACGTCGGGCTGTCGGTCCCGTCGTGGGCCCCCGCCCTGCAGCTGTCGCTCGGGTCCGACAGCTCGTGGCGGGCCAGCCGCCCGAAGGACTCGTGCGGCGACACCTCGACGCAGTTCGCGCTCGTGGGATCGCGCCGCGCCACGCCGTTCGCCTGCCTGTACAAGACGGCGCGCCTGACCTACAGCGCGACGTTCATCCCGACGCCGACCGCGGCGAAGCGCTCGCGGCGGTAGCCCGCCCGGGCCCGATGCGCCGCCCGCGCCGCGGCGCGGGCCGGTTTCAGCAGGCGCCGGGGTTCTCGGCGCAGAAGCTCTCGAACTCGCCGCCGCCGGCCTGCGCGCCGCCGGTCGTCGACTGTCCACCGGTGTCGGGGGCCTGCCCGCCGGTCTGCGGCGAGCCGGTGGCCGGCGGCGGCGTGGGCGCCGCGGGCGGGGTCACGGGGGCGGGCGGCGCGACGCCGCCCTGCGGGGTGGCCGCCGTGGTGGAGGTCGCGGTCGTCGACGTCGTCGCGGTCGTGCCGGTGTCGTCCTCGCGGGCGGCCGTCGTGCCCGTCGGGATCGTCAGGTCCGGCGACGTCTTGGGGACCTGCGTGGACAGCTCCTCATCGGATCCGCACGCGCTCACACCGCCGCAGGAGGCGAGGACGGCGAGCAGGGCGAGGGGTCGCTGACGGCGCATCGCCGGGAGGTTCAGGTGACCGGATCCATGCGCCGGCTGCAGTGCGGGCAGTCGTTGAGGTCGCGCTGGGCGAGCTGATCGCACCACGGGCAGAACCGCAGGTTCTCGACGGCCCAGGGGAGCCGGGACTTGGACGGCGCGAGCGGCAGCACCTTGCCGACGATCTCGAGCGGCTCGCCCGTCTCACGATCGACGTAGACGCGGCCGGGCTCCGCCTCGCGGATGATCTCGCGGCCGGATTCGGTCGCGCGCATCCTGTAACGCTGAGGGGCTGACACCGCGCGAACCCTACCAAGCGGGCGCAGGCCAAACCTGCCGGTGCGGGCGCGCGGACGCCGGCCGAGCCGCCCGGTGGGGCAGCGGAACACCGTCCGGTCCGCTTGATTAGACTCCCGCGCTCGCATGACCCCTCCCCCCTTGAGAACACGACTTCTGGGCGTCGCCGCGTGCGCTGTCCTCGCCGCCGGCCTGAGTGCCTGCGAGAACGACAACGTCGATCCGAACGCGGATCTGATCGCCGGCAAGAAGGCCTTCGCGCAGAAGTGCGCGGCCTGCCACGTGCTCGCCCGCGCCGAGGCCAAGGGCGTGCAGGGGCCGAACCTCGACGAGGCGTTTCGCCAGTCGCTGAAGGACGGCTTCGGCCGCGACACGATCCATGGCGTCGTCGAGGACCAGATCCTCTATCCGGCGCGCGTGCCGCAGGACAGCCCGGCGTACATGCCCGCCAAGCTCGTGACCGGCAAGCTCGCCAAGGACGTCGCCTCGTACGTCGCGTCGGTCGTGGCGCGGCCCGGCAAGGACGCGGGCAAGCTCGCGACCGCGGTGCAGGCCGCCGGCGGCGGCAAGCCGGTCGCCGCGAAGGACGGCAAGCTCGCGTTGCCGGCCGATCCCAACGGCCAGCTGGCGTACATCACCAAGGAGGCGACGGCCGAGCCGGGAGCCCTGCAGATCGACTCCGAGAACGCAGCCTCGATCCCGCACGACATCGCGCTCGAGGGCAACGGCGTCAACGCGAAGGGCGAGACCGTGCAGGACGGCGGCACCTCGTCGATCAAGGTGGACGTCAAGGCCGGCGAGTACGCGTTCTACTGCACCGTCGCGGGGCACCGCGAGGGCGGCATGGAGGGAACGCTCACCGTCAAGTAGCTCGCTGAGGGGGCGCCTGGTGTGCCGTGGGTGTTCCGGGCCGGCGCTTCTCGTTGGTTTGGCGTCGGGTGGAGTGTCGGCGAACGGCATCTCTGAGGGGTGAGTTGGTCTGGCCGATGCCGTTCGTGCCGGGGCCGGCGTGGGATGGGCGCTTTATTCATGTGGGGGCATGTACAACACGCCCCGGCGTCTGTGCGCGGCGCGTCCGGTCGGTGTGTTCATGTGGGACATGAAGAAACCGACCAGACCGGCCGCCGGCCCCGGAAACCACGGCCACACGGGACGGACCCACCCCTCAGAGACGTCATTCGCCGACGCTCCCACCGACGCGAGCGGACGCCGGCCCGGCACCGCGACTGCACCGCCGCCGGCAGCTAGAAGATCGCCTTGAGCGCCAGCGACAGCAGCACGACGACGACCGCGATCGCCAGCACCCGCAGCAGCAGCGAGAACGCGGCGTCCTCGGATTCCCACGGCGGGCGCACGGCGGCGCGGTCTAGATGATGTAGATCGACGTGTACACGACGATCCACATGACGTCGACGAAGTGCCAGTAGATGCCCGGGATCTCGACGCCGTGGTGGCTCTCGGGAGAGAAGTGCCCCCGGAAGGCCCGCACGGTGACGAAGATGAGCAGGCTCAGGCCGATGAAGACGTGCGCGCCGTGCAGGCCGGTCAGGCCGTAGAAGATCGTGCCTTGGGCGTGGTTCTGCGGCGAGAAGCCGATGTGGACGTACTCGTTGATCTGGATGAGCAGGAACGTCGCGCCGAGCAGCGAGGTCAGCAGCATGCCGGCCTTCAGCCCGAAGCGGTTGCCGTTCTTGATCGAGATCTGCGCCCAGTGCATCGTCAGCGACGAGCTGAGCAGGATCGCCGTGTTCATGCCGGCGATGGCGACCGGCAGCTCGTAGCCGTCGAACGGGAACCACCGATGGCCCTCGGCCACGAGCCGGATGAAGAAGTAGGCCGTGAAGAAGGCCCCGAAGACCATGATCTCCGAGATGATGAAAAGCAGCATCCCGAGGACCTCGTGGGAGACGCGCGAGCTGCGATTCGCCGGCGGCGGGCCATGGTGGCCGTGATCGTCGTCGTGGTGGTCGAGCGCGATCCCCGCGCTGATCCCTGCGGCCTCCATCAGCGGCCCCTCCGTCGCCCGAGGGCCTTCGTGGTCAGATGACGGAGCACTAGCTTGAAGCCTTCGCGGCGGGCTTGTCGTCGGGCTGCGGGCCGGCCTGCTCGGCGACGATGTGCTCGACCTCGATGTTCGAGGCCTTGCGCAGGCGGGTGATGAGGTCGGCGCGCAGCCAGCCCGAGCGCGTGACCGGCAGCGTGGACACGATGATCCGCGTCACCTTGTAGAACTGCAGCGCGTTCATCGTCGCGGTGTACGGGTCGGGGTCGCCGACCATCCCGGCGACGAGCAGCCCCTCGCGGCGCATCTTGTCCAGCGTGTTGCCGAGGCGCGCGCGGGCGACCGCGGCGGCGCGGCCGTCGCCGCCGGCCTGCAGCGGCACGACGACGATGAACAGCATGTCCTCGACCTCGGCCGCGACCTCCTTCATCCGGGCGCGCAGGTCGCCGCGGCCCGCCGTCACGTTGGCGACGACGAGCGTGACCTTGAAGGGCAGCCCCTCGGAGTTCAGGTCGGAGACGACGTGCGTGACGGGAACGCCCGTGGCGTCCTGGATGCGTTCGATGAGGTCGCGCCGCAACCACCCCGACGAGGACTGCGGCAGCGTCGAGATGATGACCTCGTCGGGCTTGTACTCGTCGATCGCGTCGAGCGTCGCGATGTACGGGTCCTCGTCGCCGAGCTCGCCGCTGGCGACGACGTCCTCGCCGCGCAGGTAGGACAGCGTCAGGTCCAGGCGCACCTGCGCCGACTCGCGCACGGCGTCGTCGTAGATGACGTAGCCCGAGCGCGGGCGCGTCATCGGCACGACGAGCGTGAAGCTCGTCTCGGGCTCCTTGGCGCGCTCCTTGACGAGATCGAGCAGCGCGGCGCCGCCGATCGTCTGGTTGGCGACGACGAGGATGTGCTTGGACACCGGGATCTACCCCTCGTCCTTGCCGGCGGACGAGGAGGCCGACCCGTGGCCCGCGCCGGACGCCGTCGCGCCCGCGGGTTGCGGCACCTCGGCGCCCTTCAGCACGCCGTGCACGGCGCCGGGCACGCCGTACTCGTACGGGCCGCCGACGACGGTCGGGATCGCGTCGAAGTTGAAGATCGGCGGGGGCGAGCTGACCTGCCACTCGAGCGTGAGCGCGCGCCACGGGTTGGATTCCGCGTGCGGCCCGCCGCGCCAGGAGGCGATCATGTTGTACGCGAAGATCAGCGCGCTGAGGCCCAGGAAGAAGCTCATGATCGTGATCGCGAGGTTCCAGCCGGCCCATTGCTCGGCGTAGTCGGCGACGCGGCGCGGCATGCCCTGGATGCCGATGAGGTGCATCGGGGCGAACGTCGCGTTGAAGAAGATGAACGTCGTCCAGAAGTGCAGCTTGCCGAGGCGCTCGTCGTACATCCGGCCCGTCATCTTCGGGAACCAGTAGTAGACGCCGGCGAAGATCGTGAACAGCGACCCGCCGAAGAGCACGTAGTGGATGTGGGCGACGATGAAGTACGTGTCGCTGACGTGGATCGTCACGGGGATGATCGCCAGCAGCACGCCGGAGATGCCGCCCAGCGTGAACATCGTCAGGAAGCCCAGGGCGAAGAGCATCGGCGTGTCCATGTGCAGCACGCCGCGCCACAGCGTCGCCAGCCACGAGAAGATCTTGATGCCGGTCGGCACCGCGATGATCGCCGTGGTGATCATCATCGGGATGCGGATCCAGTCCTGCATGCCCGAGACGAACATGTGGTGCGCCCAGACCGTGAAGCCGAGCACGACGATCGCCAGCAGCGAGAAGGCCATCATCCGGTAGCCGAAGATCGGCTTTCGGGACTTCACGGCGAGGATCTCCGAGATGATCCCGAACCCGGGCAACATCATGATGTAGACCGCCGGGTGCGAGTAGAACCAGAAGATGTGCTGGTACATCAGCACGTCCCCGCCGCCGGCGGGTTCGAAGAAATTGAAGCCCAGCGAGCGGTCGAAGAAGACCATGAACTGCGAGACGGCGATGAACGGCGTGGCGATCACGACGAGCAGCGACGTCGAGAAGTTCGCCCACACGAGCAGCGGCATCCGGAAGAAGCTCATCCCGGGGGCACGCATCGTGATGATCGTCACGAGGAAGTTCAGGGCGGTGGCGATCGACGACGCGCCCGCGAACTGCACCCCGATCGTGAAGAACACCTGTCCCTCTGGCGCTGTGACGGCCAGTGGCGCGTAGGCCGTCCAGCCGCTGGCGAACGAGCCGCCCGGGGCCAGGAACGACATCAGCATCATGATCCCGCCCAGCGGCAGCATCCAGAACGACAGCGCGTTCAGGCGCGGGAACGCCATGTCGGGCGCGCCGATCATGAGCGGCAGGACGAAGTTCGCCAGCCCCGCGAACACCGGGATGATGAACAGGAAGATCAGCAGCGACGCGTGGACGCTGAACAGGCCGTTGAACGTGTTCGCGTCGACGAACTGGCGGCCCGGCTGGGCCAGCTCGGCGCGCATGAGCATCGCGAACAGGCCGCCGACGAAGAAGAAGAAGAACGAGGTCACGACGTACTGGATGCCGATGACCTTGTGGTCGGTGTTGACCTTGAAGTAGTCGCGCCAGGAGTGCGCGCCGTGGCTGGAGTGGTCGTCGGGCACTGTCGGGCGGCCCGACGCCCAGCGGAACCAGTAGTCGAACGCGCCGAGGCCGACGAGGAACCCGATCGGGGAGAGGAACAGCGACAGCTCCAGCACCGCGTAGGCGTCGATGACCGGATCGAGGTCGTACCAGGTGCGGAAGATCGCGATGATCGCGTACGACAGCGCGACGGCGAGGACGGTGCCCCAGGCCGCCCTGTACAAGCCGGGTCCGCGGAACTTGGCGACCATCTAGCGCTTCGACCTCCTCATCGTGGTGCTCACTTCCCGGCCACCTCGCCGAGGTACTTCACGAGAGCCTCGAGCTCCTGGTCTGAGAGGGTATCGCCGTAGTTCTTCGGCATGAGCCCCGCCTGGAAGCCGGCCGCGATCTCCTTGTCGGGCTCGACGATGGCCTCCTCGATCTTGGCCGCATCCGCGCCCGCCAGGGTCTCGTCGAGGTCGGGCCCGGTCTCGCTGTTCGTGCCGGCGTCGGCGAGCGTGTGGCAGGCGCCGCAGGCGGTCGCCGTGCCGTTGCCGTCGGTGAAGAGGGTCTTGCCGTCGGCCTCCTCGGCCGCGCCTTCGCCGCCGGCCGCCGCGGGCGCCTTCTGCTCGGCCATCCACTTCTCGAAGTCCTCGGGCGTCACGACGCGCGCCGTCGCGCGCATGACGCTGTGGCCCAGGCCGCACAGCTCGGCGCAGACGACCGGGTAGGTGCCCAGGCGGTTGGGCGTGATGCGGTACTTCGTCTCGATGCCGGGGACGGCGTCGACCTTCATGCGGAACGCCGGCACCCAGAAGTCGTGGATGACGTCCAGCGCCTTGACGAAGAAGCGCACGGGGCGATCGTTGGGCAGGTAGAGCTGGTTGGACTTGATCGGCTCGCCCTCGGCCTGCGGGTACTCGAACGTCCACGCGAACTGCTGGCCGACGACGTTGACGCGCATCTCGTTGGCCTTGGCCTCCTCGATGTCGACCAGGACGATCCAGGCGTAGGCGCACAGGACGACGAGGATGATCGCCGGGATCGCGGTCCAGACGACCTCCAGGCGCGTGTTGCCGTGGATCGGCGGGCCGTCGAGGTTCTCCTCGCCCGGCCGCATCCGGAACTTCATGACGCTGAAGAGGACGACGGTCGTGACGAGCACGAAGATCGGCACCGACGCCCAGATGAGGACGTCGTAGAGGTGGTCGATCGGGCCCGCCTGCGTCGAGGCGGACTCGGGAAACCATTCGATCGCCAACCCCGCGGCGATGCCGAGCGCCGAGGCGATGAAGCCGACGACGAGCATCTGCACCACAGGGATTTTGTCTTCGCGCCGGGAGTCCTCGTTCATGCGGCCCGGCATCCTATGTGGTGCGCGCGATGGACGCGATCTCCAACCGCGGCGCCCGGCGCAGCAACGCTCCGCGGCGACTCTCAGCCGCCGTCAGAGCGTGTCTGGATCGGGCTCAGGCGGCCAGGACGGCGGCCGCGCGGAAGCGCCGCGTGTCGCGGAACGCCGAGGGCGCGAGGCCGTGATGACGCCGGAACGCCTTGGCGAACTGCGCCGGCTGGCGGTAGCCCACGCGGTGGGCGACCTCGCGGACCGTCAGGCCGCGGGTCGTCAGCAGCTCGGCCGCCCGCTCCATCCGCACCGCGGTCAGGTGCTCGCGGAACGTCGTGTTGCCGATCTCGGCATAGGAGCGCTGCAGCTGGCGGCGCGAGGAGGCCACGCGCCGGGCGATGTCGTCGAGCGACAGGTCGGAGCCGTACTCGGATTCCACGATCGCGACGGCATCGCAGAAGAGGCTTGTGCGATGGCGCACCGTGGCAGGTCGTTGAATCGGAAGTTCCATGGTCGTCTTTACGGCGCTGTACCCACGATGGGATGAGCAAGATGGCACTTCCGTCGACAACTTGGCGCGTGCGCGCTCACATGCTGGCGCTGCGGCGGCCCTTGCCGCTGGCGTGCGCCGTACGGCACTTCCGCGGGCGCGACCGGGGCGGACGGGCCGCGGGCGCTCAGTGCGCGCTGAGGTCTTCGGGCAGCGCGGCCATCTCGCGCCGCGTGTCCAGGATCCAGCGGATGATGACCCACACGGTCAGGATCAGCCCGCTGACGAGCAGAAAGATGCCGAGCGTGACCCCCACGAGCGTGATGGTGATGCCGAACGCCAGCAGGATCGGCTGCAGGCTCGGCCCCGGGAGATGGATGTGCTCGCCGGCGGGCGGCGGATCGGGCTCGAGCGCGCTCATGCCTAGGAGACGTAGATCGACGACGCGACGAACGTCATGCCGAACATGAAGAAGCACACGAAGGTCGCCAGGAGGCCGGAGCGGAGGTTCTTGCGCGCGAGCTTCTGATCCATGACGGTCCGAACCCTACAACTTGACGTCGGCGACCATCGCGACGAACAGCAGCGCGAGGTACAGCAGCGAGAAGAGGTACAGCCGCAGCGCGCTGCGGCGGTCGGCGCGGCGGTAGAGCAGGTAGGCGCCGCCGATGAACAGCGCGCCCAGCGCCAGCGACGAGACGAGGTAGATCATGCCCAGGCCGCCGGCGCAGAACGGAAGCTGCGTGACCGCGTACAGCAGGATCGAGTAGAGCAGGATCTGCTTGCGGGTCTCGGCCTCGCCGCGCACGACGGGCAGCATCGGCACGCCGACCCGTTCGTACTCCTTCTTCATGAGCAGCGAGAGCGCCCAGAAGTGCGGCGGAGTCCAGAAGAACACGATCGCGAACAGGTAGATCGGCATGCCGGCCAGCTCGCCCGTGACGGCCGCCCAGCCGACGAGCGGGGGGACAGCGCCCGCCGCGCCGCCGATGACGATGTTCTGCGGCGTCCGGCGCTTGAGCCAGATCGTGTAGACGAAGACGTAGCCGAGAAAGCCCGAGAACGCCAGCGACGCGGCGAGCAGGTTCACGGTGCTCGCCAGCAGCACGAAGGACAGCAGCGCGAGCACGCAGCCGTAGACGAGCGCCGCGCGCGGCGACACGCGGCCCGCCGGCACCGGCCGGTCGGCGGTGCGCTCCATGAGCGCATCGATGTCGCGGTCGTACCAGTGGTTGACGGCGCCCGCGCCGCCGGCCGACAGGTAGCCGCCGGCGACCGTCAGCGCGATCAGCCCGAGCGACGGATCGCCCGCGACCTCCATCGTGCAGACCGTGGTCAGCAGCAGCAGCGACTGGACCTTGGGCTTGGTCAGCGCGACGTAGTCGGCGACGACGGTGCGCCAGCCGCCCGCCGTGTCCGGCGCGGCGAGGGTTGCCTGCGAGGCCTCCATCAGCGGTGCGGGCCGGCGGGCGTCACTAGTGCGCGGACTCCGCGGTCTCGGCGTCGCGCTCCAGCGCGCCTTCCTCCTGGCGGGCGACCTGCCGGCGGATGTCCTTCATCGGCTCGACCGAGCGGATGCGCGGGATCACGTCGAAGTTGTTGACCGGCGGCGGCGAGTCCGTGAACCATTCCAGGGTGTTGCCCTTCCAGGGGTCCGGGCCGGCCTTGACGCCCTTCTTCAGCGAGCGCACGCAGTTCCAGGCGGTCATCACGACGCCGAGGCCGAGCATGAACGAGCCGACCGTCGAGATGAGGTTGTACGTCGCGAGGTGGCCGACGTCGGGGTACTCGTAGATGCGCCGCGGCATGCCGTCCAGCCCGATCGAGTGCTGGATGAGGAACGTGACGTTGATCCCGAGGTACATGAAGCCGAAGGACCACTTGCCCAGCGACTCCGAGAGCATCCTGCCGGTGATCTTCGGATACCAGTAGTAGATCCCGGCGAAGATCGCGAAGACCGAGCCGCCGACGAGCACGTAGTGCAGGTGGGCGACGACGAAGTACGTGTCGTGCAGCTGCCAGTCGACCGGGAAGACGGCGAGGAACACGCCCGTGATCCCGCCGATGAGGAAGACCGAGATGAACCCGACGGCGAAGATCAGTGGCGTCTTGAACTCGACGGTGCCGCGCCACAGCGTCGCCACCCAGTTGAAGATCTTCACGCCCGTCGGGATCGCGATCAGAAACGAGCTGATCATGAAGAAGACGAGCACGATCGTCGCGCTGGGCGTCGTGAACATGTGGTGCGCCCAGACGAGCAGCGCCAGGAAGGCGATGACCACCGTCGCCGCGGCGATCGCCTTGTAGCCGAAGATCGGCTTTCGCGCGAACACCGGCAGGACCTCGGAGATGATCCCGAAGCCCGGCAGGATCATGATGTAGACCTCGGGGTGGCCGAAGAACCAGAACAGGTGCTGCCAGAGCATCGGGTCGCCGCCCCGGCTCTGGTCGAAGAAGCCCGTGCCGAAGTGGCGGTCGGTCAGCAGCAGCGTGACGGCGCCGGCGATCACCGGCAGCGCCAGGATGAGCAGGATCGCGTAGGTCAGCAGCGACCAGACGAACAGCGGCAGGCGGCCCCAGCCCATGCCGGGCGCGCGCATGTTCGCGATCGTCGCGTAGAAGTTGATCGCGCCGATCAGCGACGAGATGCCGGTCAGGTGGATGAGGAAGATCCACGCGTCGATGCCGCCGGTCTCCGAGAACGCCTCGTTGCTCAGCGGCGCGTAGGAGGTCCAGCCGGCCTCCGGCGGCGAGAAGAACAGCGAGATGTAGAAGACCAGGCCGCCGAAGAGCAGCAGCCAGTACGACAGCGCGTTGAGCTTCGGGAACGCCATGTCCCGCGCGCCGATCATCAGCGGCAGGAAGTAGTTGCCGAATCCGGCCATGATCGGCACGACGAACAGGAAGATCATCGTCGTGCCGTGCAGCGTGAACAGCGCGTTGTACGTCGACGGCTCGAGGAACGTGTTGTCCGGCGCGCCGAGCTGGATGCGCATGAGCAGCGCTTCGACGCCGCCCAGCAGGAAGAAGACGAACGTCGTGACGAGGTAGAGGATCCCGATCCGCTTGTGGTCGGTCGTCGTCACCCACGAGACCCAGCCGCGCGGCTCGGGCGTGACGGCGTGCGCGGTGATCTCCGGCACGAGGGTCGTGTCAGCGGCTGCCATGGCTATTCACCCTCGCCCGTCGGGAGCTCTTCGGTGACCGGCGAGTTGCCCTCTTGGAGCTGCGCGGACTCGGTGCGGCGGCGCTCGGCCGCGGCCTCGTTCGCAGCGTCGATCTCGCGCTTCTTGTCGGCCATCCAGCGCTCGAAGTCAGCGGGCTCGAGCGCGACGACCTTGGCGATCATGTCGGCGTGGTTGCGGCCGCACAGCTCGGCGCACTGGCCGCGGAAGGTGCCCGGCTCGCGGACCTTGAACCACGTGAAGTTCAGGTGCCCGGGAACCGCGTCGGCCTTGCCGCCAAGCGCCGGGATCCACCACGAATGGGCGACGTCCTGAGCCTTGATCGTGAGCGTCACGGTCGTCTTCGTGGGCACGTACAGCGTCTCGTACTCGAAGACGTTGTTGAGCACGTTGGTGTCCTTGTCGGGATACGTGTAGCGCCAGGCGTAGCGCTGGCCGTTGACCTCGATGTTCAGCGCCCGGCCGTTCGGCGGACGCGGCTGGTAGGCGGAGGCGTTCTGCACGTTGTCGATGCGCTCGGTGGCAAAGCCGTCGGCGTCGGAGTTCGGCGGGTTGCGGATGTCGTCGAGCATCGCGAAGGTCACGACCGCGAGGACGACGAGGATGACGGCGGCGCCGAGCGTCCAGCCGATCTCCAGGCGCGTGTTTCCGCGGATCTGTGCGGGGACCGCGTCCGGCTTCGTGCGGAACTTGATCATCGAGTACAGCAGGACGCCCTCGACGCCGATGAACACGATGGCCGCGACCGCGAGCACGATCTTGTAGAGCGTGTCGATGCTGTCGGCGTTCGCCGAGCCGCCCGATTCCGGCGTCCAGAAGTCCGCGGAGGCGCCTCCGGCCAGGGCCAGGACGCCCACGATCGCCGCGAGCAGCGAGAGCGTGAAGACGCGGCGACGGGTTCGGATGCGCGCAGGAGCCAAGGCGGCGGGCATTGTATTCATGCGGCGGCGATGTGCTGCGCTCCCATCGCCGGGGCTCGGCGGGGCGGCGCGCGGCGGGCTGCGATGGCCCGCCTCGCCGGGGGTCATCGGCCGGAGAACTTCGGCGCGCGCTTCTCGACAAACGCGGTGACGCCCTCGCGAAAGTCGGCCGATGCCGCCATCTCCTGCTGGATCGCGGCCTCCAGCTCGAGCTGGCGGTCGAGGTCGGCGTAGAGCCACTGGTTGAGCTGGCGCTTGGAGCCCGCGTAGGAGCGCGTCGGCCCGGCCGCGAACGCGTCGAGCCGCGCGTGCATCCGCTGCTCGAACGCATCGTCGGCGACGACCTCGTCGACGAGTCCGGCGCGCAGCAGTTCGGGCGCCGGGATGCGCCCGCCGAGCAGCGCCATCGCGGCCGCGCGCCCCGCGCCCGCGCGCGTGGAGACGAGGGCCAGGGAGCCGCCGTCGGGCACGAGGCCGATGTTGACGAAGGCCAGCGACATGTACCCCGACTCGGCGCAGAGCAGCAGGTCGCATACGAGCGCCAGCGAGCAGCCGATCCCGACGGCGGGCCCGTTGATCGCCGCGACGACGGGCTTGGGCATCCGCCGCAGCCCCAGGAGGATCGGGTGGTAGACGGTGGTCAGCGTCGTGTGGACGTCGATGTGACCGTCGGGCGTCAGGGGCCGTGCGGTGAGGTCGCGCAGGTTGGCGCCCGAGGAGAACGCGCGCCCGCTGCCGGTGACGCAGACGGCGCGCACCGCGTCGTCGGCGGCGACGCTGCGCACGGCGTCGAGCAGCTCGGTCCCGAGCTGGTGGTTCCAGGCGTTGAGCGCCTCGGGGCGGTCGAGGCGGATGATCGCGCCGGCCCCGCGGCGCTCGAGCTGGATGGCCTCGTACATGGCCGGGAAGCTACCGTGGGGCGCGCATGGCACGGCCCGTCATCGGCATCTGCACCCCGCTGGAGCGCGCCCGCTGGGGCGCGTGGGACCTGCACGCGTTCCTGCTGCCGCGCAACTACGTCGACGCCGTGCACCGCGCCGGCGCGATGGCGCTGCTGCTGGCGCCCGACCCCGCGCTCACCGAGGATCCCGACGAGATCCTCGACCGGCTCGACGGGCTCATGCTCGCCGGCGGGGTCGACATCGACCCGCGGCTCTACGGCGCGCCACGGCACCCCGAGACGATCGGCGTCGTGCCCCAGCGCGACGCGTTCGAGGTGGCGCTCGTGCGCCGCGCGCTGGAGCGCGACCTGCCCCTGCTCGGGATCTGTCGCGGCATGCAGGTCATGAACATCGCCCGCGGCGGCACGCTGCACCAGCATCTGCCCGAGCTGCTCGGCCACGAGGAGCACCGTCGCGTGCTGGGCAGCTTCGACGGCGCCGATCACGACGTGCGCCTCAAGCCGGGCTCGCTCGCGGCGCGGGCCGCCGGCGAGGAGCTGCACGCGACGAAGTCCCACCACCATCAGGGCGTCGACCGCGTCGGCGACGGCCTCGAGGTGACGGGCTGGGCGACCGTCGACGAGCTGCCCGAGGCGCTGGAGCTGCCGGGCAACTGCTTCGCGCTCGGCGTGCAGTGGCATCCGGAGGCCGACGAGACGAGCCGCCTGATCGCGGCGCTCGTCGAGCACGCAGCGCAGCGCGTGCGCTGAAGATCGCCGAAACGGCGCCGTTTACGGGGTCCTGGGGCGGACCTATACTCGCCCTGACCGCCCGCGGACGCGCCCCACCATGGATACGAAGGTCCAGCCCCCCGAGGTCGACCCACCCCACCCCGAAGAGGAGCACGACCCCGACGAGGCGATGCCCCGTGTCGAGGTCACGCGCCGCAGCCTCGTGGTGGGTGGGTTCTTCATCGTCTCGGCGCTCGCCTTCCTGTACTTCGTCCTGCCGCAGCTCGCCGACCTCAAGGACAGCGGCAGGCGCGTCGGCGAGGGCAACCGCTGGTGGCTGGCGGCGGCGTTCCTGTTCACGCTGGCCTCGTTCGGCGGCTACGTGATGATGTTCCAGGGGATCTTCGTGCGCGCCGGGTCACGCGTCGACTGGCGCGCGAGCTACCAGATCACGATGGCCGGCCTCGCCGCGACGCGGCTGTTCGCCGCCGGCGGCGCCGGCGGGATCGCGCTGACCGCGTGGGCCCTGCGGCGCTCGGGCATGCCGCGGCGCACCGTCGCCGACAAGACGCTGGCCTTCCTGATCCTCACCTACGCCGTCTACATGGCGGCGCTCGTCGTCTGCGGCTTCGGGCTGTACTACGGGCTGCTGCCCGGGCCCGGCCCGTTCGCCATCACCGTCGTGCCGGCGATCTTCGCGCTCATCGTCATCGCGCTGGCGCTCGGGCTCTCGCGCGTGCCGCCGGACCTGCAGGGCCGGCTCGAGGGCTTCGCGCGCCGCGGCGGGCGCCTGGCGCGCTTTGCCCAGGCCCTGTCCAACGCGCCCGCCGCGTTCTCGGCCGGGATGCGCGAGTCGCTGTGGCACGTGCGCGAGCGCGACCCGGCGCTGCTGGGCGCGATCGCCTACTGGGGCTTCAACGTGGCGGTTCTGTGGGCGTGCTTTCACGCCTTCGGCGAGCCGCCCCCGCTGGCCGTAATCATCATGGGCTACTTCGTCGGCTTCCTCGGCAACCTGCTGCCGCTGCCCGGTGGGATCGGCGGCGTCGACGGCGGGATGATCGGCGCGTTCGCCGCGTTCGGCGTGGATTTCTCGCTCATCGTCCCGGCCGTGCTGGCCTACCGCATCTTCACGTTCTGGCTGCCCACGATCCCCGGCGCGATCGCCTACTTCCAGCTGCGCCGCACGGTCGCGCGGTGGCGCGAGGAGCGCCGTGCCCGCGAGCTGCCCGCTGCCGCGAGCGCGTGACCGCCGTCTGCCGCCATCGGCCACTACACTTTGTGAAGTGACCAGCCCCAGCCCTGAACAGATCGAGAACGTCATCATCGTCGGCTCCGGACCGGCCGGCTACACCGCGGCGCTGTACACGTCGCGCGCGAATCTCACGCCGCTCGTCATCGAGGGCTTCATGTGGGGCGGGCTGCTGCAGCAGACGACCGACGTCGAGAACTATCCCGGCTTCCCGGAGGGCATCGAGGGCCCGGCGCTGATGCAGAAGTTCCGCGACCAGGCCGAGCGCTTCGGCACGCGCTTCGTCACCGACGAGGCCACGCAGGTCGAGCTCTCCGACGAGCCCGGCGGCGTGCACACGGTGTGGGTCGGCTAGGACGACTACCGCGCCCGCACGGTCGTGCTGGCGAAGGGCGCCGAGCACAAGAAGCTCGAGGTGCGCGGCGAGGAGGAGCTCAGCGGGCGCGGCGTGTCGTACTGCGCGACGTGCGATGCCGCGTTCTTCAAGGAGCAGCCGACGATGATCGTCGGCGGCGGCGACAGCGCGATGGAGGAGGCGATCTTCCTGTCGAAGTTCGCCTCGAAGGTCGTCATCGTCCACCGCCGCGAGGAGTTCCGCGCGTCGAAGATCATGCTCGACCGGGCGCGGTCGACCGAGAACATCGAGTGGCTGACGCCGTATGTCGTCGCCGAGTTCCACGCCGGCGAGAAGGGCGGCCTGGAGATCGCGCGGCTGCGCAACGTGGAGACCGACGAGGAGAGCGAGGTCGAGATCGCGGGCGCGTTCATCGCGATCGGCCACGAGCCGCAGTCGCATCTCGTCGAGGGTCAGGTCGACACCGACGACGAGGGCTACGTCATCACCGAGGGGCGCTCGACGCGCACCCGCAAGCCGGGCGTCTTCGCCGCCGGCGACCTCGTCGACCACACGTACCGCCAGGCGGTCACCGCGGCCGGATCGGGCACGCAGGCCGCGCTCGACGCCGAGTGGTACCTGCGCGACACCCCCGGCATCCCGACGCCCGAGGGCATGCCCCCGGGCGACCTCGCCGAGGCGCAGTGGGCACAGTCCTCCGAGTGAGCGCGCACACGGGCCGTTAAGCCGCAATCCACCGGAGATCGTGGATGGCCCGGCGGCGAGACGCCGCGAGATTCGGCGGATCGAGGTTTTAAATACGCGGACCCGGGACCTCCGGTCCCGGGTCGGTCAGCCTCCATGCGGCTCCGCGTACGTGATGTGCGCTCTCCGACATCCGTGCCGGGCGCTTCGACAGACGTTCCGTGTCAGCCGCTACGCTTGTTTGTAGAGCCTCGCCCGGCCGGGCACACTAGGGCGGCTCCCCAGTCTTTTGACGAAGAACTCCCCAGTCGTCAGACCAAGCAGGAGTTCGGGAGAGCTTCTCGAGCGCGGTGAGGCCTTGCTCGCGATCGATGCGCTGCTCGCCGCCGGCCGCGATGCCAGGGGCCGGCTGCTGCTCGTCGAGGGGCACGCCGGCATCGGCAAGACCGCGCTGCTCGAGGAGGCGGTCGTCCGGGCGCGCGCGGACGACATGACGGTCATGCGCGCCCGCGCCTCGGAGCTCGAGAGCGACTTTCAGTTCGGCCTCGCGCTGCAGCTCTTCGAGCCGCTGCTCAGCGGCGCCGACGACGACGTGCGCGACCGCCTGCTGGCCGGCTCGGCGGCGCTCGCGGGCCCGCTGCTCGAGCGACCCACGAGCTGGGCGGGTGACGAGGCCGAGAGCCGCTCCTACCCGGTCATGCACGGCCTGTTCTGGGTGCTGTCGAACCTGGCCGAGACCGGGCCCGTGCTCATCGCGATCGACGACGTCCACTGGGCCGACCGCGCGTCGCTGCGGCTCGTGCTCTACCTCCTGCAGCGCCTCGACGAGATGGCCGTCTCGATCGTCGCCGCGCGCCGGCTCGGCGAGCCCGGCGCGCCCGACGACCTGCTGGCCCAGATCTCGACGCACGTGACCAGCCGCGCGCTGCGGCCCGCGCCGCTGTCGCGCGAGGGCGCGCGCCGCATGGTCGCCGACGCCCTGCCCGGCGCCGACGAGGCGTTCGGCGACGCCTGCTGGCGGATGACCGAGGGCAACGTCTTCCTGCTCGAGGAGCTCATCGCCGCCGCGCGCGACGAGGGCTGGCAGCCGACGGCGCAGAACGCCCCGCGGATCGGCACGCTGGCGCCCGAGGCGGTGCTGCGCGCGGTGGCGGTGCGGCTCATGCGGCTGTCCGACGACGCGGCCGGCGTGGCGCGCGCCGTCGCCGTGCTCGGCGACGATGCGCAGCTGCGTCACGTCGCGGCGCTGAGCGGGCGCGCCGCCGACCGCATCGTGGCGGCCGCCGACGCGCTCGCCGCGTCGGAGATCCTGCGGCCGGTCGACGCCGGCGCGCTGCGCTTCGCCCACCCGCTGCTGGCCTCCGCGGTCTACGCCGACATCGCGACCGCCGAGCGCGCGGCGCTGCACCGCCGCGCCGCCGAGATCCTGCACGGCGAGGGGATTGCGCCCGAGCGCGTCGCCGCGCACCTGCTGCCCAGCCCCGGCAGCGGCGATGCCTGGGTCGTCGACCTGCTCTGCGACGTCGCGCGGCACGCGGTCGCCGCGGGCGCGCCGGAGTCCGCCGCGAGCTACCTGTCCCGCGCCCTGCAGGAGCCGCCGGCGGCGGGGCAGCGCGCCGCCGTGCTGCACGAGCTGGGCGCGAGCGAGGCGGCGACGGGGCTGGCGAGCGCCGTCGAGCACCTCGAGGAGGCGCTGGCGGCAGAAGGGTCGGCGACAGGCCCCGGGGGCGGGGGAGCGGCTCGCGCGCGGACGCTGCTGGCGCTCGGCCGCGCGCTGGCGGCGGCCGGTCGCCACGCCGAGGCGCTCGTGCGCTTCGACGAGGCGGTCGCCTGCGCGGACGCGTCGAGCGGTTCGCCGGCCGATGCGGCGCTGGCCGCACTGGCGCGGGCGGAGGCGGGCACGCTCGGCGTGCTCGACCCGATGCGGCGGCGGGCGCTGCTCGACGCCGCCGCAGCGGCGGCGGACGATGCTCCGCGAGCGGAGCATCGCGCGCTGACCGCGATGCGCTGCCTGCATCGGGCGATGGCCGGCGCGCCGCGCGCCGAGATCCTCGAACTGGCCCGCGCCGCCGCCGACGCCGCCGACGGGTCCGCCGAGCAGCGGGCGCGCGCGAGCGTGCCGATCGCGACGAGCGTCGCGCTGCAGGCGTGCGACGAGCTGCTCTGGAGCGAGCGCGAGATGACCGCCGCCATGGATCGCGCGCGGGCGGCGGGCTCGACGATCGCGTTTGCCACCGCGACCTTGGCCCGCGCGGGCGCGCGCTGGGCGCAGGGCCGGCTCGTCGAGGCGCTCGACGACGCCGAGCACGCGCTCGGCGCGCAGCGCCACGGCTGGCGGCACCTGCTGCCGTGGGCCTACGGCGCCGTCGTCGGAGTGCACGTCGATCGCGGCGAACTCGGCGCGGCGGACGCGGCCGCCGGCGGCCTGGACCCCGGCGTCCTGTCCGGCCTCGAGGGCTCGGCGGTGCTGGCGCCGTGGCACGAGGCGCTCGGCCGTCTCGCGCTCGCGCAGCGTCGCGACGGCGATGCGCTCGCGCACTTCGAGGCCTGGCGCGACGTCGTCTCGGGCGTCGCCAACCCGGCCTGCGGCGCCGCCTGGCGCTCGGCGTCGGTGCCGGCGCTCGTCGGCCTGGATCGCACCGACGAGGCGCGCGAGCTCGCGCGCGAGGAGCTCGCGCTCGCGCGGGCGTTCGGCGCTCCGCGGGCGATCAGCGTCGCGCTGCGGGCGCTGGCCCACGCCGACGGGCACGGCGAGATCGACGCTCAGATCGCGCTTCTGGAGGAGGCGGTGGCGCTCGTCTCCGCCTCCGAGGCGCGTCTGGAGCTCTGCCGCGCGCAGCTCGAGCTGGGCACGGTCCTGCGGCGTGCGCGGCGGCTCACCGACGCCGGGCGCGTGCTGGGCGACGCGCTGGAGCTCGCGCGCGCCTGCGGGGCGCATCCGCTGGAGGAGCGCGTCCTCGAGGAGCTCGAGGTGGCCGGGTCGCGGATGCGCCGGGCGGCGCGGCGCGGCGCCGACGCGCTCAGCCCGAGCGAGCGCCGCGTCGTCGCGCTGGCGATCGAGGGGCTGTCGAACCGGCAGATCGCCGAGGCGCTGTTCGTGACGCGCAAAGCCGTCGAGTGGCACCTCGGCAACGCGTACCGCAAGCTCGACGTGCGCTCACGGCACGAGCTGCCCGCCGCGCTGGGCGAATAGCGGCGCCGCGGTCAGCGAACGCCGGCGGACGGCCCGCAGGCCGCGACGTCGTCGACGAGCCGGTGGCCGCTCTCGGCGGTCCAGCGGTCGGCGTCGACGAGCTGCTGCACGAGATCCTCGACGGCGGCGAGCTCGTCGTAGCCGTCGCCGTCGAAGAACAGCGCGTCGGCGGCGGTGCGGATGGTTTGCGCCTCGTCGGTCGTCAGCTTGACGTTGCCGAGCTGCTCGAGCGTCTTCACGACGCGCCCATAGGCCTGTGAACGTGCGTTGTCCATGCCGTAAACGCTAGCGTGCCTGCAGGGCGTCCTGGCCGACGGCCAGCGCGAGCACGAGGCGGCGGTCGACCGTGCGCGGCGTGTCGGCGCTCATGTCGATCGTGTAGATGTCGCGGAACTTGCCGATCTGGCGGCGGTTCTCGCCGATGATCTCCTCGCCGCGCTTGAGCACGAAGTGGTAGGGGATCGGCAGCCAGTTGGCGACGTTCTCGACGTACGGGATGAAGCCCACCGCGCGCCGGCCGAGCGCGACGCCCATGCTCTTCTCCGTCGAGATGAACAGCTCCTGACCGGCAGCGTCGTTGACCCGGAACGTCGAGCGCAGCAGGCTCTGGCCGAAGACCTTGGTGATCTCGCCGATCTTCGTGCCCATCTCGTCGGTGATGTCGTACGTCGCGCGCGGGTCGAAGCGCTGGCGGGCCTTGATGCGCAGCAGCTCCTGCGTCTTGCTCGCGTCGGTGTAGAAGCGGATGTCCTCCTTGAACTTGAAGCGCTTCTGCTCCACGAAGGCGATGGGGTCGCCGGGCGTCCCGTCGGCGTTGGCCAGGAAGAACTCGTAGTGGTTGATCACCATCTTGATCTTCTGGCGCAGGATGAAGACGTCGTGCTGGTTCGGGTCGGCGGTCATGCCGTTGAGGTTAGAGGGGGAGGGTCCCGCCCTCGATCGCCAGCAGCATCCGCTTGCGCTCCAGGCCGCCGGTGTAGCCGCCCAGGCCGCCCGAGCTCGCCAGCACGCGATGGCACGGCACGACGATCGGGATCGGGTTGGAGCCCAGCGCGCCGCCGGCGGCGCGAAAGGCGCTCGGCGAGCCCGCCGCGATCGCCATGTCCTTGTACGTGCGCGTGGCGCCGAAGGGGATCCGCGCGCACTCCTGCAGCACGCGGCGGCGAAAGCCCTCGCGCGACAGCGCCCAGTCCAGCGCTACGTCGAAGTCCTCGCGGCGGCCCTCGAAGTACTCGTCGAGCTCGCGGCGGACGAGGTCGAGCTTGGCGGGCGCCTCGACGATCGCCGGCGACAGGCGCAGCGCGACGTCGTCGAGGATCTCGTCGAGGCCGCCGTTCTCGAGCTCGTAGGCCAGCCGGGCGAGGCCGCGCGGCGTCTGGACGGCGACGAGCCGGCCGACGGGGCTGTCGACCGTTGCGTAGGCGATCTCGGCGACCCCCTCGTCGGCGGCGCGGGCGGCGGTGCGGGCGGCGAGCGCGGCGGCCTCGCCGGGATGCAGGTCAGGCGGTGGCAGCGACATCGGCAAGCTCCTTGCGTAGGTTCTTCAGGCCGTCGGCGGCGGCGCGGCGGGCGGCTTCTTCGGTGCAGCCGAGCGCGGTCGCGATCTCGGCGTGGCTCAGGTCGGCGCCGTAGCGCAGCGTGAGGACCTCGCGCTGGCGCGGGGGCAGCGCGCGCACGCGCTGCCAGTGGTCGCCGGCGCCGCGGTCTGGCGCGGGCGGCGGCGGGTGCGCCGGCTGCGCGCCGTCGTGGATCTCGGCGACCGGGACCGGGTTGCGCCCGCGCGCGCGGTGGACGTCGATCGCCTTGCTGTGGGCGATCGTCAGGACCCAGCCGCGCAGGTTGGAGTCCGGGCGCAGGCGCGGGTAGGCGCGCAGCGCCGCCAGGAACGTCTCCTGGAAGGCGTCGTCGGCATCGTGGCGGCCGACCGAGGCGACGAGATAGCGCAGGACGTCGGGCGCGTGGGCGTCGAGGAAGCGCTGGAAGGGCGGCAGGCGCGCGGCGGTCTTCGTCATGGGGATGGAACGCTCGCCGCCGCCGATTCGTGAGGTCGGGGCTCTCAGTCCGGGACGAGCGCGTTGATGCCGGTCAGCGCACGGCCGATGATGAGCTGCTGGATCTGCGAGGTGCCCTCGTAGAGGGTCGTCACGCGGACGTCGCGAAACCAGCGCTCGACGGGATGGTCGTCGACGTAGCCGGCGCCGCCGTGGACCTGGATCGCCTCGTTGGCGCACCACTGCGCGGCCTCGGTGGCGTAGAGCTTGGCGATCGAGGTCTCGGTGGTGCAGGGCCGGCCCCGGTCGCGCAGCGCGCCCGCCCGCCAGACCAGCAGCCGCGCCGCGTCGGTGCGCACGCGCATCTCGGCGAGCATCGCCTGCACGAGCTGGAAGCTCGCGATCGGGCGGCCGAACTGCTCGCGCTCCTGCGCGTACGCGACCGACTGCTCGAGGCAGCCCTGGCAGATCCCGACGCAGCCGGCGGCGACGGAGTAGCGCCCGGCGTCCAGCGCGCTCATCGCGATCCGGAAGCCCTCGCCGACGGCGCCGAGCACGGCGTCGTCGGCCACGAAGACGCCGTCGAGGGCGATCGATCCGGTGTCCGAGCCGTGCAGGCCCATCTTGTGGTGAATCGGCTGGGCGCTGAAGCCGGGCGTGTCCGTGTCGACGAGAAAGCAGGCCAGCCCCCTGTGGCGGAGGGCGGGGTCGGTCTGGGCGAAGATCAACGCGACCTTCGCGTGGTTGGCGAGCGAGATCCACATCTTGGACCCGTGCAGCTCCCAGCCGCCGTCGACCCTGGTCGCGCGCGTGCGCTGGCTGGCGGCATCCGAGCCGGCCTCGGGCTCGGTCAGCCCGAAGCAGCCCAGCCACTCGCCCGCGCACAGCCGCGGCAGGTGGGTGGCCTTCTGCTCGTCGCTGCCCCAGGCGAGGATGGTGGCGGCGACGAGCGACGTCTGCACCGAGACGACCGTGCGCATCGCGCTGTCGCCGCGGCCTATCTCCTCGAGCACGAGCCCGTAGGTGACGTGGTCCAGGCCGGCGCCGCCGTACTCGCGCGGGACGATCGCGCCGAGGTAGACCTGCTCGGCGAGCATCGCGACGAGCTCGAGGTCGAAGTGCTCGTTGCGGGCGTTCTCCTTCGCGCGCGGGAAGATCTCGCGATCGGCGAACTCGCGGGCCGTCGCGCGGATGAGCTCCTGCTCGTCGGTGAGGTCGAAGTCCATCGTGCGACGCTAGCGTAGGCCCGGTGCGGGTCCTCCTGATCGGCGGCGGCTGCCGCGGCCTGGCCCTGACGGAGCGCCTCGTCGCCGACGGCCATGCGGTGCGCGCGGTCACGCGCGACCCGTCGCGCCGGGCGCGGATCGAGGCCGCCGGCGCGGAGTGCTGGATCGGCGACCCCGACGTCGTCGGGACGCTGCGCTACGCGCTGGAGAGCGTGACGATCCTCGTGTGGGCGCTCGGCAGCGCGACCGGCCCGGCGGAGGCCGTCGCCGCGCTGCACGGCTCGCGGCTGGAGATGATGCTCTCCAAGTCGATCGACACGACCGTCCGCGGGATCGTCTACGAGGCGGCCGGCACGGTCGCGGCGAGCGTCCTGGCCGCGGGCGAGGCGGAGCTGCGCCGCGCCTGCGAGCTCAACGAGATCCCGTTCGCGGTGCTGACGGCCGATCCGGCGGACGCCGATGCGTGGGCTATCGCGGCGCGCGCGGCGATCGACGGGCTGCTCGGGGTCTGAGTCTGAGCGGCGGCTTCCCGCTGCGCACTTCGTGGCGTCGTCTGTCTGACCGTCGGCGAACGGCAGCTCTGAGGGGTGTGTCAGTGGAGGGTCGCGCCAGCGGTCGGGCCGGGGCCGGCGGAGGGGTGTGGCACCAACTCCCCGCACTACGGGTATTTCGTGCCAATCTCGCTGCGATTCGCTCCGTGTCGACGGGTGTGTCGAATGGTTCGCGCGGGCCGCGAGTTATCCGACACACCCCGCGATCCGGCGTGGGCGCGGGTGCGGGCAGCGAGGCCCGGACTGCGGGTGGTCGGGGCGCGCTGCGTGCGGATATCGCACCGGGCGCGCCCCGCTGCGCCTCTCGCGGCAGGGGTGTGGCGGATCAGCCTCGCGGGCCGAGGGTTATTCGCCACACCCCCGCTCCGGTGGCGGCTCATCGCGCCGCGCGTGGGTCAACGTTCGCTGGGCGTGGAAC
>JAUXSD010000113.1 GCA_030681525.1 Solirubrobacteraceae bacterium
GACGCCCTCGACGCGGCGCGGCAGCAGCCCGTGGTCGTCCTTCAGCGCCTGGTGGATGCCGTCGTGGATCGCCTTGGCCTGGCGGGCCGTGTTGCCCGAGCAGACGAGGAAGAAGTCCGTGTAGCCGAGGACGCCGCGCACGTCGAGCTCGACGACGTCGATCGCCTTCTTGTCGGCCGCGAGCGCGGCGATGGTCTCTGCAAGCTCCTCTGGCGTCATCGGTACAGCCTTCCACGAGCGATGTGCTCGGCAACGGGTTCAGGGACGAGATAGCGGATGCTGCGGCCCTCGGCGACACGGCGCCGGATCTGCGAGGACGAGATGTCCAGGCGCGGCATGTCGAAGAAGACCGGGGGCGGAGCGTCGGGAAAGCTCATGCGCAGGCGCTCGGCGACGTCCTCCTGGACGGTCCCCTCGCGTTCTGCCACGGCGAGCGAGGCCAGTTCGAGGACCGTCTCCGGCTCGCGCCAGGACGGCAGTCCGAGGGCGATGTCGCCCCCCACGATGAAGGTCAGGTCGTCCTCCGGCGTCTGCGCATGCAGTGCGCGCAGCGTATCGACCGTGTACGACGAACCGCCGCGGCGCACCTCCAGATCGCAGACGCCGAGGCGCTCGTCGCCCGCCACGGCGAGGCGGCAGAGCTCCAGGCGCTCCTGCGGTCCGGGGTCGCGCTCGGCGTCCTTGTGCGGCGGCTTGGCCACGGGCGTCAGCAGCACGCGCTCGAGGCCGAGCTGCGCCGCGGCCTCCGACGCGCACACGAGATGGGCCAGATGCGGCGGATTGAAGCTCCCGCCGAGGATGCCGATGCGCGCCACGCGGCTAGATCGCGGTCACGGCCGCACGTGGCCGTCGCCGACGACCACGTACTTGAACGTGCACAGCTCGCGGACGCCGATCGGGCCGCGGGCGTGAAGCTTCTGCGTCGAGTTGCCGATCTCGGCGCCCATCCCGAACTCGCCGCCGTCGGTGAAGCGCGTCGACGCGTTGATGTACACGCAGGCCGCGTCCACGCCGCGCTCGAAGGCGCGGGCGGCGACGGTGTCGCGCGTCACGATCGCCTCGGAGTGCCCGGAGCCGTGCCGGTTGACGTGCTCGATCGCCTCCTGCACCGAATCGACGATTCGCACGGCCAGCACGAGCGCGAGGAACTCCGTGTCCCAGTCATCGTCGGTCGCGTCCTGCAGGGACCCGGCCAGGTCGCCGGCCAGCGCCCGCGTACGGCCGTCGACGCGCAGCTGCACCCCGGCCCCGCGCAGGGCGGCCAGCGCGCGCGGCAGGAAGGCCGGCGCCGCGGCGCTGTGCACGAGCAGCGTCTCGGCGGCGTTGCAGACGCTCGGCTTCTGGACCTTGGCGTTGAGGATGATCGCCTCGGCGGCGTCGAGGTCGGCCGACGCGTCGACGAAGACGTGGCAGTTGCCCGAGGCGGCGTAGATCACCGGCACCGTGGCGACGGACTTCAGCGCCGCCTTCAGCCCCTCTCCCCCGCGCGGGAAGATCAGGTCGACGACGCCGTCCTGCGTCGCCAGCTCCGCCAGCTCCGCGCGACCGCCGCCCGCCACGAGGCCGATGGCGCCGTCGGGCACGCCGGCCGAGCTCGCCGCCTGCGCCGCGATCGCCGCCAGCACGGCGTTGGAGTGAGCCGCCGACGACGACCCGCGCAGCACGACGGCGTTGCCGGACTTCAGACACAGCGACGCGGCGTCGATCGTGACGTTCGGGCGCGCCTCGTAGACGACCGCCACGACGCCGAACGGCACGCGCAGCATCCGCACGTCCAGGCCGTTGGCCAGGCGCCTGCCCTCGATCACCTCGCCGACGGGATCGGGCAGCGCGGCGATCGCGCGCGTGCCGGCGGCGATCGCGGCGATCCGCGCCGGATCGAGCGCCAGGCGGTCGAGCAGCGCGTCGCCGATGCCGGCCGCCCGGCCGGCTTGCATGTCGCGCTGATTGGCCTCGACGATCTCGTCGGTACGAGCGAGCAGCGCGTCGGCGATCGCTGCCAGCGCCGCGTTCTTCGTGTCGGTGTCCAGGGCCGCCAGCGTCCGGGCGGCGGCGCGCGCCTGCAGGCAGATCTCGGAGACCGTGTGGGTCGCAGTCGCCATCTGACGAAGGGTACGTCAGTCGGCCAGGGCGCCGCCGCCGCTCAGCTGAGCACGAAGTAGTCGCGGTGGATCGCCTCGTCGGTCGCGCGCGGCAGCACCTCGCGCACGGCGGCGGACTTCATCCCCTTGACCTGGCCGAGCTCGTCGGCGGCGTAGTTGCAGATCCCCTTGCCGATGACGATCGCGCCGTGCGCGACCTGGACGGCGTCGCCGGCGTCGAACGAGCCGCGCACCTCGGTGATCCCGACCGGCAGCCGCGCGGTGCCGCCGTCGCGCAGCGCCCGCGCGGCGCCGGCGTCGACTACGCCGGTGCCGCGCGCCGGCTTGGCGTAGCGCAGCCACAGCTTGAACGACGAGTAGCGCGCCTCGCCGGCGTGAAAGCGCGTGCCCTCCGCCGCACCGTCGAGCACGGCGGTCAGGGCGCCGTCGCGCAGCCCGCTGCAGATGACGGTCTCGATGCCGCCCGCGGTCGCCATCTCGGCGGCGACGACCTTCGAGCGCATCCCGCCCGTGCCCAGCGGCGACGTGGTGTGGCCGATCGCGAGGTCGCCGAGGGCGGCGAAGTCGGTCACCGACGGCACGAGCCGGGCCCCGGGATCGGTCCGCGGGCTGGCGGTGAACAGCCCGTCGACGTCGGTCAGCAGCACGAGCAGGTCGGCGCCCACGAGCATCGCCACCTGGGCGGCGAGGAAGTCGTTGTCGCCGAACGAGATCTCGTCGGTCGTCGTCGTGTCGTTCTCGTTGATGACCGGCAGCACGCGCCAGTCGAGCAGCTTGTTCAGCGTGCCGCGCGCGTTGAGGTAGTGCGTGCGCGCGCTCATGTCGAAGAACGTCAGCAGCACCTGCGCCGAGGTGATGCCGTGCGCGCGCAGCAGCTCGTCGTACACGCGGTAGAGCTTGCCCTGGCCGATCGCGCTCGCCGCCTGGAGGTCCTCGATCGCCCGGGCCCGGGGCGGCAGCCCCATGACGCGCATGCCGCGCGCGATCGCGCCGCTCGTGACGAGCACGACGTCGTGACCGGCGGCGTGACGCGCCGCGGCCTCCGCGCAGATGCGCTCGATGACGGCGGCGCGCAGCTCGCCGTCGTCCTCGGCGACGATGCTCGAACCGAGCTTGATGACGTAGCGGGCCATGCGCGCAGTGAGCTTACGCGCGCATGGCCGCCGCGCCGGTACGTCGCGTCGGTCGCCTACCCCAGCTTCGTGGGCAGCGAGTAGTTGCCGATCTTGCCGGCCTCGGCGTCCCAGTAGGCCGCGGCGTACTCGCCGCCCGGGCCGGGCACCGGCACCGTGCCGGTGAAGAAGTTGCGCGGGCTCGTGGTCACGAACTCCGTGAGCTGCTGCCAGGGCTCCCTCGGCGCGGGCCGCCACAGGAACAGGAGCGTGTCCGACCCGGCGTTGGGCCGGAAGCGGGCCTGCCCCCAGAAGCCGACCGTGCCCTCGCCCGCCGGAAAGACGACGAGCGGGAACGAGTAGGCGTAGGCCGCCGGCTTGGCGCGGTTGCGCGTGTTGTAGAGGCCCGACTGGTACGTGAACCAGTACTCCCGGGAACCGACCTTGTACTTCTTGCGGGTGACCGGGGAGCGCCGCAGCGGCGCGGCGTCCTTGAGCAGGAACTGCGTGGTCGCCGCCACCCGCGGATCGTTGAAGGCGAGGAACTCCGCGAGCTGGTTGAACTCGGCCTGGCGGAAGAGCGGGATGCCGTTGCGCGGGTCGGGCTCGCTCTCGTAGCCGAACTCCGTCAGGAAGATCGGCAGACCGGCGGCGATCTTGCCGCCCGACTGCGCCGACAGCGTGTCGAGGATCGGCCCGAGCGTGCCGATGTTGCCCATCGTGACCTCGTCCGGGCTGGCCGGCGCCTTCGTCGGCGCGTTCTTCTTCGTGTAGGGATGGTGGGCGAAGGCCGTGGCCTTCAGCGTCGGGTTCTTCACGAAGTCCTGACAGCGCCGGCGCGCCGCGTCCTCACCCGCGTAGGGCGTTCCGTCGGGCTTGAGGCACAGCATCTCGCGCAGGAACGGGACGGGCCGCAGGCCGTTGCGCGGCCCGGTCTGGGTCGAGCCCATCGGCGCCGTCTCGCCGAGGAGGATCGGGTCGTTGCCGTGGCCGGAGCGCTCGAGGCCCTGGACGCCCGCCTGGTGCAGCTGGCGGTAGAGCGCGGGCGCGACGGGGACGTTGACGCCGTCGACGCGCTCCCACTGCGGCGACAGCCATCCGGCCTGGTTGGGCTCGTTCCACAGCGACCACATGGACACCCGCGGCAGCGGCCGGCGGATCGCGTTCTCGTCGCGGTAGGTGCCCGAGTAGCGCTTGCCGACGGCCTCGACGAAGCTGCGGAAGCGCGACGGGTAGGGGCGGTACGTGCCGGCGTTGGCGCGCTGGTTGCGCGGGGCGATCCTGTGCGCGTAGCTCGGGCCGGGTCCGGTGATCGTGAAGAACACGCGCATGCCGAGCTTCGTGGCCTCCTTGACGAGGTTGTCGTAGCGGTCCCAGTTGCGCGTCGGGTACGTGCGCGGGTCGTTCGCCTTGAAGCGCCTCCGCTGTGCCCGCGCCCGGTCCTGAAGCTTCTTGCCCTTGAGGCGCTTGATCTCCTTGTTGGTCAGATCGGCACCCTCGGCGGCGGTCCGCCAGAGCACGGTCGCGCGCACGGCGTCGACGCCCATCGAGCGCATCGTCACCAGCGTGCGCGTCTGCGTGACGTTGTCGCGGTACAGCAGCTGGTCGTCGTCCATCATGATCGACGCCTGGTCGGGTGAGGCCTGCGCCGCGGCCGGCGCGCAGAGGCACGCGAGCAGGACGGTCAGGGCTGTGACGTTTCGGAATCTCATCGGCGCGAAACCGTAACACCGGGCTGGAGGCGAAGGTTGCGCCGCCTCGTGCTATCCGGGATGCAGCTCGAACATGATTCCGGCGATCTCGACGTCGTCGCCGGGCTCGAAGCCCTGCGCCTCGAGCGCGCTGATGATCCCCATCCGGCGCAGCCGCCCCTCGACGTGCGCGAGCGCCTCGTCGTTGTCGAGGTCGTGGCGCATGAGCAGCCTCTCGACGCCGTCGCCCTCCACGCGAAACACGCCGTCGTCGAGGCGCTCCACGCGGAAGCCGCGGTTCGCCGCCGGGCGAAAGACGCGGTGCTCGACGCTGGGCGAGTCCTCCGCGAGGGCATCGGCCGGGTGCACGGCACCGCTGAGCGGGACGCGGCGCAGCAGCTCGCGGGCGAGCTCGTCGGTGCCGGCGCCGGTCGCCGACGAGGTCACGAGCACCGGCACCTCGTCGCCGAGGCGCTCGCGCCATCGCGCCGCCGCCGCCTGGGCCTCGTCCGCGGGCACGAGGTCGGCCTTCGAGAGCGCCAGCAGGCGCGGCAGCGACGCCAGCCGCGGGTCGTGGGCGCGCAGCTCGGCCTCGATCGTGGCGTGGTTGGCGAGCGGATCGGAGCCGTCGAGCGGCGCGAGGTCGAGGACGTGCACGAGCAGGCGCGTGCGCTCGACGTGCGCGAGGAAGTCGTGGCCGAGGCCGGCGCCGTCGCTGGCGCCCTCGATGAGCCCCGGGATGTCGGCGATGATGAGCTGGCGATCGGGGCCGTCGAGCGTGCCGAGCACCGGCTCGAGCGTCGTGAAGGGATACGCCGCGACCTTCGGCGCCGCCCGCGTCATGCGCCCCAGCAGCGAGGACTTGCCGGCGTTGGGCAGCCCGACGAGGCCGACGTCGGCCAGCAGCTTGAGGCGCAGGTCGATCCAGCCCTCCTCGCCGGGCAGGCCGCGCTCGCGCAGGCGCGGCGCCTGGATCGTCGAGCTGGCGAACTTCTTGTTGCCGCGCCCGCCGGCGCCGCCGCGAGCGACGACGACGCGCTGGCCGGGGACGACGAGATCGTGCGTGCTGCCGTCCCACGACGCGACCTGCGTGCCCGGCGGGACGCGAACCTCCAGCGGCGGGCCGTCGGCGCCGTGACGCAGCGCGCCCTCGCCGTGCCCGGCCCGCCTGGCCTTGTAGTGCACGCTGCGCTTGAAGGACTGCAGGTCGCGCAGCGAGTCGTCGCAGACGAGCACGACGTCGCCGCCATGCCCGCCGTCGCCGCCGTCGGGGCCACCGTGCGGGACGTGCGCCTCACGCCGAAAGCTCAGGCAGCCGTCGCCGCCGCCGCCTGCCACCACGTTGATGCGCGCCTTGTCGTAGAGCATGTCGCTCCCAACGTTAGGGGGTATCCATGCCACGGCCGGACCCCTGCACCTCACCCCACGAAGGAGAACCATGGCCGACGATCCCGTCTTTCTCATCACCGGCGCCTCGAGCGGCATCGGCGCCGCGACCGCCCGCCAGGCATCGGCGGCGGGCCACCGGCTCGTGCTCGCCGCGCGCTCGACCGACAAGCTCGAGGCGCTCGCCGACGAGCTCGGCGGCGAGGAGCGGGCGATCCCCGTCACCTGCGACGTGACGCAGTTCGCCCAGCAGGAGGCGATGGTGCAGGCCGCCATCGATGCGTTCGGCCGCATCGACGTCGCGTTCGCCAACGCCGGCTTCGGGGCGGCGCGCGGCTTTCTCAAGGAGAGCCCCGAGCAGTGGCGTGACATGGTGCTCACCAACGTCCTGGGCTGCGCGTACACGATCCGCGCGACGCTGCCCGCACTGAAGGACTCCGTCGGGCACCTGCTGCTGACGAGCTCGGTGGCCGGGCGCCGGGCGCTGCCCGGCTCGCTCTACAGCGCGACGAAGCACGCCGTCACCGCGATGGCCGAGTCCGCGCGCCAGGAGCTCAACGACACGGGCGTGCGGGTGACCTCGATCGAGCCCGGGATGGTCGACACGCCGTTCTTCGACAACCCGGTGTCGGACGCGCTCGAGCCCGACGACATCGCCCGTGCGATCATGTTCGCCGTGTCGCAGCCGCCGCACATGGACGTCAACGAGATCCTCATCCGGCCGGTCAGCCAGGCGAGCTGAGATGACGCCCGGGCCGAACTTCGCCGGGTTCCCCGACAGGGTGCGGCTCAGCGACTGGCTGCTCGTCGAGTGGGTCGCCACGGCGAAGCGCGGAGCGTCGTTCCCGGAGCCGTGGTGCCATGCGCACTCGCCGCTGGAGTCGATGGTCCATCAGCTCACCGAGCTCGGGGTGATGCGCGAGCCGGCGCCGGGGACCGACGTGGCGACGGTCGCGCGCGAGGCGACGGCGGCGGCGCAGGCGTGGATCGCCGAGCACCCGCGCCCCGCTCCCGAACCGCTGACCACCACGCGCCGGCAGCAGCGAGGCCGGCCCTACGGAATCTGATCGGCGGGCGCAGCCACAGCGTCGAGCTGCGCCGCCGCCCACAGCTGGCCCGCGGCCGCGGGCAGCGCCATCGCGCTGATCGCGGCGACGGCCACGGGCGACAGGGAGCGCCGCACGGCGACCGTCGCCAGCAGGTCGACGGCGTCGCAGATCGCCAGGGCGCGCAGCATCCGCCCGGCGACGCGCGGGCGATCGACGACGTGCAGCGCCAGCCCGCCGAGCACAACCTCGCGGATCCCCAGCGCCCGCGCGGGCGCGGCGACCGCGCCGGCAGCGGCATCGCGGCCGATCCACACGCCGAGGCTCAGCCGCGGTGCCACGAGCAGTCCCGCGCCGATCGCGACACGTCCGGCGGCGAGCGCGCGGGCGACGTCCCGCGCGGCCATCTGACTACTCGGCGTCGTGCGGCGCGATCGAGACGATGCGCTTGCCGCGCCGCTGGCCGAAGACGACCGTGCCCGGCGAACGGGCGTAGAGCGTGTCGTCCTTGCCGATGCCGACCCCGTCACCGGGGCGGAAGCGGGTGCCGCGCTGGCGGACGATGATCTCGCCGCCGCTGACGATCTCGCCGGCGAACGTCTTGACGCCGAGGCGCTGGGCGTTGGAGTCGCGCCCGTTGCGGGAGGAGCCGAGCCCCTTCTTATGTGCCATTAGCCCTTCACTTCCGTGATCTCCAAGCGGGTCAGCTCCTGCCGGTGTCCCGTCGTGCGCTTGTAGCCGCGCTTGGGCTTGAACTTGAACACGCGCAGCTTCTCGCCGCGCTCGTGGGCCACGATGCGGGCCTTGACCGAGACCTTCTTGAGGCCGTCGGTGTCGAAGACGGCGTCGTCGGCCGCGTACAGCAGCGGCGCGAGCACGACGGTCGCGCCCTCTTCCTCGGGCAGCCGCTCGACGAGCAGGGTCTGCCCCTCCTCGACGCGGTACTGCTTGCCGCCGGTCTTGACGATTGCGTAGGCCATGATGAAAAGAAGGTCTTAGCTTTCCGAAGCGGGTGTCGCGCCAGACTCAGCCGTGGCACGCGAACGGCGCCGACCGCCCCTGCGGCCGCGGCGCCGAGTCGTCGATTCTACGCCATCGTCCTCGGCACCGTCCTCGGCGCTCGGCGCGGCCGCTGCGGGCGCAGCCGCGGGCGGCGTGGTTTCCTCGGGCGCGTCGAGCATCGTCGCCGTGGCCGACGTCCGCCCGGCGTGGTCGATGCGCACCAGGCGCTTGGCGCCCACGAAGCGCCCGCCCCCGGCCACGCTGATGATGTAGCCGTCGATCTTGGCGACCGCGTCGTCGACGTCGTACATGTGCGGCTCGACGATCTGCACGAGCACCTCGTCGCCCTCGCGAAACGGCACCGCGCGCTCCATGACCTCGTCGCGCGAGCCCTCCATGAGGATGTCGAAGTGGTCCAGCGGCAGGCCCTCGGTCCCCGTGAAGTGGAAGCGCCGGCCGGTCTCCTCCTCGAGCGCGTGCAGCACGCGCTTGGCGCTGCCGGTGAAGATCGCGCTGACGCGCGGGTTCATCTGCACGAGAAACGCCTCGTGCTTCTTGGGCGCCTTCTTGGTGATGACCCGCAGGCGGCGCTCGAACTCGATCGCGATCGTCTCCTCGGACTTGATCACGCCGTCGCCGTTGCAGGTCGGGCAGGGACGGGAGATGATCTCGCGCACGCCCTCGGTGACGTTCTGGCGCGTCATCTCGACGAGCCCGAGCTTGGAGATCTCGGCGGTGAACGTCTTCGTGCGATCCTCGTCGAGCGTCTTGCGCAGCGTCTTGAGCACGGCGTCGCGGTTGCGCGCGCGGGCCATGTCGATGAAGTCGATGACGATGATCCCGCCGATGTCGCGCAGGCGCAGCTGGTTGACGACCTCCTCGGCGGCCTCGAGGTTCGTCGTCGTGATCGTGTCCTCCAGCCGGGCGCCCTTGCCGCGGCCGATGAACGAGCCCGAGTTGACGTCGATGACCGTCAGCGCCTCGGCGTAGTCGATGATGAGGTAGCCGCCGCTGGGCAGGTCGACGCGCCGCGTCATGAGGCCGTCGATGACCTTGTCGACGCCGTGGGCGGCGAACAGCGAGGCCTTCTCCTCGTAGAGCTCGACGCGGTCGACGAGCTCGGGCGCGGTGCGCGTGAAGAACGACACGAGGCGCTGGTGCTGCTTGGGATCGTCGACGATCGCGCGCTCGAAGTGCTCGGAGAAGATGTCGCGCACGACGCGCACCGAGAGGTCGGCCTCCTGGAAGACGAGCCCGGGCGCGGGCGTCTCCTCGACGCGCTTGAGCAGGACCTCGTGCAGCTTGAAGAGGTACTGCAGCTCGCGCTCGAAGTCCTGGCGGGTGGCGCCGCTGGCCGCGGTGCGGATGATCGCGCCGCCGCCGCGCAGGTCCAGGCCCTTCGTCTCGCGGCGCAGGCGCTCGCGCTCGCGATCCTCGAGGCGCCGCGAGACGCCCACGCCCTCGCCCATCGGGGCGTAGACCATGTAGCGCCCGGCGATCGTCAGCTCCATCGACAGCCGCGCGCCCTTGCTCTTCAGCGGGTCCTTGACGACCTGCACCACGATCTCCTGGCCGGGCTTGATGAGCTCGGTGATCTTCGAGCCGCCCTCCTTGCCGCGGCCGCGGCGGCCGACGTCGACGCCCGGCACGACGATCTCGTCGACGTGCAGAAAGCCGTTCTTGTCCAGGCCGATGTCGACGAACGCGGCCTCGAGGCCGGCCAGCACGTTGTCGACCTTGCCCTTGTAGATGTTGCCGACGATCGAGCGCGCGCCGCGCCGCTCGAAGTACAGCTCGGCGACGCGATAGCCGTCGGCGGCGTCGCTCTTCTTGGAGCGCGATGCCGGCTTCGCGGCGCCCGCGGCGCTCGGGTTACCGGATGCTTCCAGCAGCGCGACGCGGGTCTCGCCGCGATCGACGCTGACCAGCAGTTGCTTCTTCATGGGTGAAGGGTCCTTTGCTCAGAATGGGAGCCCCCGGCGTTTGGTTGCAGCAGCGAAGCGCCCTTGCGCGTAGATCGACTGCAACAGGCCGATGGCCAAAAGTGTCGAGAGTGCCGAGCTGCCGCCATAGGAGAACAGCGGTAGCGGGATCCCGGTGATGGGCATGATCCCCACGTTCATGCCGACGTTGATGAAGACCTGAAACAGGAGCATGGCCACGACGCCCCCGGCGATCAGCGCGCCGTAGAGGTTCTTGGCCATGGTGAGAATCCGCAGACCGCGCCAGATGAGCAGCGCGTACAACGAGAGGAGCAGGCCCGCACCGGCGAAGCCCCAGCGCTCGCCGACGACGGCGAACGCGAAATCCGTGCGTTCCTCGGGCAGGAAGTTCAGCGTCGCCTGCGTCGCCTGCTCGCCCCGGCCCGTCTTCTGACCCGAGCCGATCGCGATGCGCGACTGGTTCTGCTGGTAGCCGGCGTCGCCGGCGACCTCCGACGGCGAGAGAAAGGAGGTCAGGCGAGAGGACTGCTCGCTCGTCAGCACGGTCACCCCGAGCGCCGGCGCGGCGGTCAGCACGAGCGCGACCGAGACGACCCCGAGCGTGATCAGGCCCGCGAAGTGCCGCCAGCTCACGCCCGCGATGAACAGCGCGGCGAAGAGGATCGCGATGTAGACCAGCCCGGAGCCGAGATCGGAGGCCATGACGAACGTCGCCGGCACCATCCCGATCAGCACGAGCCGCGCGGTCGTCTCGCGCTCGCCCAGGCGCCGCGTGCAGTCCACGACGAAGGCGGCCAGCGCGGCGATCAGCAAGACCTTGCCGAGCTCGGAGGCCTGCACCTCGAAGAAGGGCAGCTGGATCGCGCGCTGCGAGCCACGCGTCACGCCACCGAAGACCGCGACGAGCGCCAGCCCGCCCATCATCAGCCCGTAGATCCCGTACTTCAGCTCGCGAAAGCGGGAGTAGTCGATCCGGCTGAGGACGATCGCCAAGAGCGTGCCGATGGCGAAGAACACGCCTTGGCGCGTTACGTAGTAGTTCGGATCGCCGGGGACGTCTTCGCTCGTGGATGCGTTGAGGGTAACGAGCGAGGCGGCCATGAGCCCGATCGCCGCCAGCGCGAGCAGCGGATCGAACGGCAGGCGTAGGCCCGCCGGCAGACGGCTCGCGGCCGGTTCGTTCACTGCGACTGGTCCTCGCCGGGCGCGCAGGGGACGTCCGGGCGGTCATAGAACTTCGCCAGCATCCGGCAGGCGATGGGGGCCGCCCGGGCGGCGCCGAAGCCGCCCTCCTCGACGGTGACCGCGACGACGATCGGCCGCTTCGGGTCGGGCACGTAGGCGACGTACCAGGACTGATCGGCCTTCGGCTGGCGCTCGGCGGTGCCGGTCTTGCCGTAGACGGGCAGCTCGGCGTGCGGCCATCCGCTGAACACGTCGGCCGACGTGCCGCCGGGGGCGCTCGCCGCGAGGTGCAGGCCGCGCGCGACCGCCTGGCGGTCGGACTCGTCGATGTCGACGCGGCGCGCGGGATCGCGCTCGATGCGCTGCACGAGCTCGCCGTTGGAGCGCTGGATCTCCAGGCCGAGGTGGGGCACGACGATGCGGCCCTTGTTGGCGATCGCGGCGTAGGAGACGGCGAGCTGCAGCGGCGTGGCCTGCAGGTCGCCCTGCCCGACGGAGAGGTTGACCGTGTCGCCGAGGTTGTAGTCGCGCAGGTCCGACCGGCCGCAGCCGGCCGCCCCCGCGGCGAAGACGTTGGCCTCCAGCGAGATCTTCTTCTCCTTGCGGCACTCGCGCTCGAAGTCGTTGATCTCCTCGCGCCACGCCTTGTCGGGGATGACGCCGCCGTCCTCGCCGGGCAGGTCGATCCCGGTCGCCCGGCCGAAGCCGAGCTTGCGCGCGTAGCGCTGGATGACGAGGTCGTCGCCGGGGCTGTAGAACGCGCTGATCCCGAGCTTGTAGAAATACACGTCCGAGGAGACCTGCATCGCCCGGGCGAGGTCGACGGCCCCGTACTTCGCGTCGCGCGCGTTGCAGCGCTCGGCCTCGCCGACCGTGATGCAGCCGGTGTCGTTGACCACGGTGCCGGGGGTGATGAGCCCCTTCTCCAGGCCCGCCAGCGCGGTGATCGCCTTGAACGTCGAGCCGGTCGGGTACTGGCCGGCGATCGCGCGGTTGAACAGCGGCTTGCCGGTGTCCTCGCCGGTCAGCGCCTCGTAGCGCTCCTGCGTCATCGGCTTCGTCATCACGGCCGGGTCGAACGTCGGGTGCGACGCCATCGCGAGGACCGCGCCGTCGCGCGGATCGAGGGCGAGCGCCGCGCCGGGGTGCCCGCCGCCGATCGACGCCAGCGCCTGCTGCGTGGTGCGCTCCAGGCCGAGGTCCAGCGAGAGGCGCAGGCGCTGGCCGGCGATCGGCTCGGTGCGCTTCAGGCGCGGGTTGGGCGCCGGGCGGCCGAACGCGTCGACCTGGATGCGCTGCTTGCCGTCGACGCCGCGCAGGTAGCGGTCGTAGGCGCGCTCGAGACCGTCCTTGCCCACGAGCGTGCCGTCCGGAACGCCGCGGAAGCGCGGCTCCTTCTGCTCCTCGGGGCTGATCTCCGCGACCGCGCCGACGATCTGGGCGGCCAGCGACCGGTTCGGATAGGTGCGCACGTAGGTCTTCTCGACCTTCACGCCCGGGAACAGCTCGGGGCGCTCGGCGATGTACGACAAGGTCGAGGCCGGCACGTCGGTCTTCAGGCGCACGTTGGAGTACGGCACGACGACGAGCGAGCGCACGACGCGACGGTGGATCTCGCTGCCCGGCAGCCCCAGGACGCGGCCCAGGCGCTGGTAGCGCGCGCGCAGCTCGTCTGTCGGGGTGCGCGGGATCGGGATCGGATCGCCGCGCTGGCCCTTCGGCTTGGCGGCGCGTGCGTTGACGTCGAAGGCCCATTGGCCGGCCAGCTCGCGCTCTTCCTCCGGCAGCTTGGCGGGATCGATCTCCACGACGACGGCGACCTTGTTGGCGACGATGACCTTGCCGGTGCGGTCGACGATCTTGCCGCGCGGGGCCTGGATCTTCAGCTCGCGGACGCGGTTGACGGTCGCTTGCGCGAGGAACTTGTCGCCCGACAGGACCTGCAGGTACCACAGGCGGAAGAAGACGATGGCAAACAGCGCGAACGCGACGCCGCCGAGGATCGCCACGCGCATCGCGAGCTGCGGCGTGATCGGGGCGCGACGATCGCCGGAGGACTCCATCATCAGCGATGGGCCTCCGGGCCGCGGGAGAGCGGGCTCAGGCCGCCGGTCGTGTAGGCGCGGCGGCGCCGGCGGCGCGGGTCGTCGGGCATCGCGGCGTGCAGCCAGCGGCGCACGAGCGCGTAGAGCGGCAGGGCCAGCAGGGTGTTGAGCACGAGCGTCGCCAGCAGCTGGCGGATGAGCGCCCAGGAGACCGGCGCGTCGACGCCGAGCAGGAACTGCACGAGCGCGAAGCCGATGCCGAACGCCAGCGTCGCGGCGGCGCCGACGGCGAGCGGCACGAGCGTGCCCTCGGGGTCGCGCGCCTCGCGCAACCGCCCGGCGCCGTAGCCGACGCCCAGCAGCACGAGCGACGAGACGCCGAGCGTCTGCAGCGAGACGACGTCGGCGAACAGGCCGACCCCGAAGCCGAAGACGCCGCCCGCCAGCGACCCGCACAGCAGGCCGACGGCCATGACCAGCAGCGGCGACAGGTCGGCGTTGGCGCCGGCGATCGGCAGCTGCGAGATCGCCGCCGTCTGGACGATGACGCCGAGCATCCCGAGGGCGGCCAGGCGCGCCAGCAGCTGGGGCGTCAGGGCGGTCACGGGCGCGGCCCCCGCGGCCGGGTCAGGATCTGCACGAAGTCCAGGCTGCGCACGTCGGCGTACGGGCGCAGGTGGATCTCCTGCGTGTCGGTCCCCTCGTTGTCGATCCGCACGACCTCGCCGATCGGCAGGCCGACGGGGTAGCGCGACGGCGCGCGGTCGTCGGGCTCGGTGCCGCGGGTGACGACGCGGTCGCCGACGCCGATCCTCGCGTTGGGCTGCGTGAAGTTCATGACGAGGTCGGTCGGGTTGCCGGCGCTGGCGGGCTCCACGATGCCGAACTCCTGGCGGCGCCCCGCCCGCGCGGGCACCTTCGTGGAGGCGTCGGTGATGAGCGTCACCTGCGCGTGCCCGCCGAACACCTCGGTCACCCGGCCGACGAGCGCCTCCTCGTTGATGACCGGGTGGCCGACCTGCACGCCGTCGTCGGAGCCCTTGTCGACGCGGATCGCCGAGTACCAGACCGTCGCCGACTGGAAGATGACCCGGCCGGTCTTCGGGCCGAGGTCGTCGAGGCCGAGGGCCCCCTGAAGCTGCAGCAGCTTGCTGAGGCGGGCGTTGTCGGCTGAGACGACCTCGCTCTGAGCGACCTCCGTGCGCAGGCGGTCGCGCTCGCGGCGCAGGTCCTCGACCTGCCCCTTGGCGGCGATCGTGTCGCCGAACCAGCCGAACAGGTCTCGCACCGGCTTGAGCGCCCGGCTGGCGCCCTCCTGCACGGGGTTGAGCACCTCGCTGGTGCCGCGCTGCACCGAATGCAGCGCGCCGCTGCCGGATTCACCGAAATAGGCGGTGAGCAGGATCAGTGAGCAGGCGACGAGCAGTCCGAGGACTGCCCGGCGCCGGCGGACTGTCTTGTCATACACGTGGGCGTTGACTCCAAGGCGTCGTGTTAGTACCGACGGCGGCGGTTTTTCGAGTTGCCGCGGTTGGTGCGGTGGATGACCTCGAACTCCTCCAGCGAGCGGCCCGAGCCGACCGCGACGCACGTCAGCGGCGACTCGGCGAGGTGGCACGGCATCTGGGTCTCCTCGCGCAGGCGCTCGTCGAGGCCCTGCAGCAGCGAGCCGCCGCCCGCGAGCATGATTCCGCGATCCATGATGTCCGACGACAGCTCGGGCGGCGTGCGGTCGAGCGTCTCCTTGACGGCGTCGATGATCTGCGACAGCGGCTCCTCGAGCGCCTGGCGGATCTCCTCGCTGGTGAGGACCACGGTCTTGGGCAGGCCGGAGACCATGTCGCGCCCGCGGATCTCGGCCTGGACCTCCTCCTCCATCGGGTGCGCGGAGCCGATCTCGAGCTTGACCTCCTCGGCCGTCTGCTGGCCGATGAGCAGTTTGTACTCGCGCTTGGCGTAGTTGATGATCGCCTCGTCGAGCTCGTCGCCGCCGATCCGGATCGACTGCGACACGACGATGCCGCCCAGCGAGATGACCGCGACCTCGCTCGTGCCGCCGCCGATGTCGACGACCATCGAGCCGGTCGGCTCGCCGACCGGCAGCCCCGCGCCGATCGCCGCCGCCATCGGCTCCTCGATGAGGTAGGCCTGACGCGCGCCGGCGCTCAGGCAGGCCTCCTCGACCGCGCGTTTCTCGACCCCGGTCACGCCGGAGGGAACACATACCACCACGCGCGGATGCGCCCAGCGATTCTGGTGAACCTTCTGGATGAAGTGGCGCAGCATCTCCTCGGTCACGTCGAAGTCGGCGATCACGCCGTCCTTCAGCGGGCGGATCGCGGAGATCGTGCCGGGCGTGCGGCCGAGCATCCGCTTGGCCTCGATGCCGACGGCGTGCACCTCACCGCTGCGCGAGTCGATCGCGACGACCGACGGCTCGCTCAGGACGATGCCGCGGCCGCGCACGTAGACGAGCGTGTTCGCCGTGCCCAGATCGACGGCCATGTCGCGGCCGCCGAATCCCGTGAGGTAGCTGAAGAAACCCATGAAGAGGTGGCGAGAACCCGTGCCGCGGACCGCGTTCGCGGGGTGCTCGCGGTGCTGCCGCCGCCGTTGAGTCTAGCGGCGGAGGGCCCTCCGCCAAGCCATCCCTCTAGTTCTCCCTGAGCATAAGGGTCAAGTCGAGGTCGAGCAATTTCGCGACGGGTAGACCGACCACGTTGAGGTAGTCGCCCATTATGCGGCGAACGAGCAACGCGCCTTTGCCCTGGATGGCATAACCGCCCGCTCTACCGGACCATTCGCCGGTCTCGACATAACGTCGGACGACCTTCTCGGAGAGCGGCCGAAAGGTCACGCTCGTCACCTCATGCGCAACCTGAGGGTTTGCCGAATCGAGCAGCGCGATGCCGCTGATCACCTCGTGGGTCCGCCCCGAGAGCCGTTTCAGGGTCTCCCGCGCGGCCGCCGCCGAGGCCGGCTTTCCGTAGATCTCGCCGTCGAGCGCCACGACCGTGTCGACGCCGAGCACGGTCGCCTCCGGCCGCCGCCGCGCCACCGCCGCGGCCTTCGCCCGGGCGTTCGCGCAGGCCACCTCGACGGGGTCGCCGGCGGCGATCTCCGCGACATCGGCGACGACCACCTCGAACGCGATCCCGAGCTGCTCGAGGATCGCGCGGCGCTGCGGGGAGCGGCTGGCGAGGATCAGCGGCCGGGTCATCAGGCGGCGCAGCGTAGCGCCGCGCCGCTCACGACCTCCGGCGATTCACTCGTCGCCGAAGTACAGCGCGATCTCGCGCTCGGCGGACGCCTCGGAGTCCGAGCCGTGGACGAGGTTCTGCTGCATCGAGAGGGCGTAGTCGCCGCGGATCGACCCGGGCGCCGCGTAGACGCCGTGCGTCGAGCCGATGAGCTGGCGGCCGGCGGCGACCGCGTTGGGGCCCTCGAGGATGATCGCGACGAGCGGGCCCGAGGTGATGAAGGTCACGAGGTCGGCGAAGAAGGGCTTGCCCTCATGCTCGGCGTAGTGGCGCTTGGCGGTGCCCTCGTCGAGCGTCATGAGCTTCAACGCCGCGAGCCGCAGGCCCTTGCGCTCGAAGCGGGCGATGATCTCCCCGGTCAGGCCGCGCGCGAACGCATCGGGCTTGACCAGGATCAGAGTCCGGTCCATCGGTGTTTGTCTCCTAGAGTTCGGGGGGTCAGGCTTCGGAGCGCAGCCGCGGCTGGCGTCCGATGTCGCCCGGCTCTGCCTCGCAGTACGGGCAGAGCTTCCAGGTCGGATCCAGCGGCCGTCCGCAGGCGCGGCACGGGTCGCGCAGCTTGCGCACGCAGTTCGGACAGCGTAGGAAGTCTTCCTTGACTTCGTAGTCGCAGTGCGGGCACAGCATGTAGTTCGCCTCGTGCAGTCGCGCCTCGGCGGCCTGCATCTCCAGCTCGCGCTCGTGGATGTCCTCGAGGTATTCCGGCGGCCGCACGATCACGTAGAGGATCGTTCCGACGAACGGAAACAGCGACGCCACCGTCGCACAGATGACGAGCATCGGGTCCTCGATCCGCCGGATCGCGTCCATGTACGTCCAGTACACGAGCGCCAGGTAGATGACGACCAGAAACAGGATGAGCATGTTGACCGCGAGGTTCAGCCCATCGCTGTTGATGCCGAAGACGGCGAGCACGATCGGCGGAGCTTACCCGTACATGAGGACGCCGTGCTATGGGGCCGTTGGCCACGAGACAGCGGGTCGCCCGGTCGCGGGCTCAGAGAAACAGGCGCCCGAGCCCGTAGCCGACCCCGAACCAGAACAGGATCGTGACGGCGACGAGCAGCGCGACCGCGCCGATCAGCTTCAGCGCCGAGGGGCCCTCACGGTTCACAGCGTCGATCCGCGGCCGGCGCCGTGCGGCCGGACGAGGTCGGCCACGAGGTAGATCGATCCGGTGGCGAGCACGACGCCGCCGGCGCACGCGCCGAGCTCGGCGGCCAGCCGCCGCGCGAGCGCGACCGCCCGACGCGGGTCGGCCTCGACGCGGGCGATCGCGGGCGCGCCGATCTGTCCCGCGAGCGAGGCCAGCGTGGCCGGCGAGAGCACCCGCGGGCTGGCGTTCGCGGTGAACACGACGCCCGCGCAGAGCGGCAGCAGCGTGCGCAGCATCGCTGCCGCGTCCTTGTCGTCGAGCACCGACAGGACCGCGACGAGCGGGCGCCCGGCCAGGAACTCCGGCAGCGAGGCGGCCAGCGCCTCGATGCCGCCGGCGTTGTGGGCGCCGTCGAGCACGACCGCGACCCCGTCGTCGTCGGCCAGCACCTCGAAGCGGCCCGGCACGACGGTCGCCGCCGCCGACCGCACCGCCGCGTCGTCCAGGCGCCCCAGCCAGGCCTCCGCCGCGGCGCACGCGACGGCGAAGTTGCGCCGCTGGAAGGCGCCGCGGGCTCCGAGCTCCAAGCCGGCGGGCGGCGCGGCCGCCGCGCGCACGATCCTCGCGTCCTGGCGTTCGGCGACCACGAGCGCCTCGGCCTCGGCGTCGGGGTGCAGGTCGGGGCCGAGCACGAGCGTGACCCGCTCCCGCCCACCCGCCACCACGGCGAGCTTCTCGCGCGCGATGTCGGCGACGGTCGGCCCCAGCCAGCGGGTGTGCTCCAGGCCGACGTTCGTCAGCACGGCGATGCCCGCGTCGATGACGTTCGTCGCGTCCCAGCGCCCGCCCAGGCCGGCCTCGACGACCGCCACCTCGACCCCGGCCTCGGCGAGCTGGGTGTAGGCGGCCGCCGTCAGCGCCTCGAACTGCGTCACGCGGTCGTCGCCCTCCAGCGTGCGGTCGACGAGCTGCGTCGCCCGCCGTGCGCGGCCGACCGCGGCCGCGAACTGCTCGGCGGAGATGTCCGCGCCGTCGATCCGGATGCGCTCGGTGAAGCTGACGAGGTGCGGCGAGAGGTACGCGCCGGCGTGCACCCCGTGGTGGTGCAGCAGCGCGGCGATCATCCGCACCGTCGAGGACTTGCCGTTCGTGCCGACGACATGGATCGACGAGAAACGCTCGTGCGGCGCGTCGAGCGCCGTCATCAGCCGCCGCATCCGGTCCAGCCCGAAGCGCATGCCGAAGAGCTCGAGCGACAGCAGCCAGCGCTCGGCCTCCCGCGCGGCGTCGATGCGGGCGGCGCCGACGTCGAGGCCGGCGCGCGTCACAGCGCCTCCAGCTCCGCGCGCAGGCGATCGAGCTTGGCCCGCTCCCCGTCCACCACCGCGGCCGGCGCCTTGGCCACGAACCCCGCGTTGGAGAGCTTGCGCTCGGCGCGCTCGATCTCGCTGCGCAGCGTCGCGCGCCGCGCCACCAGGCGCCGCTCGGCGGCCCCGAGGTCGACGTCGCCGGACTCCAGCACGCCGACCGTGCCGCCGGGCACCGCCACGCTCGCGACCTCGGCCGCGTCGCCGTCGCCGCCCGCGCCCGAGCCGCCGTTGAAGGCAAAGCGCGCGAGAGCGCCGACGCGATCGGCGGTCGCCTCGTAGCCCTCGGCGTTGAGCGTCGCCGGCACGACGACCCCGGGCCGGACGCCGACCGAGTCGCGCCACGCGCGCAGGACGCGGATCGCCTCGATCGCCCGTCCCATCTGCGCCTCGGCCTCCGGGTCGGCGAGCGCGGGATCCGGCGCGGGCAGCATGCTCGTGGCCAGCAGCCCCTCGCTGCCGGGCAGGTGCTCCCACAGCTCCTCGGTGACGAACGGGATCACCGGGTGGGCGGCGGCGATCGTCTCGCGCAGGACGTGCAGCAGCGTCGCGGCGAGCGCGCTGCGGTCCTGCGGATCGGCGTCGTCGCCCAGCCGCGGCTTGACGATCTCCAGATACCAGTCACACAGCTCGCCGTAGATGAAGTCGTAGAGCCCGAGCGCGACCTTCGCGAAGTCGAAGCCGTCCAGCCGCGCCTGGGTCTCGCGCTTGGCCGCCTGCAGGCGCGACAGGATCCAGCGGTCCTCCACGGTGCGCGGCTGCGGTCCCGCGGCGGCCGCGGCGGCCGCGTCGTCGCCGACGCGGACCATGACGAAGCGCGTGGCGTTGTAGAGCTTGTTGGCCAGCGCCTGGCCCTGGGCGATCTTCTCCTCGCTGAAGCGCACGTCCTGCGTGGACGACATCGCCAGCAGGCCGAAGCGCACGGCGTCGGCGCCGTAGGCCGGGAAGTCGCCGCCCTGCGGGAACGCCGGCGGGCGGGGGCCGCCCTCGACGAGCACGAGCGGGTCGACGCCCGTGCCCAGCGACTTGCTCATCCGCCGCCCGTCGGGGGCCTGGATGATCGAGTGGATGTAGACGTGCTCGAACGGGATGTCGTCGGCGAAGCGCAGCCCCAGCATGACCATCCGCGCCACCCAGAGAAACAGGATGTCGCGCCCGGTCGAAAGCACGTCGGTGGGATAGAAGGCCTCGAGCTCGGGCGTGCGCTCCGGCCAGCCCAGCGTCGCGAACGGCCACAGCCCCGACGAGAACCACGTGTCGAGCACGTCGGGGTCCTGCGCCCAGCCGTCGCCGGACGGCGGCGTCGCCCCGACGTACGTCTCCTCGCCGCGGTACCAGACCGGGATCTGATGACCCCACCACAGCTGGCGCGAGATGCACCAGGGGCGGATGTTCTCCAGCCAGTCGATGTAGCGCCGCGACTGCGACTCGGGGTGGATCTTGATGTGGCCGAACTTCACGGCGTCGATCGCCGGTTGCGCCAGCTCGTCCATGTTCATGAACCACTGCAGCGAGATGAGCGGCTCGACGCGCTCACCCGAGCGCTGGCTGAACGGCACGGTGTGGACGTACTCCTCGCGCGCGCGGATCGCCCCGAGCTCCTCGAGGTCGGCGACGACGCGCTCCTGCGCGGCCGCGACCGTCAGGCCGGCGTCGCGCTCGCCGGCGGCGGCGGTCATCAGGCCGTCCTCGCCGATGACGCTGATCTCCTCCAGGCCGTGGCGACGGCCGATCTCGAAGTCGTTGGGGTCGTGGCCGGGCGTGATCTTCAGCGCGCCGGTGCCGAAGTCGGTCTTGACGTACTCGTCGGCGATGATCGGCAGCCGGCGGCCGACGAGCGGCAGCACCACCGCCTGGCCGACGAGATGGGCGTAGCGCTCGTCGCCGGGGTGCACCGCCACCGCGGTGTCGGCCAGCATCGTCTCCGGCCGGACGGTCGCCACGACGAGCTCCCCGTCGCCCGACTCGAGCGGGTAGGCGATCGAGTACAGCGCGTCGACGACGCCCTCGCGCTCCTCGACCTCGAGGTCGGAGATCGCCGAGCGCAGGCCCGGGTCCCAGTTGACCATGTAGTGGTCACGGTAGATCAGGCCCTGCTCGTAGAGCTCGACGAAGACCTTCAGCACGGCGTGGACGTAGCGCTCGTCCATCGTGAAGCGCTCGTCCTCGTAGTCGGGCGTGGCGCCCAGGCGCTTGCCCTGCTCGATGATCTCGCCGCCGTAGCGCTCACGCCACTCCCACACGCGCTCGAGGAAGCGGTCGCGCCCCAGCTCGGCGCGCGAGGTGCCCTCGGACTCGAGCAGCTTCTCGACCTGGCGCTGCGTGGCGATGCCGGCGTGGTCGGTGCCGAAGATCCACTTCGCGCGCCGGCCGCGCATGCGGTTCGTGCGGATCAGGACGTCCTGGATCGTCCAGTTCAGCGCGTGGCCCATGTGCAGCGCGCCCGTGACGTTGGGCGGCGGGATCGCGATCGAGAAGTTCTCCTCGGAGGTCCCGGCCGCCTCGGGATGGACCAGCCCGGCCTCCAGCCAGCGGGCGAGGATCCGCGCCTCGACCTCGGCCGGCTCGAATCGGGTGCGTGCTTGCAGGTCTCCCGTGGACACTGTCTGTGAGTGTATGGAGCGTCGCCGGGCTCCGGCGCCCCGCACGCCGCGCCGTCCGGGAGACGGGAGCGCGGGCCTTCGCCGCCGGAACGGTGCATTAACCTGCCCCGCGTGAGCACGGAGCCGAGCGAGGTGCGGCCGCAGCCGCAGACCTTCTACGACGCCGTCGGAGGCGAGCCGACGTTTCGCCGGATCGCCGCGCGGTTCTACGAGCAGGTCGCGGTCGACGAGGTGCTGCGGCCGCTGTACCCCGAGGGGGATCTGGAGCCCGCGGAGGAGCGGATGCGCCTGTTTCTCATGCAGTTCTGGGGCGGTCCGACGGCCTACCGCGAGCTGCGGGGCGAGACGGGGCTGGCCGCGCGTCACACCCGCTTCAAGATCAACCGCACCGCGCGCGACGCGTGGCTGCGGGCGATGCGCGTCGCGGTGGATGAGGCGGACCTGCCGGAGGCCTACCGCGCGGAGATGTGGGAGCGCTTCGAGATCTTCGCCTACAACATGACGACTCACGCGGGCTGACGCGCCCGCTGCGTGCCGCCGCCGCACCAGGCGGTCGGCGCTTCGCGCCGGAACTGCATCTCTGAGGGTGTGGGTTGGCGCGGGCGGTGGCGTCTCGGCCGGGGACGGCGGGCGGTTTGCTGGCTGAATCCGGGGTCTGGTCGGTTCATTCATGTGGGGCATGAACAAACCGACCAGACCTCCTCGCTCACCGCTGTGGCTGAGGTCTGGTCGAGTTATGCCCTCAGGGATGCCGTTCGACCCCGCCAACGCCGCGCGAACGCGACGCGAAGCGCACCAGCCGCCCACAACGCCCGCAGGAAGCCGCTACCGAGCGCCCGCGCGGGCCGCCCGCGTCCGGGGTTCGAATCCGCTTCGCCGGCCGGCGGCATGCGGCGTACCGTTTCGCCATGGGGTGGACCACGACCGAGCAGGCTCAGCAGTTCCTCGACGTCGCCGGCCCGCTCCTGCGCGCGGATGCGGCGAGCAACACCGTGCTGCTGACGGCCGCCGCGAGCGTCGCGGCCAACGGTCCTGCGGTGTTCGGCGACGAGCCGCCGCTGTTCGGCTGGTGGACGAGCGCCGACGGACCTGTCGAGGGGGCGTTCGTCCACACCCCGCCGTTCCCCGCGCAGCTGACCGCGCTGCCCGGCGGCGCCGTCGATCCGCTCGCCGACCTGCTCGCCGGCAACGGGCGCCCGCTCGCGGGCGTCGGCGCGGCCGCGCCTGAGGCGGACGCGTTCGCGGGCGCGTGGTGCGCGCGCCGCGACGCGATCGCCGAGCTCGAGCTGCGGCTGCGGCTGTATCGCCTGGTATCGCTGCGCGAGCCCGCGCCCGCGCCGCCGGGCCGCGCCGACCTCGCGACCGGCTCCGACGCGCCGCTCGTGCGCGCGTGGATCGAGTCCTTCGCGCGCGAGACCGGCGCGGTGATGGGCGCCACGCGTACGCTCGACGACCGCCTGGCCGCCGGCGCGCTCACGCTCTGGCGCGACGCCACGGACACACCGGTCGCGCTGGCGGGCTACACGCGCGAGATCGCCGGCGCGCGCCGCCTGGGACCCGTGTACACCGCCGTGCCGCACCGGCGCCACGGCTACGGGGCGGCGGTCACGGCGGCCACCTGCCGCCGCGCGCTCGACGGCGGGACGTCGCAGCTCTTGCTCTACGCCGACATCGACAATCCGACGAGCAACACGCTGTACCGGCGCCTCGGCTTCGCGCCCGTCGAAGACCGCGTCACGCTGCGCTTCCGGCCGCGCGCGCAGGCCGCCCGCGTCCCCTAGCGCCCGCGGCGGCCCTTCATCGCGCGGCGGCCGATGGGCACGACGCTGCGCGCGATCTGGCCCGGCTCGAGCTTGGCGACGAGCCGGCGCATGTCGGCGCGCTCGTCGGCCGTCAGCCGGTGCGGGCGGCCCTGGGACTTGCGGACGAGCTCGCCGAGACGGTTGCGGTCGGCGGGCTCGAGGCGCCGCCAGTGCTTGCGCAGCGTGACCGCCAGCTCGAACACCATGAGCCAAGGCATCGCGCGCACGCGCAGCAGGGAAGCCATCGGCCGATCGTACCCGAGCGTCTGGGCCGCTACGCCGACTCGGCGCGGCGCGACTGCGGGACGTCCGGAGCGGCCTCGGTGACGAGCGTCGGCGACAGGCCCTTCTCGATCGTCTCCTTCGTCACCACGCACTTCTTGACGTCGCGCCGCGAGGGCAGCTCGAACTGCACCTCCAGCAGCGTCTCCTCGATGATCGAGCGCAGGCCGCGCGCGCCGGTCTCGCGGGCGAGCGCCTTCTCGGCGACCGAGACGAGCGCGTCGTCGGAGAAGACCAGCTCGATGCCGTCGAAGGAGAAGAAGCGCTGAAACTGCTTGACGAGCGCGTTGCGCGGCTCGGTCAGGATCGTGATGAGGTCGTCGCGCGTGAGCTGATGGACGGCGCTGACGACCGGCAGGCGGCCGATGAACTCGGGGATCAGCCCGTAGTTGACGAGGTCCTCGGGCAGCGTCTGGGCGAACAGCTCGCTGGACTCCGCCTTGGACTTGGACTGGATCGAGGCGCCGAAGCCGATGCCGTTGGAGCCGATCCGCCGCGCGATGACCTTGTCGAGGTTCGCGAACGCGCCGCCGCAGATGAACAGGACGTTCGTCGTGTCGATCGACAGGAACTCCTGGTGGGGATGCTTGCGCCCGCCCTGCGGCGGGACCGAGGCGGTCGTGCCCTCGAGGATCTTCAGCAGCGCCTGCTGGACGCCCTCGCCGGAGACGTCGCGCGTGATCGACGGGTTGTCGGCCTTGCGCGCGATCTTGTCGACCTCGTCGATGTAGATGATCCCGGTCTCGGCCTTCTTGACGTCGTAGTCGGCCGCCTGGATGAGCTTGAGCAGGATGTTCTCGACGTCCTCGCCGACGTAGCCGGCCTCGGTCAGCGCGGTGGCGTCGGCGATCGCGAACGGCACGTTGAGGATCCGCGCGAGCGTCTGCGCGAGCAGCGTCTTGCCGCAGCCGGTCGGGCCGAGCAGCAGGATGTTGGACTTCTGCAGCTCTATGTCGCTGTCTTCGGCCTGCATCATCTGCACGCGCTTGTAGTGGTTGTAGACCGCTACCGACAGCGTCCGCTTGGACTCCTCCTGGCCGACGACGTACTCGTCGAGGACGTCGTAGATCTCACGCGGCTTGGGCAGCGACTCGATGTCGAACGACGGCGGAGCCGTGAGCTCCTCGTCGATGATCTCGTTGCAGAGGTCGATGCACTCGTCGCAGATGTACACGCCGGGACCGGCGATGAGCTTCTTGACCTGGCGCTGAGACTTGCCGCAGAAGGAGCAGAGCAGCTGTTCGTTTGAGTCTGTGGGTCGCGCCATCGGTACTGCCAGCCGCCTAGTGCTGGGAGATCACCCGGTCAATGATGCCGTAGTCCTTGGCCTCTTCGCTACTGAGGAAGTAGTCGCGCTCCGTGTCGGTGCGGACCTTCTCGTAGGGCTGCTTGGTGTGCTTGGCGATGATGTGGTCCAGCCGCTGGCGGATGTCGATGATCTCCTTGGCGTGGATCTCGATGTCCGTCGCCTGACCCTGGAAGCCGCTGGAGACCTGGTGGATGAGGATCTTCGCGTTGGGCAGCGCCATGCGCTTGCCCTCGGCGCCACCGGCCAGCAGCAGCGCGCCCATCGACATCGCGATCCCGACGCAGATCGTCGACACGTCGGGCTTGATGAACTGCATCGTGTCGTAGATCGCGAGGCCCGCGTACACCGATCCGCCGGGCGAGTTGATGTACAGCGAGATGTCCTTGTCGGGATCCTCGGACTCGAGGTGCAGCAGCTGCGCGACGACGAGATTGGCGATCTGGTCATCGACCTGCTGGCCCATGAAGACGATGCGCTCGTTGAGCAGCCGGCTGTAGATGTCGAAGGCGCGTTCGCCTCGCGACGTCTGCTCAACCACCATCGGGACAAGGGGGCTCATGGTCCTCGCTTCAGTTAGTCGTCGTCTGGTGAAGTCCTGCCGGGGCAGCGTACCAATCGCCCCTCTCCCGCCCGGACGCTCGCGGACGGGCTGCCGAGCTACCGGCGAGCTACGAGTCCGGCGTCCAGAGCTTGTCCTTCTTGGCCGCCGCGTCGGTCTCGGGCGTCCACAGCTCGCCGGCCTTGTCGCCCTGCGTCTTGGCGGGCGTCTGCTTCTTGGCCGCGGGCTTCTTCTTGGCCGCGGGCTTCTTCCTCTCGGCCTTGGCGGCGGCGGGCTTCTCGGCGTCGTCGCCGCCCGTCGGCGCGACCGGCACCGCGGTCGTCACGATGAGGTCGATGGCCTGCTCGGCGGCGACCTCCTTGGCCAGCATGTCGACGCGGCCGGCCTGCTTGAGGCGGTCGAGCAGCTTCTGGCGCGACGTCTGCTCGCGCGTGGCGGCCTCCTCGAGCGCGTCGAGCAGCTCGGCGTCGGTCGGCTCGATCTTCTCGGCCTCGATGACGGCGGCCAGCACGGCCTCGCGACGCAGCGCGACCTCCGCGTCGGGCTTGGACTCCTCGATGAGCTCGTCCTCGGTCTTGCCCGTGATCTGGAAGTAGGCCTCCTTGGTGATGCCCTGATGGCCGAGCGAGTGCAGCATGCGGTCCAGCAGCTCCTTGGCGCGCGCGGTCACCAGCGGCTCGGGCACGTCGACCGTCGCCTCGTCGACGACCGCGTCCAGCGCGCCCGCGCGGAACTCGGCCTCGACCCGCGTCGCGTCGTGCTCGAGCAGCTCCCGGGCGATCGACTCGCGCAGCTCGTCGAGCGTGTCGTAGCCCGCGGCGTCGGAGGCGAAGTCGTCGTCGATCGCCGGGAGGTCCTTGTGCTTGACCTCCTTGACCGTGAAGTCGAACTTCGCCATCTTGCCGGCGACGTGCTGGGCGGCGTAGTCGTCGGGGAACCACGCGTCGACCATCTTCTGCTCACCGGCCGCCACGCCGACGAGGCCCTCCTCGAAGCCGGGGATGAGCCGCCCGGCGCCGACCTCGACGAGCTGATCGCGGCCCTCGCCGCCCTCGAAGGGCTCGCCGTCGATCGTGCCGACGAAGTCCAGGATCACGAAGTCGCCGTCGGCGGCGGGCCGGTCGACGACCTCCAGGCGCGCCATGCGATCGCGCATCTCCTCGATCTGGGCGTCGATCGCCTCGGCGGCGGCGATCGGCTCGCGGCGCGGGACCTCCAGCCCCTTGTACTCGCCCAGCGTGGCCGTGGGGCGCACGCCCACCTCGAAGGAGAACGTCAGCGGCTTGCCCTCGTTGGGCAGCTTGCCGAAGTCCAGGTCGACGTCGGGGTCGCCGACGGGGGCGATGCCGGACTCGTCGACGGCCTTCATGTACCAGTCGGTCAGGCGACCGCGGACCGCCTCGTCGAGGATCGGCTCGCGGCCGATGCGCTGGATGACGACGGCGGGCGGGATCTTGCCGGTGCGAAAGCCGGGAACCTTCATCTCGCGGCCGAGCTTGCGCGCCTGAGACTCCAGCGACTTCTGGATCTCCTCGGCGGCGACCTCGACGTCGACGCTCACGCGCGACTCGGGCAGCTCGGTGACGGTGGTGGTGACTGCGGTGGGCATGCGCCCACCTTATCGTCAGCCTCAGTGCACACTCGTCGCCCCCCACACGTCGTGTTCGCCGCGTGGATCGTGACCGGTCCGATCGGTCATCTCTACGCGGGCGTGGCCGACTGGGCCGGGGTGCTCGTCCAGTTCGTGCGCGCGCGAGGACGCTGGGATCGGATGTAGCGGTCCTGGCGCGCGCGGTGCGATCTGCGCACGCGGCGCGCCACGACCGGCGCTCAGCGCGGCGCGGTCGCCGACAGCGTGAAGGCCGCTTGGCGCTGGGGTTCACGGCGCCTGCCGTCGCGGACGATCACGCGCACGGTCACGCGGCCGGCGCGGGCCACGCGCCGGGCCTGTTGCGGGCCGAGACGCACGCTGACCCGGGCGAGACCCCGGAACGAGGTGCGGGTGAACGGTCGCCCGCCGGCGACGGCGAATTCGACCCGGCCGCGACACGCGCGCTCGGGAGCGGGCCCGCACGGGTTGGCGAACGTCCACGTGTGGCCGCGCCGCGCCGGCCGTGGGTCCAGCCGGACGAGGCGATCGTTGTCGAGCTCGGCGACGAACGCGACCGCCTCGCAGTCCGAGCCGATCACGTCGGGTGCGTCCGGCCCGCGCCAGGTGTCTCCGAGGAACTCGTCGCGGGCGAGCTCGGCCACGACGTCGCGGCCGGGACCGCAGAGGGCGCGGTCGCCCTCGACGCGGCCCTGGCCGGTGCCGAGCCGGTCGTCGCCGCGCCCGCCACGCAGCACATCGGCGCCCGGGCCGCCGATCAGCTCGTCGTCGCCGTCGCCGCCACTCAGCCGGTCGGCGCCGCCGTTGCCGTCGACCCGGTCGGGCCCGGGGCCGCCGGCGATGCGGTCGTCGCCGCGACCGCCGAGGAGCACCTCGACGCCCGCCAGCCGATCGTTCTCGCCCGGCTCGCCGCCGCCGGGTCGCGCGCCGTCGAGGCTCACGTCGAGATCGCCCCTCCGCGCTGCGTAGTCCACCGTGTCCGTCCCCGCCCCGCCGTCGACGACGTCGGGGGAGCGGTCGTCGCGGTCCTCGCCCTGGGCGATGGCACTCGACGCATCGGCGAAGAAGCGATCGTCGCCCTCGCCGCCCGACAGCCGGTCGGCGCCGAGTCCGCCCAGCAGCGCCGAGGAGTCCGCGCCGTCGACGAGCTCGTCCGCGCCGGCGCCGCCCAGCAGCAGTCGCGGCTGCCCGCGCGCGGACGTCAACCCCAGGCCGCCGGCGATCGCGATCGCGTCATCGCCGTCGTTGCCGTCGAGCCGGTGGCCGACGAGCGGCAGCGACGCGAGGTCGCAGCGCGCGGTGTGCGCGTCGAGCGGCGCGCAGCCCCGCCCTGGCCGCAGGATCGCGCCACCGTCACCGATCAGCAGGGCGTCGCCGTCGCGCCGCACCAGCGCGCGGTTGCGCTCCGCCGCCTCACCGTCGTAGCGCAGCACGTAGCCCGCTTGGTAGCTCATGTAGCGGCAGTCGCTCAACGTGGAGCAATAGCCGACCGGCTGCAGCTCGACGGTGGCGGCGCCCGCGGCCGCCGGCGCGACCAGCACGGTGACGGCGGCGAGCAGCACGCTCACGGTGGGACGGATCGATCGCATGCCGCCCCAACGGCTCCCGGCCGGGCGAGTTGCGATCGCGCCCCTAGAGTGGGCCGTCCACTAGCGCTTGAGCTTCACCGTCCGCTTGACGGTGCGCCGGGCGCCGGCGGCGTCGGAGATCTTCAGCGTGATCGTCGCGGTCACCTTCTTGCCCTTCTTGAGCGCCGCCTTGATCTTCCTGGACGCCGCCGCGGCGACCGCCTTGCTGCCCCGCGGCTTGAGCTTCAGCGTCAGCGTCTTGCCGGCCGGGACCCTCGTGGTCTTCGTCGTGAGTCTGATCACCTTCCGGACGCCGGCGATCTTCACGGTGCCGCTCGCGGTGACGACGACCGAGCCCTTGGCGGGAGCGGTCACCCTCGTGGCGATCGCCAGCGCAGCGCCCGCGACCTTCTGCGTCGCGTTGCGCGCGACCGTGGTCGTGGCCGCGGCGCTCGTCGGGCCGCCGGCAGCGGATGGCGGCGTCGCGGGCGTCACGAACGGCGTGGTCGCCGGGGCCGGCGTGACCGCCGGGGCTCCGCCGGCCGCCGGGCCGGTGACGCCCGTCGAACCGGCGCCGCCCGAGGCCGTCGGCGCCGGCGTCGCGATCGTCAGCGTCTGCGTCGCGCTGCCGACGTTCCCGGCGTGGTCCGGCGCCGAGGCGACGACCGGCCACGCGCCGTCGCCGGCGACAGACGGCGTGGTGTTCCAGGTGCCGTCGGCCTGCAGCAGCGTCGTCATCGACTGACCGCCGATCGTCACCGTCACGGTCGTGCCGGTGGCCGCGTCGGACGTGCCTGTGATCGTGGGGTCGTGGTCGCTCGTCGTTGCGGTCGCCCCGCCGCTGATCGCGATGCGCGGCGACACCGTGTCGACGGTGAGCGTCTGGGTGAAGCCGGTCCGGTTTCCGGCCGCGTCGGAGACCCGCATGGCCAGGCGGTGCGGCCCGTCGGCGAGGGCAGCCGCGGTCACCGACCAGGCGCCGCCGGCGCCGACGAGCCCGGTCAGCGTCTCGTTGGCGACGTAGACGGTGACGGTCGTGCCGGGCTCGACGTCCGCCGTGCCGGTGATCTCGGGCGTCGGGTCGTTCGTCAGGTCGGCCGCTCCGCCGGCGATCAGCACCGCGGGGACGGCCGTGTCGATGGTCAGAGCCTGGCTGTCCGTGCCCTCGTTGCTGGCCAGGTCGCTGACGGAGGCCGTCACCGTGCGGGTGGCGTCGGTCAGCGCCGACGAGGTCACATCCCACGTTCCGTCGGACTGCACGAGCGTGGTGCGGCTCTGCGCGCCGATGCTCACGCGCACGACCGTGCCCGTGGCCACGTCGCTGGTGCCGGTGATGGTCGGCGTCGGGTCGTTCGTGGTCACGGACGCGCCGCCCTCGATGGAGACGACCGGCAGCACCGTGTCGACGGTCAGCTGCTGGGTGGCGCTGCCGGGGTTGCCGGCACCGTCGGTCACCGAGGCGACGACCGGGTAGGCGTCGTTGGCCAGGATCGCCGAGGTCACCGACCAAGCGCCGTCGCCGGGGGTCGCGCTGAGCGTCTGGCCGGCCACCGTGACGGTGACGACGCCAGGTGACTCGACATCGGTCGTACCGCCGATCGTCGGGGTCGTGTCGGTGGTCGTGGCGACGGCGCCGCCGGCGATGGTGACGACGGGCGGCGCGCTGTAGACCTGGTTGTTGTCGAGCGTGAGGGCGCCGTCACGGGCCATCGCGCGGCCGTTGAAGATCGTGCCGTTGCCGACCGCGACCGCCGCGGACGCCATGAGCGTTCCCGCGAACTCCGCGTTGGCGCCGACGGCGCCCGCTCCGTTGACCTGCCAGAACACGCGCGAGGCCTGGGCGCCGTTGGCCAACACGACCTTGCTGCCGGCGGCCATGGCCATGGCGCCGTTGATCTGAAACACGAAGACGGCGTTCGGGTTGCCCCCGCCGTCGAGGGTCACGGTCGTGGTGTTCGACACGGCGCCCGCGACGGTGTGCAGCCCGGGCGTGATCGTCGTTCCGGCGAGAGCGCCCGCCAGCGCGGCGCCGGCCGGGCGGGCGGCGACCTCGTCGTAGGCGGCGACGAGGTCGGCGTGGGCAGCGGCGGCGGCCGCCGTGCCGACCCGGCTCGTGCCGGTGACGACGCCGGGGGGAAAGCCGGTGGGCTGTGCGGCCGCCTTGACCCCGAGATCGCCGCGCAGCGTCGTGTGCGGCGCGCCGGGGGCGCTGACGGTGTTGCCGACGGAGGCGCCGCTCAGCACGGCGTACGTTGCCGCGTCGCCGAGGTCGACCATGCTCGTCGGTGCAGCGAGGGCGGACGGCACGATGGCGCCGAAGCTCGCGATGACGAGGGCCGCGGCGAGCGCTGCCCGGTGCAGGACCCTCGGCCGCGGTCCTGACGACGCGCGCCCGAGCGGGCGCACCAGGGGCGAACGAGACAGCGACGCGCGCAGGGCGAGCATGGATGGACCTCCGAGAGGGGGGCTGTCCGAGCCCGGCGGGCTGACTGGGTGTCACCCCTTCATCGGCATCCGATGCGACGCGCGACCTACCCGGTATCCGGCAATCGACCCCAACCCGCTTGCGGCGGTCGTGCGCTCGCCCGCACGCCGTCGCCGGCCCTAGTCACCGAAGATGTTCAGCAGCGACAGGAAGATGTTCACGATCGACACGAAGATGCCGGTCGCGATCCAGACCGCGTCGGCGGCGGTGCCGTGCTTGCGCAGGTAGTTGAAGTTCACGGCGATCAGCAGCGCCGAGACGATCGCGATGATCGCGCTGATGATCGGGTTGCCGCCGCTGGAGAACAGCAGCATCGCGAACGAGATGACGACGGCGATGAGGACGATGAACGACAGCGGCCGCATCCAGGCCTTCAGGTCCTTGCTGAGCGCGAAGCCGCCGGCGCCCATGCCGACCGTGATCAGCGCGGTCGCCCCGGCCGCCTGCGTGACGGCCGACGGATCGTTCGCGATGAAGTAGCTCAGCGCCGGACCGATGCCGATCCCGAGCAGCAGGGCGATCGCGTACAGCCAGCCGATCGCCAGCGTCCCGACGCGCAGGCGCTCGACGAAGCTCTGGGCGATCAGCATCCCGAACGCGACGAGAAAGAGCGTGAACGCCGTGCCCTGGCCGAGATCGCGGCCGATGTAGGAGCCGGCCACCAGGAACGCCAGCGCCACGCCGACCAGGAACATCACCTGCCCCAGCAGCGTCGCCGTGCTGACGACCTCGCGCGATCCCGCGCGACCGGCGTAGGTACGGACATCTTCCATGGGGTGGCCTCCTGTCTCGTTGCGCCAGCGGCCGCGGCGTCGGGTGAGAGTATCGGCGCGACAGGCGCGCATCTAGAGCCTCAACCACTAGGGTGGCGGCGTGCGCGTCAGAGGAGTTCTGTGTGCCGTTGGCGTCACCTTCGTGAGCGCATCGGCGGCGGCGGTCGCGCAGGCGCCGGCGCGCCCGGCCGGCAACTTCGGCGGGGGTGCGCTCGTCGCGCCGCCGAAGGACCTCTTCGGGCCCGGCAACGCCGTCGTCGCCCTGCGCGCGCTGCCGGAGCGCCGCCTCGAGATCGAGGCGACGGTGCGCGGCAAGTGCGCCGGCGGCGACATCCAGGTCGCCACGAAGACCAAGGAGGACGGCAGCTTCAGCGCCGAGGGCAGCGAGTCGCAGACACCGGCCCGCGGCCAGAAGGTCAAGACCACGTTCGAGCTCTCGGGGCAGTTCACGGGCGAGCGCGCCGTCGAGGGCACGGTGACCGCGACGCTCGTGAAGTCCTCCGACAGCGCCGAGACTAAGACGTGCAAGACCGGCAGGATCGCCTTCAGCGCGCGGCGCCCGAACGGCAACCTGGGCGACCGCGACGTGCGCCCCCGTGCCCGTTACTTCGGCGTCACCGCGCAGCGCGGCACCGGCCCGCGGCGCCCGATCGTCCTGCGCCTGTCCGGCGACCGGCGGCGCATCTCGCGCGCGCTGTTCGGTGAGCAGGTGAAGTGCAGCGACGGCAAGCGGTCGATCGGCGTCGAGGCGCCGCGCACGAACATCGCGATCGACTCCAAGGGCCGCGTCTCGGATCGCGAGAAGGACAAGATCGACAACGGCGCGACGTTCACCTATCTCGACGACCGCTTCACCGCAACGCTCGGCCGCCGCGGTGCGAAGGGCACGTTCTCACTCAGCGACCGCACCGTCGACAAGCTCAGCGGCAACGTGATCCAGTCCTGCTCGTCGGGCACGATCAAGTGGACGGCGGCGCCGTAGGGGCGCCCTCGCGCGCCGGCGGGCCCTGGCGGCGGATGATCAGCCAGTTGACGACCCACAGGGCGGCGCCCAGCGCGACGAGCAGCGCGGCGCGGACGTAGGTCTCGGACTCGATCTGGGTCAGCAGCGCCAGCGAGATGGCGACTCCGATCACGGGCACGGCGGAGGGGACGACGAAGTGCTCGTGCTCGACGGGCTCGCGGCGCAGCACGAGCACCGAGATGTTCACGATCGCGAAGACGACGACGAGCAGCGCGACGGTCGTATCGGCGAGCGAGGCCAGATCGCCGGTCGCGACGAGCAGCGCCGCCAGCGCCGTCGTGAACGCGATCGCGAACCACGGCGTGCGTCGTTCGGGCAGGACCCGGCCGAACGGGGCGGGCATGACGCCCTCCTCGGCCATCCCGTAGAGCAGCCGCGACGCCATGATCATGTTGATGAGCGCGCCGTTGGACAGCGCGAGCAGCCCGATCGCGGAGAACAGCTTCTCGGGGATGCCGAGCGGCCCCTGCTTGACGACCTCCAGCAGCGGCCCGTCGGAGTCGGTCAGGTCGCCCGTCGGCACGACCATCGAGGCGCCGATCGTCACGAGCAGGTACAGCACGCCGGCGATCGCCAGGCCGCCGAAGAGCGCTTTGGGATAGGAGCGATGCGGGTCCTTGGTCTCCTCGGCGACGTTGACGGAGTCCTCGAAGCCGATGAGCGCGTAGAACGCCAGCGCGGCGCCGGCCAGGGCCGCGGCGAAGATCGAGGTGTTGTCCTTGAACTCGAAGGCGCGCGAGGGCTCCGCGTCGCCCTGGCCCAGCGCGACGGCCGCGATGATCACGATCAGGATCAGGCCGCTGAGCTCGACGATCGTGAAGCCGACGTTGATCCGCACGGACTCGGCGATGCCGCGCAGGTTGACGGCGGCGATGAGCGCCAGCAGCAGCAGGGCGGTGAGCACCACCGGGATGTCGACGAACGTGCTCAGGTAGTCGCCGCCGAACGCGCGGGCCAGCGCGCTGGCCGACGTGATGCCCGAGACGACGACCGCGAAGGCGACGAGGAAGCTCAGGAACGGGCGCTTGAAGGCGCGATGCACGTAGAGGCCGGCGCCGCCGGCGTGCGGGTACTTGCTGACGAGCTCGGCGTAGGAGCCGGCGGTGAACGCCGCCATGACGAGCGCGAGCAGGAAGGCCGCCCAGATCGCGCCGCCCGTCTCCCCCGCGACCTCGCCGACGAGCGCGTAGATGCCGCCGCCGAGGATGTCGCCGACGATGAAGAACCGCAGCAGGCCCGGCGTGATCGCACGGTTCAGCCGGCCGCCCTCGGGACCTTCGGGCACCGTCGGTGCCGCCGCGACAGGAATGTTGGGACTGCGTGGTCCACCGCGTGGCACGCGGCGGTCCTACCCCACCGGGGCGCAGATCAGCGCGCACCGTGTTTCGGCGGGCGCGGCGCGGTGTAGGACCCGGACATGGCCTCGCCGCGCAACGAGCGCATCGCCAAGAACGAGAACGCGTTTCGCCAGCTCAACGAGAGCATCGAGAACAGCGTCCAGCGCCGCCGCACCGACGACGACCTGGGCGGGTTCGTGTGCGAATGCGGCGACGAGGACTGCGAGGACATCGTCCGCCTGCCGCTCGCGACCTACGAGGAGATCCGCCGCGATTCGCGGCTGTTCTTCACCGTGCCCGGCCACGAGATGCCCGAGGCCGAGGACGTCGTGCGCAGGGGCGAGGGCTACCACGTCGTGCGCAAGCACGTCGACGTCGCCGAGATCACCGACGCCGGCGACCCGCGCGAACCGAGCTAGCTCCCCCGGCCGCCCGCCCCGGGGCCGTCAGCGGATCGGCCGCTGCATCTTCACCCCGGCCAGCTCGACGCCGTCGGGCGCCCTGACCATCACGCGGCCGGTCTCCTCGAAGCCGTAGGCCCGGTACAGCGGCTCGCCGGGCAGCGTCGCCATGAGCGCGAGCGTCGTGAAGCCCTCGGCGCGCGCGGCCCGCTCGCAGGACTCGAGGATCGCCCGGCCCAGCCCGCGCCGCGTCCAGTCGCCGCGCACGAACATCGCCCGCACGCGGGCCGGCTCGGTGCGCGGGTCGAGCAGCCGATCGTCGTCGTCGGCGTCGCCCGCGCCGGCGTGCAGGCGGTTGCGCCGGCTCCAGCCGCCGCACGCGACGATCTCGCCGCCGGCCTCGTGCACGTAGTACGTGCCGTCGTCGATGAGGACCGTGTCGAGCTGGGCGACGTGGACGAGCGCGCTCGCGGTCTGGCGCGCGTCGTAAAAGGGGGGAAAGAGGTCGGCCACGGAGCGCTTCATGAGCGCGGTGATGGCGCCGGCGTCGGCCGCGACCGCGAGGCGCTGGAGGGCGAGGTCGGTGGGGCTCGGCATCGCGCTCACATGATGCACGCGGGCTGGACATTCGGCGCGCCCCGGCGCCACGCTCGCTCGGACACCCGCCGAGCGAGCTTTACTCTCGCCCGGACGGCGGCGTACGATCGCGGCACATGGGGCCGAGCACGCCGCGCTTCCCGGACTCGGACGCACCCGTCTTCGCGCAGGTCGCGGAGTTCGTGGCGCAGACCGCACGGGGCGAGCCCGCCCCGGCGATCGAGGACCTCGGCCTGCCGCTGGGTGACGCGGTCAGCACGCTCGACGACCGCTTCGGGCTGCTCGCCGGCCGGCTCGGCCTGGGTCCGCTCGAGCAGGTCGTGCTGGCGCTCACCGCGCTGTCGGACGTCGCGCCGGAGCTCGGCGCCTTCATCGCGCCGGAGGGGGCGGCGCGCACGACGCCGCGAATCGTGGCGCGCCTGCTGGCGCACGCCGGCTACGCCGAGGGCGGGGTGTACCGCGCGCTGGATGCCCAGGGCGCGCTGCTGCGCAGCGGCGCGCTGCGCGCGCTGCCCGCCGCCGAGGACGTCCCGCTGGTCGACCGCCCGATCGCCTGCGCGCCCGCGGTCACGACGTTCCTGCTCGCCGCCGACGTCGGCGACCCGAGCCGCGGCGGCCGGCTGCGGCGCCTCGATCCCCCCGCGCTGCCCACCGGACGCGAGGCGACGGTCGCCCGGCTGCGCGAGCTGCTCGCGCTGACCGACGGGCCCGTTCCCTTCCTGCACGGACCCGACGCCGACCTGCTGCTGGCGGCGGCGGGCGGCGCCGGCGTCCTGGTCGCGGGGGCCGCCGAGCTCTCGGACGCCACCCTGCGCCTCGACGCCGCGATCGCCGCGATCCTCGAGCAGCGGGTGCTCGCGATCGACGGGCTGCCGGCGCTCGAGCCCCGCGCGGCCGGCCAGCTCGCCGGCTGGCTGGTCAGCCTGCCGCGGCCGATCCTGCTCGGCGTCGGCCCGCGCGACGTCTCCGGCCTCGACGGCGTCTCGATCACCGAGGTGCGCGTCCCGGCGCCCTCGCACGAGGAGCGCTGCGCGGCCTGGCGCGCCGGCCTCGGCGACCTCGACGATCTCGCCGGGGTGGCGGCGCTGCACCGGCTGCCGATCGGCCGCATCGACGACGCGATCGGCGACGTGCTGGCGGCCAGCGCGACCAGCGGCCGGGCACCGACGGCGACGGACGCCGCCGCCGCGGCGCGGCGCGCGTCAGCCGCGCGGCTCGGCGAGACCGCGCAGCGCATCGACGGCGACCTGCGCTGGGACGACCTCGTGCTCCCGCCGCGGCCGCTGGCGGTGCTGCGCTCCCTCGGGGCGTTCATGCGCCACCGCGAGCGCGTCCTGGACGAGTGGGACTACGGCCGGCGGGCGGGCGGCAGCGCGGGGATGGTCGCGCTGTTCACCGGCGAGTCGGGGACGGGCAAGACGATGGCCGCGCTCGTCGTCGCGCGCGAGCTCGGGCTGGAGCTGTACCGCGTCGACCTCGCGACGATGGTCTCCAAGTGGATCGGCGAGACCGAGCGCAACCTCGATCGCGTCTTCGACGCCGCGGCGGGCTCGAGCGCGGTGCTGTTCTTCGACGAGGCCGACGCGATGTTCGGCAAGCGCTCGGCGATCGGCGACGCGCGCGACCGCTACGCGAACATCGGCGTCTCCTACCTCCTGCAGCGCCTCGAGCAGCACGAGGGGGCGGTGATCCTCGCCACGAACCTCGTCGGCAACATCGACACGGCGTTCCTGCGGCGCTTCACCGCCGTCGTCGAGTTCCCGTTCCCCAACGCGGCGCAGCGCCGCCTGCTGTGGGATCGCTCGATCCCGGCCAGGGCGCCGGTCGAGGACGACCTCGACCTCGAGTTCCTCGCCGAGCGCTTCGAGCTGTCGGGCGGCGCGATCCGCAACGCGGCGCTGGCGGCCGCCGTGATCGCCGCCGACGGCAGCGGCCGGATCGGGATGGAGCACCTCGTCCGCGCGGTCGCGCTGGAGTACGCGAAGCTCGGCCGCCTCACGATCGAGGCCGACTTCGGCCCCTTCCACGAGCTCGTGCGGAGCGCGTGATGCTCGTTCGTACGGCTTTTCGTGCGCCGCTCCCCGATGGACGCCACGCGCTCGCGCGCGGGCGTACTGTGGAGCCATGCCCGGAGGCCTGACCCAGCCGCCGATGCCGCGGCGCCCGCCGCCGCCGCTGCCGCTCTCGCCCGAGGCGCTCGAGAAGCTCAAGACCACCGGCGCGCCGCCCGCGCCGCCGCCGCTGCCACCGCGCCCGCGGCGCCCGCCGCCGCCGTTGCCCGCACCGCTCGGCCCGGAGGCGCTGGCCGAGCTCGAGGCCGAGATGCAGGCGCCGACCCGGCCGCGCAGCCGCCACGTGCGCGGCGGCGCGCCGCTGCCCGGCCCCGAGGCGCTCGCCGAGCTCGCCGCGGAGATGCAGTCCGCGCCGCCGGCACCGGGCCCGGGCTCGGACGTCGCGCTCGTCAACCCCGAGATCTTCAGCGCACTCGAGCGCTACAAGCAGGCCGACCGCGGCGCGGTCAGGAAGGGGCTGGGGCGGCTGTTCTCGACGCGGCCGGGTGCCGCCGCGATCGCTCCGACGACCCCGGCGACGCTCCAGCAGCTCCAGGCCGCGGGCCACACGATCCGCCTCGTCTCGCAGGTCGCCGATCTCAGCGCGAGGATCGCCGCGCTGGACGTCGAGATCGCCGGCGCGACGAAGTCCCAGCAGGACGCCGCCGGAAACCGTGCCCGCGCCGCGGTGTGGGAGAAGTCCGGGGTGCCCGTCGACATGCGGCCGCTGCGCAGCGGCGTGCTCGGCGCGGAGATCGCGTCCAACCAGGCGGCCTTCCAGGAGGAGCGCCTGAAGGCGCGCGCGCTCGCCCAGGCGCAGGCCGACAAGGTCTCCAAGGATCAGCTGACGAAGGAGCGCGCGAAGAAGGCCTCGCTCCCGGAGAGCGACGCGGGCGAGGAGGCGCCGGGCTTCAGCCTGCTGGGCATGCTCGGCGGCCTCGCGCCGGAGATCTCGCTGAACACCGGCCTGACCGGTCTCAACGCCGGCGTGCAGGCCGCCTACAAGGGCTGGGCGAAGTGGGGCTCGGGCTCCGACGCGCTCGTCCGCGATCTCGGGATCAGCGCCAACGCGCTCGGCAGCGCGCTGTCGATCATGACCGCCGCCATGCACCTCAAGACGGCGATGATGCACGGCCTCGCCGCGGAGTCGCTGTCGGACATCGGCAAGGACGAGCGCGACATGGATCGCGCGCGCGACGTCATGACGCAGGGCGCCGCCGAGATCACGGCCTTCAAGGCGTCGATCGCGGCGGGCAAGTCGATGGGCTCGACGCTCAGCGCGATGGGCGGCTTCCTCGTCGCGACCCCGGCCGGGCCGATCCTGAAGATCATCGGCACGGCGATCACCGGCGCGGCCATCGTGACCGACGTCACGAAGGACAGCTACCAGGCCGGCAAGGTCGTCGAGAAGGAGTTCGAGGCGCGCTACCACGGCGACGCGGAGGAATCCGCCGAGTACGTGCTGCGCTACGGCGCCGAGCATCGCGCCGAGAGCCTGCTGCGCAAGGGGCGCGGCAACGACGCGGCGGCGCTCAAGGCCCTGGCGATCTACAACATCACGCCGGCCGATCTCGAGACGACGCCCACCAGCGAGCTGCGCGCGAAGATCATCAAGCACCAGGGCGTCGCCACGAAGAACATCGGCATGAAGCTCAGCGAGGGCGTCAGCGGCGTCGGCGAGTACTTCTCGGACTCCGGCGGCGGCATCATCCAGCACTACCGCGCCGACATCGCCGAGCGCACCGCGCGGGCGAAGGACCTCATGGGCTACGGCACGAAGCACAACCTGACGAAGGTCCGCGCGGCGGCGTTCTTCCGCACGGGCTCGCAGGTCGACAGCGAGCGCAAGGCCCAGCTGGAGATCCTCAAGCTCAAGATCGAGCGCAACAGCCACGGCCTCGACCCCGCGACGCTCGAGAAGGTCAAGCAGCTGCTGCAGCCGCAGGCCTACTACCAGCAGCTCAAGGCCGACCACGCCCGCAAGCTGCGCAACATCCAGATGTTCGGGCCGGGGACGAGCATCTCGGCGCCGATCCAGGCCGGCGCCGCGCCGTCGTAACCGTCCTCAGACCGTTCGCAGGGCCGCGGTCGGCGGCATCCGGGACGCTCGAACGGCCGGCAGCAGGCCGGCGAACGCGCCGATCAGGATCGCCGCGGCGATGCCGCCCGACCACGCCTCGACGGGGATCACGACGGCCCAGCCCTTCGAGCCGGCGTACACGGCCGTTGCCGCGGCCCCGGCCAGCACGCCGACGACGCCGCCGACGACGGCGAGCAGGATCGACTCGGCGAGAAACTGCGTCCGGATCTGGGCCTGCGTCGCACCGAGGGCGCGACGCAGGCCGATCTCCGAGCGGCGCTCCAGCACCGAGATGATCATGATGTTGGCGACACCGACGGCACCCACGATCAGTGCCACCACCCCGAGCCCGAGAAAGAGGCTGTCGAACGCCCCCGCCGCAGCGGCCCGGGCGGTGAGCGCGTCGGACGGCTGGCCCACGTTGACCTCGTTCGGTGCCTCGGGGTTGGCGGTCCGCCCGAGCAGCGACTGCACCGCCGCCTCGTGACCGGTGGCGGCGCGCACGTAGAGCGAGCTCGGCGGGCCGGCCGTCTCCACGCCGCGGACCATGCTGACGTAGCCGAGGTACTTCCGGGCGGCCGGATAACCGATCAGGGCGCTGTTGTCGATGTCGGGAGCCAGCGGCGAGGGCTTCAGGATGCCCGCGACGTTGAACCACTGGCCGCCCAGCCAGATGCGCTGATCCGGGTGGACCCGGTCGATGCCCAGCTGTTGCGCGGCGGCCGAGCCGAGCACCGCGACCGGCGCGCGGGCCGTGCCCGCGTTGAGCCCGTTGCCGCGGGCGACGCCGGCGTTGAGCACGGACGGCAGGTTCAGGCTGGCGGCCCGCACCTGGAGGCCGCCGGAGTTGGCCGCCGGGATCATCGAGCTGCGGTAGACCTTCTGCTCCTGCATGAGGCCGGTGTGGGCCACCCGTCGGACGTCGTCCAGGTGCGTGATCCGCGCCGGCGCTTGCAGCGGCAGCTTCGCCTCCCCCCCGGTGAGGCTCTGTCCGGCCTCGGCCGTCAGCAGGTTGGTGCCGAGCCGGTCGATCTGCGCCAGCAGCCCGGCCTGCGAGGAGGAGGACAGCCCGAGGACGGCCACGATCGCCGCCGTTCCGATCGCGATCCCGAGCGCGGACAGCGCGGCGCGCAGCGGCCGGGCGCGCAGCCCGACGCTCGCCACCCGCAGCCCGTCCTCCAGCCGCAACCGTCCGCCCTCGGCGCTCATGGCGCCCCTGCGGCATCGCAGACGACCTGGCCGTCGAGCATCCGGATCTGGCGCGGCAGCTGAGCGGCGAGGCCCGCGTCGTGCGTGATCATGATGATGGTGGCGCCGGCGGCGTTGAGCTCGCGGATGAGCTCCACGATCGACGCGCCGGTGGTGCTGTCGAGGTTCCCGGTCGGCTCGTCGGCGAGCACGATCGCCGGACGCCCGACGAGGGCCCGGGCGACCGCCACGCGCTGGCGCTCCCCTCCCGAGATCTTCGTGGGCTTGAACCTCGCGCGTGCGGCGAGGCCGACCCGTTCGAGCGCCTCGTCCGCGCGCCGGTAACGCTCGCCTGCGGGGACGCCGGCGTAGAGCAACCCGTCGGCGACGTTCTCGCGCACCGTGGCACGCTCGGCCAGGAAGAACTGCTGAAAGACGAACCCGATCTGCCGCGCCCGCAGCAGCGACAGCTCGCGGTCGCTCAGCCGCGCCGCGTCGACCCCGCCGATCCAGACCACGCCGCTGCTG
>JAUXSD010000129.1 GCA_030681525.1 Solirubrobacteraceae bacterium
GCTTCATCGAAAATGGTCTGATAGGACTGCGCTGGATAGGCAGCACGTAATTCCGCAAATGGGGAGGGCGGGGCTTTTCCTTCTTCGGATTCTTCGAAGCGAGCCCAGAAAGCATGCGGCAACTGGTTGGCGAGTTCGCGGACCTTCGATGGTTCAAGTCCATGCGCTTTGGCCACATCACCCAGCGCCGAACGCGGCCGGAAGCGGTTGATTGTCCCCACCATGGCAACGCGGTCTGTCCCGTATGTGTCGAAAACATGTTGGATGACCGAGTCCCTGCGGCGCGAACATAGGTCGGTGTCAATATCGGGAGGCGTGCTGCGGGCTGGATTCAGGAAGCGTTCGAAATATAAATTTAATCGCAACGGATCCGGACTGGTGATGCCCAAACAGTGCGCGACAAGAGAGGAGGCTGCTGAACCGCGCGATGAGAATGGAACTCCGCTCTGCCTGGCAAAATCCATGATGTCTTCAACGATCAGGAAGATCGGTTCAAAGCCCATCCTGGCGATGACTTCCAACTCATGATCCAGGCGAGCCTGGATGACAGGGGTGATCTCGCCATATACATTCTTTGCACCTTCTGTGGCTTTATTTCGCAAATGTTGTGCCGCAGTAACTCCATTGGGCAGGGAAACAGTGGGCATTTGAGACCTGCCAATCGGCAGATCAAACTTGCAGCGTTCTGCGATTTCCAGTGTAGCAGCCAGTGCTTCAGGATAATCCTTGAAGCGCGATTCCATTTCATGCGAACTCAAAAAATGGGCGTTTGGTGGAGCGAGGACTTTATCGGGCAAGTTGCCAACAGTTTGATTCAGGCGAATGGCCGTGAGAGTCCTTTGCAAAGCAGCTTGTTCAGGGCTGAGGTAATACAACGGATGAGTTACCACAGTGGGCAGGACAAGTTGACGTGCTAGGTCTGAGAGAGAAGCGGCTTTGGATGGATCATGCAGGGCAACATATAACCGATCTGGATAAATTTCTTTGAGTGATTTCGGATCGCTGGTTA
>JAUXSD010000154.1 GCA_030681525.1 Solirubrobacteraceae bacterium
GCGAGGCCCGGTCGGGCGCCGCCGAACTCCGGCATGAACGCCTCCACGTCGCGCGCGACGCCGAGCCGCACGCGTCCGGCGATCTGCTTTCCGGCGTTGAGCTCGGCTGTCATGGCCTGCGCGTCCTCTTGTGGTCAGAGCTTCGTGATCGGAGCGTATTCGGCCATGAGCTTGCGCTCGCTGCCGTCGCCGGCGAAGCGCACGACGACGATCCCGCCCGCCTCGACGCCGGTGACCACGCCCGCGCCGAACGCCGCGTGCGAGACGTCGTCGCCCATGCGGTAGGCGGGCACCGGCGCCGCGGATCGCGGGCTGGGCTGCGACGCGGCCCACGAGCCCGGCCGCTGCGCGGCCATCCCGGGCCGGATGCGCGGCTCGTCGGCGCGGTCGGTCAGCTCGCGCGGGATCTCGTCGAGAAAGCGCGAGCGCAGCCCGTACTGCATGGCGCCGAAGACGTTTCGCCGCCGCGCGCTGGTCATGTACAGCGAGCGCATCGCGCGCGTGACGCCGACGTAGGCCAGCCGGCGCTCCTCCTCCAGGCCGCCCTCGTCGAGCGCGCGCGAGTGCGGGAAGACGCCCTCCTCCATGCCGGCGATGAAGACGATCGGATACTCCAGGCCCTTGGCGTTGTGGATCGTCATGAGCGTGACGAGGCCCTCGTCGTCGGTGCGTGTGTCGGCGTCGGCGACGAGCGCGACGCCCTGCAGGAAGACGTCGAGCGTGTCCATCTCCTCCTCGGCGGTCGCGTCGAACTCGCGCGCGACCTCGACGAGCTCGGCGAGGTTCTCCTCGCGGCCCTGCGCCTCGATCGTGCGCTCGGCCTTCAGCGCGTCGACGTAGCCCGTGTCGTGCAGCAGCGACTCGAGCAGGTCGCCGACCGGGACGCGCTGCTCGACGCGCTCGCGCAGCCCCTCCATCGTGTCCATGAAGCGCGACAGCGCGCGCACCGCCGCGGTGCCGAGCCCGGGCACCTGGTCGGCGTTGGCGGCGGCCTCCCAGATCGAGATCCCCTGCGTGTCGGCATAGGCCGTCACCCGCCCGAGCGACGTCTGGCCGATTCCGCGCCGCGGCGAGTTGACGATCCGCTGAAACGACACGACGTCCTGCGGGTTGCCGAGCACGGTGAGGTAGGCGATCGCGTCCTTGATCTCGGCGCGCTCGTAGAACTTCGTGCCGCCGATCACCTGGTAGGCGATGTCGCGCCGCATCAGCGTGTCCTCGATGATCCGCGACTGCGCGTTCGTGCGGTAGAAGACGGCGATCTCCGCGCGGCTGGCGCCCTCGTCGACGAGCCGCTCGATCTCGCCGACGACGTAGCGCCCCTCGGCATGCTCGTCGTCGAGCTCGCGGATGCGGATCGGCTCGCCCTCGCCGAGGTTCGTCCACAGCGACTTGTGCTTCTGCTCGCGGTTGTGCGCGATGACCGCGTTGGCGGCGCTGAGGATCGTCTGCGTCGAGCGGTAGTTCTGCTCGAGCTTGACGACGTGGGCGTCTGGGAACGTCTCCTCAAAACTTAGAATATTTGCTATGTCTGCTCCGCGAAACCCATAGATCGACTGCGCATCGTCACCAACCACCGCGAGGTTGCGGTGCTCGCTGGAGAGCAGCTGCAGCCAGCGGTACTGCACGGCGTTCGTGTCCTGGTACTCGTCGACGAGCACGTGGCGAAACGCCGTCGAGAAGCGGTCGCGCACCTCCTGGAAGAGCTGCAGCACGTTGACGGCGTTGACGAGCAGGTCGTCGAAGTCCATCGCGTTCATCCGCAACAGCTCGGTCTGGTAGATCGCGAACGCGTCGGCGACATGGGTTGTGAACGCGGTCGAGTCGCCCGTCATCCGGCGGTAGTCCTCGGCGTCGCGCAACTTGTTCTTCGCGTCGGAGATCTGGTGGTGGACGGCACCCGGCGTGTAGCGCTTCGTGTCGACGCCGAGGTTGTCCAGACAGCGCTTGACCAGCCGGCGCGCGTCGGCCTGGTCGTAGATCGTGAACTGGCGCGTGTAGCCCAGCCGGTGCGCCTCGGCGCGCAGCATCCGGGCGCACGCGGCGTGGAAGGTCATGACCCACATCGCGCGCGTGCGGCGGCCGAGCAGCAGCTCGACGCGCTCGCGCATCTCCTGCGCGGCCTTGTTCGTGAACGTGATCGCGAGGATCTCGTTGGCGCGCGCCATGCCGGTGCCCTCGAGAAAGGCGATCCGGTGCGTCAGCACGCGCGTCTTGCCGGTTCCCGCGCCGGCGAGGATCAGCAGCGGCCCCTCGCCGTGCGTGACCGCCTCGCGCTGAGGCGCGTTGAGGCCGGCCAGCAGCTCCTCGATGCGGCTCTGGGATGCGGTGTCCGACATGCCACCTGAGCATAGGCCCGGGATCGGAGGCACCGGCGGCGAGCTGGCATCGCGCCGCGGGCCTACCTATACTCGTGTTTCAAGTCGGGGGAGGTTGGGTAATGGCGCGGCGCCTCACGGTCGCGACGGCACTCGCAGTGCTGTTGTCATGCATGGTCGGGGGGGCAAGCCCGGCCTGGGGAGCGAAGAAGAAGCGCGGGTGCGTGGCCGCTTCCGCCATTCCGCGCGCCACGACGCTGCCGCGGGCCTACGACGCGGTGCTGTGCCTCGTCAACCGCGAGCGCGCGCGACGGCGGATGAAGGCGCTGCGGCGCTCGGCCGAGCTGACGCGGGCCGCGCTGGACCACAGCGCCGACATGGTCAGCCGCCAGTACTTCGACCACACGAGCCTCGACGGCAAGGGACCGCGCGAGCGCGTCCTGCGCACGGGCTATTTCCGCGGCGGCGGCGGCACCGTCGAGGAGGTGCTCGCGGTGGGATGGGCGCAGCTGTCGACGCCGCGGTCGCTCGTGAGGCTGCTCATGCGCAGCCCCTCGCACAAGAGCATCCTGCTTAACCGCGCCCTGCGCGACGTCGGCGTCGGCCTCGTGCTCGGCGCCCCCCAGCCCGGCTACGCCGGCGGCGCGACGCTGACGCTCGACGTCGGCCGCCGCTGACGGCTGCCGGGGACGGCCATCGCCGCGCGCCTGTCCGATGACGTGCGCGCGACGTGCGCGCGGATCGCCGCCGGGGCCGCCTCGGTGTCGATCGAGCTCGACGCGGTGCAGCGCATCGAGCCGGGTCCGCCTCCCGCGCCGGACCCGCTGCGCCACTACCTCGACGGCTCCCCCGCCGACGTGGCCGCCTACTTCCTGACGCTCGACACGGTCAACTTCGGCTCGGGCTGGTTTCCGACGCTGCGCAAGCGCGCCGGGTCGTCGGGCTACTTCACGGTCGCCTGGGCGCTGGCCGACCGCTTCCGCGCGCACGGGCCGTGGACGCCCGCGCAGCTGCGCGCGATGACCACCGACGAGATCGCCGCGACGCTCGGCCAGCCGCGCGACCACGAGCTGATGGCGCTCTACGCGCAGGCGCTGCGTGCGCTCGGCCGCTTCCTCGGCGACCGCGACGCGCTGGCCGTGGCGCGCGGCGCGCGCGGGTCGGGCCAGGCGCTGGCCGCCGAGCTGGCGAGCTCGATGGCGATGTTCGCCGACCGCGGTTTCTACAAGCGAGCGCAGATCGTGCCTGCGAACCTCGCCCTCGCCGGCGTCGCGCGCTTCGAGGACCTGCACCGGCTGACGATCTTCGCCGACAACATCGTGCCGCACGTCCTGCGCTGCGACGGCGTTCTGCGCTACGAGCCCGCGCTCGCCGAGCACATCGACAGCGGCCGCCTGCTGCCGGCGGGCCGCCAGGAGCGCGAGATCCGCGCCTGCGCGGTGCGCGCCTGCGAGCTCATCGCGGCGCGCGTCGGCGCCAGCGAGCACGAGCTCGACAACTGGCTGTGGAGCCGCGGGCAGGCGCCCGAGTACAAGGCGCGCCCCCGCCACCGGACCAGGACCGTCTTCTACTGACTAACCGCCGGCGGGGCTCGGGCCCTGCGCCGGGCGCAGCGGGCGTACCTCGGCGACGCGCTCGCGCTCGGAGCCCGAGAGGTGCGCGACCTCGGCCTCGAGCTCGGCGATCCGCGTCGACAGGCGGGTGATCGCGTCAGCGATCGGGTCGGGCAGATGGATCCAGTCGTTGTCGGGGCCCTCGACCTTCTTGCCCTCGACGCGCACCGGGTGCCCCGGGTTGCCGACGACGGTCGTGTTGGGCGGGACGTCGTGGATGACGACCGAGTTGGCACCGACCTTCGCGCCGTGGCCGACCGTGATCGCCCCGAGCAGCTTGGCCCCCGCGCCGACCGTCACGTTGTCCTGCAGCGTCGGGTGGCGCTTGCCGGTCTGAAAGCCCGTGCCGCCGAGCGTCACGCCCTGGTAGAGCGTGACGTCGTCGCCGATCTCCGCGGTCTCGCCGATCACGACGCCGGCGCCGTGATCGATGAAGAACCCCTGGCCGATCGACGCAGCGGGATGGATCTCGATGCCGGTCCAGGTGCGCGAGACCATCGAGAGGGTGCGCGGCAGCAGCGGCACGCCCATTGTGTGCAGGCCGTGGGCGACGCGGTGGGCGAGCACGGCCTGCACGCCGGGCCAGCTCGTGAGGATCTCGCCGCTGCCCGCGCCGCGCGCCGCGGGGTCGCGCGCATGCGCGGCCGCGACGTCGCGACGGACCTCGCCGACGACGCGTGCCAGGGTGCCGAGACCGAACATCTCCGCAAGCGTACCGGCGGGCCGGGCCCGGCCCCGGGCCCCGCTACGGCGCGAAGAAGGGCGTCGAGACGTAGCGCTCGCCGGAATCCGGCAGCACGACGACGATCCGCTTGCCCTCCGACTCCGGGCGCCGGCCGACCGCGATCGCCGCCGCCAGCGCGGCACCGCACGAGATGCCGACGAGCACGCCCTCGCGACGGGCGACGTCGCGGGCGGTCTCGATCGCGTCCTCGTCGTCGACGGCGACGATCTCGTCGATGATCGCGCGGTTGAGGACCGGTGGCACGAAGCCGGCGCCGATCCCCTGGATCTTGTGCGGTCCCGGCGCGCGCCCGGACAGCACGGCCGAGCCCGCGGGCTCGACGGCGACGACGGTGAGGCCGGGGTTGCGCTCCTTGAGGAACTCGCCGGCGCCGGTGATCGTGCCGCCGGTGCCGACACCGCAGACGAGCACATCGAGCTTGCCGTCCAGCGCCTCCCAGAGCTCGGGGCCCGTGGTGCGCCGGTGCGCCGCGGGATTGGCCGGGTTGGCGAACTGGTCGGGCAGGAAGACGTCGGGATCGGTGGCCATCGCCCGCGCCGCGTCGACGGCCTCGTTCATCCCGCCGAGCGACTCGGTGATCTCCACGCGCGCGCCGTACAGGCGCAGCAGGCCCTCCCGCTCGCGGCTCATCCCCTGCGGCAACGTCAGCACGAGGTCATAGCCCTTCGCGGCGCAGACGAACGCGAGCGCGATGCCGGTGTTGCCCGAGGTCGCCTCGACGATCGTCGAGCGGCCCGGTTCGATGAGCCCGTCGGCCTCCGCGGCCTCGATCATCGCGACCCCGATGCGGTCCTTGACGCTGCCGCCGGGGTTGAACGACTCGAGCTTGCCGAAGAGGCGCACGCCCGGCGGCGCCATGCGCGTGAGCTCGAGCATCGGGGTTCGCCCCACATAGTCCGCAATGCTGACCGGGATTCGTGCCACCCACCCACGGTACCCCGCCGGGCAGCGGCACGGTCAGCCGAAAGCCCGACGTGATCGTCGGCGGGGCCCCGGGTAGCCCGATCACATGTCGCTGGCCGAGCAGGGAGCCGCGCTCGACGTCACGTATCCGGCTCTCGCATCGCAGATCCCGGCCATTCGGCGCGGGGTCGGCGGCGTCGCGCGCGCGCTGGGTGCCGCGGACGACGCCCTGCTGCAGATCAACCTCGCCGTCAGCGAGGCGGCGACCAACGCGATCCAGCACGCCTACCGCGACCGAGCAGCCGCCGACGCCGGGGACGTGCGCGTCGTCGTGCACACCGAGGACGACCTCCTCGTCGTGCACATCCACGACGACGGCATGGGCCTGACGCCGCGCAACGACAGCCCCGGCCTCGGTTTGGGCCTGTGCCTCATGGCGCACGAGACCGAGCGCTTCGAGATCCGCAAGTGCGACGGCGGCGGCACCGAGGTCGTGCTGCACTTCAAGCTCTGAGGGGCGCGGGGCCGCTCGACAGCTCGGCGCCTTACGACCTCGTCGTCGCCGGCACTCGTGGCTGGGGCCGCCCGGAGCGGACGAAGCCCGCTCGGCAGGGACGGCGGACGGCTCCTTGCGGAGGGCCGGTGCTCCGGTCCTACCCGCGAACATGGAGCCCGCATGAGAGCGACGGGAACGGCTCGGCGGGGATCGCTACCCAGTCCGGGCGATGTTGCCGGCGGGGACGGGCGTCCAGGGCGTGCCCGACTCCACGCCCTCGCAGGCGAACTGGTGGACGCCGCCGGTGCTCAGGATCTCGTCGTTCTCCACGGTCGGATCGGGGTCGGGATCGTCGACGACCGTCAACGTCATGCCACCCGCGAAGACGAGGGTGATCACCGGCGGAGGCACCTTCGCGTCGTCCGGGTCGCAGTTCGAGAACGGCGGATCGAGCGTGTCGAACGGCCCCATGTTCGTGAGGAAGTTGAAGAACGGGCGGTCGACGAGGGGCAGGCGGCCGTCGCAGGGCGCTGGTTGGGGTGGGCCCAGGATCCCGGTCTGCGTCAGGATCAGCGTCCCGCCGGATCCGACGGTGGCGGGGAGGAACACGTCCCACGGCTCGAAGTGGCAGGGGCCGATGTCGACGTAGGCCTCCACGAGCGTGAGGGTCGGGTTGGCCGCGGGGTTGTCGAGCCGGATCGCGCCGGCATCGTAGGAGCCGCCGCATTCGAGGGCGCCGGCGGTGCAGCCGAGGAACGTCACGCCGGGGTCTCCCTGCCACGGGCTGGGCACGAACGCAGCGGACGGGGCGTGCAGGGTGTCGGCGAAGCCCAGGAAGATGTTCGGCGTGGCGACCGTCGGCGAGGCTGCCGCCGGCTTCCAGGTCAGCGGCAGGTCGTTGGCGACGCCGTAGGCGAACGTGACGTCCGGCGGCCCGCTGTCGGTCTGGTTGTTCAACGACCAGTTGACGCCGTTCTTGACGCCGGCGGTGTCGGTGCCGTTGGCGTCCCAGTCTCCGACGACGGCATAGCTGCCGGTGCCGGTCCAGAAGACGAAGGTGCCGGCGTCAGGAGCACCGCTCGATGCCGTCTGCCGCAGGTTCCACGTGCCGCTGGCCAGCGTGTACGTGCCGATCCCGTCGGTGCCGTTGCCATCCCAGTCACCGGCCACGGGGACGGTGGCCGGCCACGCGCCGGCCCCGAAGCCGACCGTGCTCGTCGCAGCGTCGTCGGCGAACCGGATCTGCCAGGTTGCGTTGCGGTGGATCGCGACGTCGTCGCGGCCGTCACCGTCGAAATCGCCCGCCACGGGGAAGCCCCGCGGATCACCGAACGTGATCGCGGTGGGTGACGCCTCGGGCGGGATCTGGTCATACAGGCGCAGCACCCCGCCGCTGTAGGTGCCGGGCGTCTCGCTCCCGTTGCCGTCCCAGTCCCCCGTGAACGGCACGACCGGTCGCGTCCCGAGACCGAACGTCGTGGTCGGGGGCCCACTCGTCAGCGAGTCGCGAAGCTGCCAGGACGTGCTGCCCGAGACCACCGCCGGGAGCGAGGGCGTCGCCGCCCCCGCAGGAGCGACCCCAGTGGCAAGGAACATCCCGATCAGTACAGCTACCCGCGGGCCCGGACGCACAGCGCACCTTTTTTCCGTCGCTCGTGCGAGCCTACGCCCGCGCACCCGCAGACGCAAGACAGCCCAGCGGGCTGAGCCGAGCGGCGTGCGCCGGGACCCTCTCAGATGTGGTACATCGCGGCTAAGCCCCGGAAGTACGGGCGATCAGGGGTGCGCGCTGCACTCTGCGCTGCACCCTCGGTGCGCCGAACCACGTAGGCTCGAATCTCCACGGCGACGGACGACCGCGGAGTGGGACCAAATCGGGGAGCCACACCACCTCGCAGGAGGTACGGCTATGAAGACAGTCCTGAAGGTCATGCTCGGGATCATCCTGGGCTGCGTCGTGCTGATCGGCGGGTGCGCAGCCCTGTTCAGCAGCGCCGTCGACGATGTGCAGAACGAGTCGGACAGGACGGCGATCAGCGTCCCCGAGTACGGGTCGGCGAAGGTCGGCACCAGCACGCGCAAGCAGCTCGAGGCCCGGTTCGGCGACCCGCAGACCAGCAACGAGGTGCAGGCCGAGGGCGTCGCCGGCATCCCCGAGTCGGACTTCGAGCAGTCGTGCATCTACTACGCGCGACGCGGCGATCTGGCGCGGCTGTTTGGGTTCTGCTTCGACCGCGACGGCAAGCTGACGTCGAAGGCGAGCTACTAGGGCCCAGGGGACGACGGGGGTGGGCTGTGCACGTCTCGCGCCTTCGCCTCGACGCTATCCAAGCGCGTGAAGACGCCCCGACGAGGCCGAGGCCCTACCCGCTCGGGGGTGAAGGATCGCCCGCCGAGGCCGTTCGCGTGATGCATTCTCAGTGTAAGGCGCTCTCGCGTGAGTGGCGCTTGCAAATTTCGTGAGCACCGTGTACGGTTAGTACCAGCTAGGTCTACGCAAGGCCGCATGGCCTGAGTAGACGCAGCGCGGAGGGCCGCACGGCACCCGCACCGTTGCCGCATGGCGACAGACGTTCATCCGTCCGTCCGTCTTGTTTTCGGAGGTGCGCAGTGCCACCCAGCAGAAACGGCGTCGTGGTCTCGACCTATGTCGCGCCGGCCGAGGCAATCCAACTTCGCGAGCGTGCCGCGAGCGGCGATCGCTCAGTAGCAGCAGAACTACGGCGCGCAGTCCGCAAGTACCTGCTGAACGACGAGGGGCCCGCGGCGAACGGACCCCAGGTCACAGCTTCGACCGCCGCGACTGGACCCCGCGACGATGCGATTCTCAGATCGTAGCGCGGTTTGCAGGTGCAGGCAGCTCGACCTGAACCTCGCCTTCGTCGACTTCGACCCCGACCGCGACGAGATCCAATGGCGCTGGCGGTTGATCGACGAGCGCCTGCCCAGCGGCGAGACGTTCCTCCACGTCTCGACCGACCGCTGTGGCTGGAACATGCGCTGTCACCA
>JAUXSD010000157.1 GCA_030681525.1 Solirubrobacteraceae bacterium
GCAGCAGCCCGAGCAGCGCGATGATCACCGTGCAGCCCGCGAAGAAGACCGTCCGGCCGGCGGTGTCCATGGCCAGCAGCAGCGCCGCCTCGCGATCCAGGCCGCGGGCGTGCTCGGCGCGGTAGCGGGTGACCACGATCAGCGCGTAGTCGATCCCGACGCCGATCCCGATCAGCGCCGCGAGCTGGCCGGCGAAGTCCGGCGTGTCGACGACCTGCGAGATCAGGGGCACGAGGCCGAACGTCGCGCCGATCGCGAAGGCCGCGGTCAGCAGCGGGATGCCGGCGGCGATGAGTGAGCCGAACATCACGAGCAGGACGAAGAACGCGGCGAAGAAGCCGGCGGACTCCGTGGCGCCCTGCTCCTGCGCCCCGAAGCGGGCGAACTGCGCGCCCTGGCCGCCGTGCTCGACCTGCAGCCCCGCGCCGCGGGCGGTGAACGCCGCGTCCTGCACGCGCTGGAAGTCATCCGGGTCGAGCGCCTCGAAGTCCTCCTGGTAGGTGATGTCGACGACGCCGATGCGCCCGTCCGGCGTCAGGCGCGGCTCGGCGACGTTCACGACGACCGGGTCCTTGAGCACGCGCTCGCGCGAGCGGTCGAGGCGGGCGCGCAGGGCGCCGTCCTTCAGCGTGCCGTCACGCGCGACGTAGACGAGCTGGTCGACGAGCCCGTTCTGCTGCGGCGAGTGCTCGGCGAGCACGTCGTAGGCCCGTTGGGATTCGGTGCCGGGCAGCCGGAAGTCGTCGATCTTGGCGGTGCCGACCGCCGAGCCGAGCACGCTGACGGCGACGACGAGCAGCACCCAGCCGGCGAAGGTCTGCCAGCGGTGGTGGGCACACCAGCGGGCGATGCGGATGAAGCGGGAGTGGGAATCCGATGGTGGGGTGGTGGACATGCGCGCCATCCTGCCGGACGGCGCGGCGCGACGTGCGACCGACCGGGCCCGTCAGCCGGGCGGCCGATGAGCCAAGATGCAGATGATCGGAGGCGAGATGGAGATCGAACGCAAGTTCCTGCTGAGCGGCGTGCCGCCGACGATGCGCTTCGCGCGCCGTGAGGCGATCCGGCAGGGCTACCTCGCGCTCGACGGCGACACCGAGGTGCGCCTCCGGATCAGCTCGAAGGGATCGGTCCTGACGATCAAGGCCGGTCGCGGCGGCGTGCGTGTCGAGGAGGAGATCCCCCTGCAGACGCGGCAGGCCGAGGCGCTGTGGGAGCTGACGGAGGGCCGCCGCGTGCAGAAGTCGCGCCGGCGGGTGCGGCTCGCCGGGACCGGCGGCGGTGCCGACCTCGTGGCCGAGGTCGACGAGTACTCGGGCGCACTGGACGGGCTCGTCGTGGTCGAGGTGGAGTTCCCCGACGAGCCCGCCGCGGACGGGTTCGAACCGCCCGCCTGGTTCGGCCGCGAGCTGACCGACGACCGGCGCTACGCCAACCGCAGCCTGGCGAGCGACGGGATGCCCGAGGAGCCGGACACGGCGTAGACCGCCCGTCGGCCACGTGTCCGGCCGCTGACAACGCGGCAAAGACTGGGGGGCCTCCCTAGTGCGACCCAGGGTGACGCGCGGCAGGATGCGCGCCGCACTGTGTTCCCGACATGGAGTGGTCGCCCGTGAACCATCTCGTTGCCGCGTCCGAACGCCCATCGCGCCGGCCCGCGCGCCGCGCCGCGCTTCTGCTGATCGCGACGCTCGGCGCCATCCTGGCGTCGACCGTCCCGGCGCAAGCGGCGTTTCCCGGCGCGAACGGGCCGATCGCCTACCAGGAGCTGTCCGGCGTCAACATCAAGACGACCCTGCCCGACGGCTCGCAGCCGCGCACCCTGGCGCCCGGCGAGGACGCGGCGTGGTCGGCCGACGGGAGCAGGCTGGCATTCAACCGGCAGGGCGACATCTACACGATGAACGCCGACGGGACCGGCCTGCGCCAGCTCACGTCGGGCGACATGTTCGACAGCGAGGCCGCGTGGTCGCCGGACGGCGACGAGATCGTGTTCAGGCGCTCCGATCCGGCCGGCCCGCGGGATCTGCACATCATGGCCGCGGACGGCTCCGCCATCCGGCGGGTGCCGGTCAGCGTCGTCTGGCCGGGCCACCCCGACTGGTCGCCCGACGGGTCGCTGATCGCCTTCAGCCACACGAACGGCATCGCGGTCGTGCGGCCCGACGGAAGCGGCGAGCGCGCGGTGGTCGCCCAGACCACCGGGCCGCAGGAGATCAACAACTACACGCTGCTGCGGCCCGACTGGTCGCCGGACGGCTCGCGGCTGACGTTCCAGCGCGGCACCGACGTCGTCAGCGGCGCCGGCCACGTCGCCGACAGCGAGGTCGCGGTCGTCAACGCCGACGGGTCGGGCATGCAGGTGCTCACCGACAACCTCGTCTCAAACCACGCGCCGGTCTGGTCGCCCGACGGCAGCAGGATCCTCTACGGCAGCCTGGGCGGGACGTGGGGCGGCGACGGCCGCTTCCACACGATCAACCCCGACGGCTCGGGGGACGTCGCGCTCTCGTTCGGGGGCCGCTACGCCGACTGGGCGCCCGACGGCGACCGCGACGGCGACGGCATCCGCGACTCCGCCGACAACTGCGCCGACGCCGCCAACGCCGACCAGGCCGACGCCGACGGCGACGGGAGCGGCGACGCGTGCGACGCCGACCGTGACGGCGACGGCAGCGCCAACGGCTCGGACAACTGCCCCGGGACGCCCAACGCCGACCAGGCCGACGCCGACGCCGACGGGAGCGGAGACGTCTGCGACGCCGACCGCGACGGCGACGATGTCGCCAACGCCGACGACAACTGCCCCGACAGCGCGAACGCCGGCCAGGCTGACGCCGACGGCGACGGGCTCGGCGACGCGTGCGACGCCGACCGTGACGGCGACGGCGTGGCCGACGAGTCCGACAACTGCCCGGCCGCGGCCAACGCCGACCAGGCCGACGCCGACGCCGACGGGAGCGGAGACGTCTGCGACGGCGACCGCGACGGCGACGGTGTGGCGAACGGGGGCGACAACTGCCCCGACGCGGCCAACGCCGATCAGGGTGACTGGGACGCCGACGGGCACGGCGACGCGTGCGATGCCGACCGGCCCGCGGGCGAGCAGATCGTCGACATCACGACGACGATCGACGGGCTGCCCGGTCTGCCGCCCGGAACGCACAACAGCCTGACGCAGAAGCTCGAGCAGGCGCTCGCCGCGTACAACGCAGGCGACGTGGCCCGCGCGTGCACGAGGGTCACGTCGTTCGAGCACGAGGTCAGCGCCCAGGCCGGCAAGAAGATCAGCCGGGCGGACGCGGACCTGCTGCTGGCGGCGGCCGCGCAGCTCAAGCAGACGATGGGCTGCTGAACGGTCGCGGCGCTCGGGTGAGCGCCGGCTGAGGGGCGGCCCCGCCGTGTGGCGGGCCGCCGCGTCGGGCAGAGTTCGCGCCGTGACCGCGTCGCGCCTGCGTCCCTTCGGCACCACGATCTTCAGCGAGATGTCGGCGCTGGCCGCGCGCACGGGCGCGATCAACCTCGGCCAGGGGTTCCCCGACACCGACGGTCCGGCGCAGATCATGGCCGCCGTCGAGACCGCGATGCGGGGCGGTCAGGCCAACCAGTACGCGCCGATCGCCGGGGTGCCGGAGCTGTGCGCGGCGATCGCCGAGCACCAGCGCCGCCACTACGGCCTCGAGGTCGATCCGCACGACGGCGTGCAGGTCACGTTCGGCGCCACGGAGGCGATCGCCGCGACGATGCTCGGCCTGCTCGAACCGGGCGACGAGGTCGTCGTCATCGAGCCCTTCTACGACTCCTACGCCGCGACGATCGCGCTGGCCGGCGCGACGCGCCGGCTCGTGACGCTGCGCCCGCCGGACTTCGCGCTGGACCTCGACGCGCTCGCGGCGGCCGCGCCCGGCGCGCGGATGCTCGTGCTCAACTCGCCGCACAACCCGACCGGCCGCGTGCTGACGCGCGACGAGCTCGACGGCGTCGCGCGGGTGTGCGTCGAGCACGACCTCGTCACGGTGACCGACGAGGTCTACGAGCACCTCGCCTACGACGGCGAGCACATCCCGCTGGCCACCCTGCCGGGCATGGCGCAGCGCACCCTGACGATCTCCAGCGCGGCCAAGTCGTTCTCGTTCACCGGGTGGAAGGTCGGCTGGTGCAGCGGGCCGCCGCAGCTGGTCGCCGGGGTGCGGGCGGCCAAGCAGTTCCTCTCGTACTCCGGCGGCACGCCGCTGCAGGTCGCGGTGGCGGGCGCGCTGGCCGACGCCGAGCGCCACGTCGCCCCGTTGCGCGAGGCGGTGCGCGCGGGGCGCGACCGGCTCTGCGAAGGCCTGCTCGCGGCCGGCTTGCACGTGTCGGTGCCGCAGGGCGGCTACTTCGCCAACGCCGACGTCGCGGCGCTCGGCGTGACGGACGCGCGCGAGTGGTGTCGGGCGCTGCCCGACCGCGCCGGCGTCGTGGCGATCCCGACGAGCGCGTTCTACGGACATCCCGAGGTCGGGCGCACGCTCGTCCGCTTCGCGTTCTGCAAGCGGCCCGAGGTCATCGACGAGGCCGTCGACCGGTTGCTGCGGGCCGGCGCGGCCGCGGTCGGGTAGCTTCCGCGGCCGATGGCGAAGCTCTCCGACAGCGCAAGCACCGAGATCGACGCGCCGCGCGACGCCGTCTGGGCGGTCGTGGCGCACGTGGCCGCGTGGCCCGAGTGGCAGGCGACGCTCGGCGCGCTGGACATCCTCGAGACCGACGCCCAGGGGCGCGTCACCCTCTGCGCCGTCGAGTTCGACGCGAAGGTCACGACGATCAGGATGAAGCTCGAGTGCTCCTACGCCGAGCCGGCCCGGATGTCGTTCGCGCGCGTGTCCGGCGACCTCTCGGCGCTGTCGGGATCATGGACGCTGGAGCACGTGGGCGACGGGCGCACCGGCGCGACCTACCAGCTCGACGTCAACCCCGGCGGCGTCCTGAACTTCCTGCTCAACGCCGAGCGGATCGGCAAGCTTCGCGAGACGCTGGTCGACGCGCGGCCGCCGGAGCTGAAGGCGCGGGTGGCGGGGGCGTGAGCGCGAACTCGGTGGGCTCCAGCGCCGGGTGAGAACGCGAGCCTCACGGCGCGGAGAAGAGATCTCTCGTTGCGTCGATGCACCAGTCGACGTCGGGCTGGGGCAGCACGGGCAAGGTGAGGTTCTGCGGGTAGGTCGGCAACGGCTGCGAGCCCGCGAACAGCGCGCCCACATCGATCTTCGTAAGGATGCCGCTGAGCCCCGACATGAAGTAGTAGGCGATGTTCGTGTGGTCGCGCGCGGACGTCCACATCGTCCAGTCACCGAAGGTGAGGTCGGTGGCGCTGTACGTCGGGGGCGTGGTGACGGGCACGATTTCCTGGTAGTCGAGCAGCATCCCGTAGGGGGTGCCCATCGCGATCTGCACGAGCTGCACGGCGGTGAGGACGGCGGTCTGCTCGGCGTACGCGAAGCCCGCCGGGTCCTGGTTGGTCGGCGCTGCGCCACCGGGCGCCGGCAGCCACGCGTCGTACCCGCCGTTGGCCTGCATCTGGCTGAAGCCCTGCGACATGTACCACGCTTTGATGAAGCGCGAGGCCGACTGTGCATCGCCCGGCATGCCCTGCAGGCCGCCTCCGACGAGCGGCTTTCCGTCGCCACCACCGGTCTTGGTGGTCGCGGCGCCGACGAGTGACAGGTGTGCGTAGTTCTCGACGTTCGTGAGGTGCCACCCGTATTCGGGTGCGTTTGTCATGACGCCGGTGCTGTCATAGATCATCGTCTCCCCGCCCTCCTTGGCCGACGCGGGACCCACGAACTCCACGACGACGCTCGCCCCCGTGGCATCCGTGGCGACGTAGTGCAGGGGCACGTAGAAGCTGTCGGTGTTGGACGGCTGCGGCCCCACGACGGTGAAGCTGGCCGGCTCACCCAGGAGTGCGGCCTTGATGTCCTCGACAGAGGTGCAGCAACCCAGCACCCATGCGGGGAAGTCCAGGTACGACATCTCGTAGCCACCGGCGGCGCTCGTCCTGGGATAGTTCGCGCCCGGCTCGAGCCACAGCGCGCCGATCGACAGACCGGACGCGTTCAACCCGTCGTTGAAGGTCGGAAGCGAGTCCCAGGCCAGCTCGGGTGAATAGGGGGCAGGGGGTACCTTGCTCGCGGCGCCGGATGGTGCGATGCCGACGAAGTTCTCCGTGTTCGTCCACACGTAGGGCTTGGATACGAACGGCGGCGATATCTTCGCGGGCAGCGGCCAGCTCTCACCAGCCGCGACGACGTACACGCTCTGCTCGATCACGCCGGGCATCTCCATGCAGCGCGAGCTGACGTAGATCGGCGCCGGGGGCGGATCGAGACCGACCTGATCAGCCGTCTCGACGTTCGGCATGCTGATCAAGAGATTTGTGCACATCTCGGACCGTCCCTCTGTGTTGGTGGATGACGCGATTCGCCTCGCGCACGACCGCGGTGAGCGCGCATCTCACCTAAAATGGAGCGCCGCGCAGGGCATGACTCGTGGGCAAGTGTGAGCCGCTGGCCGCAGGAGTCAAGGGGGCCAATCCCTCAACATCGAATTAAAGCGAGGAGCCTGCCGCCGACAGCACGCCACCCGACAGGTTTGCGATCAAAGCTCGTGCTGATCTTCGTATGGCCCGCTCTCAGCGCAGCCGCTTCTCCCCGAAGTAGCTGGCCATCGGGTTGGCGTTGAAGTTCTCGATCGCGACGTAGCCGGCGCGCTCGTACATCCGCTGCGAGCGCGGCTGGCGCGGGCCGGTGTCCAGTCGCACGACCGCGTAGCCCAGCTCGCGCGCGCGGCGCTCGAGCTCGACGAGCAGCTCGCGGGCGAGGCCGCGGCCCCGGGCGGCCTCGACGACGAACATCCGCTTGATCTCGCAGACCTCGCCGGACAGGCGCTTGAAGCCGCCGCAGCACAGCGCGGCGCCGTCCTCGTAGCCGACGATGAACGTCCCGCCGGGCGGGCTCATCTCGGCCGGGCCGGCCTTCGGCATCTGCGCGCCGTCGAGATCCAGGCCCTCGTAGAGTGCGGCGATCTCGTCGCGCATCGCCTGCAGGAGGCTCGCGGCCGGTTCCTCGTCGACGGGGCAGGTCTCGAAGCGCAGCATCCGGCTGCGTAGCTTGCCCGACACGGGGCCCGGGGCGGGCGGGGCTACGCGCCGATGGGCCGGTGGTCGCGCTCCCAGTCCGCGCGGGCGCGATCGAAATCGGTCCAGTCGGTCCCGTATCCGTCGGAGGGGCCGCCCGCCGGCTCCGGCGGGGCCGGCGGATCGGGGCGCTTGCGCGGGCCGCCGCCGCCGTCCTGGCCGTCGTCGTCGTCCTCGCCACGCGGCGTGAAGCGCGAGCTCAGCCCGAGCCACAGGCAGGTGCTCACGATCGCGATCGCGACGCAGCCGGCGATGCCCGACTCAAACCAGCGCCCCATGAACGACAGCGTGATCGCGACGCTCATCGCCAGGCCGCCGCCGCACACGAGCAGGCGGCGCGCGCGGCGCACGCGGCGCGATGCGCCCTCGGGGATCGGCGTGAGAACCGCCAGCGAGAGGCTCAGCGCCACGACGTAGAGGACGGCGTTGAGGACGAGCACGATCACCGCCATTGTCGTTCCCCGGGGCGCTTGGCACAAATCACAAGGACACATGGGCGCGACGCGACGACCACGCTTCGACAACCGTCCGCCGCGCCCGGCTATGGTCGGCAGATGAACGGCGCGGGGACGGAGCCCGGCATCGAGCACGCGGCCACGTCGGAAGTCTGGCTGCGGCACACCCTGGAGGAGATCCTGTCGCAGGTGCGCGTGCTGCTCGACATCGACGGCTGTGCCTTCCAGACGGTCGACTGGGAGCGCGGGCACATCCGCCCGGCCGCGGCGTGGTTCGAGACGCCGGAGATCCGCGCGGCGATGCAGCCGGTCCTCGACCGGCCCTACGACGTCGCCCGCGGCGGCGTCACGGAGGCCGCCATCGAGCGCGGCGAGCCGCTGCTCATCAGCGACATCGAGCGGTGGGACGGCGCGCCGGCGCTGCGCGCGCGGCTGCGCGAGCAGCTCGACGAGGCGGCCGCCGAGACCGCCTGGGCGTGGTACCGCACGTCGACGTTCATCTCCTGCCCGGTGCAGACGACCTCCGGGCGCACGCTCGGCGTGCTGGCGATGTCGGCCGCGCCGCCGCGCCCGCCGCTCGGGCCCGAGCAGCTGCGCGTCACCGAGGTCTTCGCGAAGCTCGCGGCGCTGGCGCTGGAGCGCACCGAGCTGCTCGAGCGCGAGGCGCGTCGCGCCGCGGCCGAGGAGCGGCTGCACATCGCCGCGCAGCGCATGACGGCGTCGCTGGACCTCGACACGGTCTACCGCTCGATCGTCGAGCAGGCCGCGCAGCTCGTGGACGCCCCGATGGCGCTGCTGCTGCGCCTCGACGACGTGACCCAGACGCTGCGCTGCGTCGCGAGCGTCGGAGCGCCCGAGCGCTTCGTCAACCACCGCTACGCGATCGCCGACGGGATGATCGGCGCCGTCGCCACCGGCGGCCGGCCCTACGTCAGCCGCGCCGAGGATCGTGCGCGGTTCCTGCCGTGGGTCGCCGAGGAGGGCGTGCGCTCGTTCGCCCACGTGCCGCTCGAGATCGGGCCGCGTCGCTTCGGCGTGCTGACCGTCGCCCATCCCGACGAGGGCGCGCTGGCCGAACCGTGCGTGGCGCTCCTGGAGGCGCTCGCCCGTCCCGCCGCGGCGGCGATCGCCAACGCGCTGGAGTTCCAGCACGAGCGGCGGATCGCCAGCGCCCTGACGCGCGGCTTCATCCCCGATGCGCCGCCCGAGCTCGAGGGCTTCTCGCTCGGGCTCGTCTACGAGCCGGTCGGCCAGGAGGTCTCGGGCGGCGACGTGTTCGGCGTCTGGCGCCAGCCCGACGGCGCGCTGGCGGTGCTCGTCGGCGACGTCAGCGGCAAGGGCATCGAGGTGGCCGCGATCAGCGCGATGGTGCGCTTCTTCATCGAGGCGCGCACGTGGGACACCCACTGTCCCGCGCAGGTGCTCTCCCAGGCCAACGCGATCCTGCGCCGGCGGCTGCCGGGCGGCGTCGCGATGGTGACCGCGGTGCTCGCGGTGATCGACGACGGCGTGCTGCGCTACGCGAACGCCGGCCACGTGCCGCCGCTCGTCACCGCGGCGGGCACCGGCCCCGGCGAGCTGCGCGAGCTGCCCACGGGCGGGCTGCCGCTCGGCGTCGAGGACGACGTCGCCTACGCGGTGCGCGAGCTGCCGTTCGGTCCTGGCGCGCTGCTCTTCGCCAGCACCGACGGCCTGCTGGAGGCGCGGCGCGGCAGCGAGCTCTTCGGCCAGGAGCGTGTGTCCTCGCTCGTCGCCGCCCATGCCGCCTCGCTCGGGCCGCAGGCGCTCGTCGAGCTCGCCTACGCCGAGGCCGCGGCCTTCGCCGACGCGCTCACGGACGACATCGCGATCATCGCGCTGCGGGCGCGCTGACGCCCGCCCTTCCCGCCGCTCAGCGGCCGGCGTCCGGCTCCACGCGCGCCCACCACGGCGGCGCCGGCACCGGGAAGTGCTCGAGCACCCACTCCGGCCCCAGGACCGGGCGCCGGTAGGAGCGCCCGCCGACGCGCACGTAGTCGCCGGTGCGCGGGTTCAGCGGCAGGTCGCGCTCGACCGGATACCAGTCGTTGTGCTGGGCGATCAGCACGTTGAGATCGTCGAACGGCCACGTCCGGGCCAGCTTGCGCCAGCGCGCGGCGAAGAGCTCGGCGTCGCCGTCGCACTCGGCCTGCAGGGCGCGGTACGCGCGTTCCAGCCGCCTGCGCTCGTAGGCGATCCCGGCGTCGATGTCGGCCACCCGCTCCATCCACCGTGGCCGCACGCCGGATTTCAGGTAGGCGTCGATCGACCGCTGGGTCTGGGCCGCGCGGCTCGACAGCGGCTTGCCCTTGCCGGTCGTCTCGTCGAGATCCCGCCCGACGATGCGCTCCACCGGGGAGCGCTCCTCGTCGTCGTACTGACGCATCGGTTTAAGGCTAGCTGTCCCTACTCGTAGACGACGAGGTCCGGCGGCGGGCGCAGGGCGAGCACCTGGCGCGGCGACATGAGGTTCGTGTCCTCCTCGTAGAAGAGCTTGAAGCCGTTGTGGAAGCGCGTCGCCTCGGAGGTGAACAGGTCGTACTTGGAGACCTTGTTGGAGCGGTCGCCGAAGCCGTCGACGTTCATCGTGATCGCCAGCCCGAGGCGCTGCTGGACCTCGTCCTTGTTTTCGATCATCGAGCTCGTGAACTGGTGCACGACGAACAGCTTGTCGGGCAGGTCGTGGTCGGTGACGAACGCCGACAGGTACGCCGACACCTCGTTGACCTCGTCGGCGGTGACCGAGCCGATGACCTTGCCGGGGACCTCGCCGGGCCCGACGTGCCACTCGGGATCGAGCGCGCGGCCGACGTCGGGCTCGCGCAGCCAGCGCTCGAGGCGCCGCGCCTCGCCAAGAAAGTCGGCGCGGCCCGGCTGGATGTCGAGCAGCAGCAGGGCCTTGGCGCGGCGGGCCGCACTGAGGTAGCGGCCGATGACCTCGTCGGACTGGTGCATGCGGTACATCCCGTCGTCGCCCGGCGCGTCGGCGGCGATCGTCGCGATGAGCTCGAACGCCGGTAGCACCGGGCGCGTCCTGCGCTCGTAGCCGCGCGCGACCTTGCGCAGCCGCGCCGCGGCCTCGTCGGGCGTGCCGATGCCGAGCGCGCCGAGCTGCTCATCCTGCGGAGCGCCGTAGAACCCGACCACGCGGTAGTCGGGGAAGATCCGCCGCCCGCCGCCGGGCAGCGCGGCCTCGCGGGTCGGGGCGGACTCGGCGTCCTCGCCCGCGACCACGCCGGGGATGATGTTCTCACCGCCGCACGCCCGCACGCCCACGACGCAGGCCACGACGATGCACGCGAGCACGCCGATCGCGGCCAGGCGGCGCCGGCGGTAGGTCTCGACGGTCTCGCTCACTCAGACCATCCTGCCCCGTCGGAGGACATATGTGCGAGCCCCCTTGAGGATCTCGGGCAAACTGCCGAAGCTGTGCTGGTGCAACATCGCTTCGAGCGCATCTCCATCCAGACCCCGCGCCACCGCATCGTCGGCGTCGCCACCCTGGCCAGCGACGGCTATCGCAGCCGCCTGTCCGATCTGCTCAACGCCCCCGACCGCGACTTCATCCCGCTGACCGACGCGACGGTGACCGAGCTCGACGGCGATCGCGAGGTCACCCAGCACGAATTCGTCGCGGTGCACCGCCAGCACGTCGTGTTCGCCGTCCCGCTCGGCGAGGTCGCCGCGCCGGCGAGCGGACGCGATCATCTGACGGTCTAGATGTCGCGCACCCGCACCTCGGGCGCGAGCCGAAACGGCGCCACGAGCTCGATCCGGTCGCCGCTCCAGAACGCACCCGGGTCATAGAAGCTCGCCGGCCGCTGCGCCGGCAGCAGGCCCATCTGCTGGTAGGTCGTGGCCACGAGCTCGGCACAGTAGATCGTCTCCAGCGGCGCATTCGGGCGGCGCCGCACGCGGCCCGTCACCCAGCGGCCGGCCAGGCTGAGCATCGTCGGGAAGGCCTTGCCGTCGTAGCGCTCGATGACCTCCATGAGACGGTCCTCGTGGTGGCGCTCCAGCGTCCCGCCGGTCAGCTGGCGCACCCAGCCACGCTGACCGTACTTCTGCGACCACGTCGTGACGGCCTCGTCGAGGCGGTGCAGCTGCACGCCGCGCTGGCGTTCTCCCGTCCACACGTCCGGCAGCGAGCGGCCGAGCTCGGCGTGCCACAGCAGCGGCGGCAGGTCGTCGAGCGCGACGACCATGCCGACGTGGTTGACCGGGCTGTTCGTGACCGTCTGGATCGCGCGGTCGGCGATCGAGCGGCCGCGAAAGAGCCAGACGTCGCCCGTCTGCGCCGCGGCGACCGCGTCGGCCAGCGAGAGCGAGATGTCGGGCTTGACGGGCACCGGCCGTAACCTACGGGTCGATGCGGCCGCCCTGGAAGCTCCTCGGTCTCGCCGGCGTCGCGGGCGTCGCCGCGACGGGCGTCGTCGTCGCGCGCAAGCGCCGCGCGCACGTCGAGCTGGAGCCCGACGAGCTGCGCGAGCGGCTGCGGGCCCGGCTCGCCGAGGTGCCGCGGCTCGACGAGACCGGGCCGGCCACGCCGCCGGACGCCGCCTGACAGCGGCGCGCCGCGGGGTTAGGCTTCGGGCATGTGCCGAAACATCCGCACCCTTCACAACTTCCAGCCCCCGGCGACCGAGGACGAGGTCCGGGCGGCTGCGCTGCAGTACGTGCGCAAGATCAGCGGCTCGGCCAAGCCGTCGGCCGCCAACGCGGAGGCGTTCCAGCGCGCCGTCGACGCCGTGGCGGAGGCCTCTGCGCGGCTGCTCGAAGAGCTCGTCACGACCGCGCCCCCGAAGGACCGCGAGATCGAGGCCGCCAAGGCCCGGGCGCGCGCGGCGCAGCGCTACGCCGCCTGATGGCGCTCCGCCAGCCGCTCGCTTAGTTTTTCGGCACCGGGGAAGGAAATGGGCTCGACTCCCGGAGACGCAAGGAGGCCACCCGATGATCGCCTTCGACCAACCCATCACGGCGACGAGTCCCGCCATCCATCAGCGGGCGGTATCCGTGCTCGTCAACCGCGAGCGTGCCAAGCACGGCGTTCCCGCGGTGCGGTCGTCGCGGCTCTTGCGCATCTCCGCCCGCCGCTGGGCGCTCGTGCAGACGCGCCTCTCGCGGTTCGGCCACGGCCACTTCGACCGGCGCGCCGGCACCTTTGCGTTCGTCCTGCGCGGCGGGCGCGTGCGCTGGTCGGTGGGCGAGAACCTCGCCTGGGGCCTGCGCCGCAACTCGACGCCGCGGCGGGTCGTGCGGGCGTGGATGCGATCGCCGACGCACCGCGCGCTCCTGCTCGGCACCTGGCGCTACGGGGCCGTGATCTCGATTCCCGACGCGCCGCTGCCGGGCCGTCAGACCTCGGGCGTGACGGTCGTGCAGCACTTCGGCCGCTGATCGTCCTGCGCCCGTGATGGCGGCCGAGAGCTTCGTCATCGCGGCAACCTCGGGCCGCTGCGAGCGCGCCCGGCGGCTGCTCGCCGCGGAGCCGGAGCTGGCGCGGGACCCGTGGGCGCGGCTCGTCCTCGGCCACGGCTGGGAGGGCGATCCGGTCGCGGCCGGCGGGCCGCGCGGGTGGGCCCCGCTGCTGTACGTGACGCACTCGTGCTTTGCGGCGGTGCCGCTCGCGCGCGAGCTGCTCGAGCGCGGCGCCGATCCCAACGCGACCTTCACGAACGAGTACGGCGAGATGTCGGCGATCTACGGTGCCGCGGGCGTCGTCCACGATCCTGCGCTGACCGCGCTGCTGCTCGAGGCCGGCGCCGACCCCAACGACGGGGAGTCGCTGTACCACGCGACCGAGTCACCCGACACCGCGTGCCTGGCGCTGCTGCTCGAGCACGGTGCGCGGCCGGACGCAACGGCCGCGCTGGCGCACGCGCTCGACGGCGACAAGCTCGAGCACGTCCGGCTGCTGCTCGAGGCGGGCGCCGATCCCAACGAGGGGCGCTGGGCGCTGCTCGTGCATGCGGTCCGGCGCAACTGCGGGAGCGCGACGCTGCGCCTGCTCGCCGAGCACGGCGCGGAGCTCGACCGGCGCGGCGGCGAGTGGTCGACGCCACCCGAGCAGTGGCGCACCGCCTACCAGAACGCCGTGCTGCGCGGCCGCGACGAAGCCGCGGCGCTGCTGGCGCAGCTCGGCGCCTCGACGGAGGTCGCGCCGGAGGATCTCGCCATTGCCGCGCTCGCCCGCGGCGAGCCCCCGGCCGCGCCGCTGCCGCCCGCCGACGCGCTGGGCGCCGACGCCCAGGAGACGCTGATCCTGGCCCTCGACGGCCCCCATTTCGACGTCATCGTCGATGCGGTCGGCCCGAACTTCTTCGGCCACGTCGGCGGCGGCCCGCCCGGCACGCTGCTGCACCACGCGTGCTGGGTCGGCAACGCGGCGATCGTCGAGCGGCTGCTGGCCCGCGGCGCCGATCCGCTCGCGCCGTCGGGCGCCGAGTTCGACACCCCCGTCGCCTGGGCGGCGCTCGGTTCGCAGTGGCATGCGTCGCCGGGTCGCGACTACGTCGCGGTCGCCGAGCGGCTGGTCGCCGCAGGCGCACAGCTCGAGCCGCGCTACGCGGAGGTGGCCGAGGGCCCGCTCGCCGCCTGGCTCGCCGCGCGCCTGTAGGGACCGCGCGGCGGCTTGCCGCCGTAGTGCCTGCATGACGCTCGACCGCCGCTCGCTGCTGCGTCTCGCGCTGGCCGGCGCGGTCGCGCCGCTGCTCTCCCGGCCGCTGCCGGGCGGGGCCCGCCCCGCCCCGCTGGCGCTGGTCACCGCGGACGAGGACGGCTTCGTCGCGGTCGTCGACCTCGCCCGGCGCCAGGTCGTGCGGCGCGTCGCGACGCTCGACGGACCGCGCAGCGCCGAGGCGCGCGCCGGCGCCGGAGCCGTCGTCGGCCACGCGTCCGAGGGCGCGGTCACGCTGCTGTCGGGCCGGCCGCTGCGCGTGCGGCGCGTCCTGCGCGGGTTCGGCGAGCCGCGCTACGCGGCGATCGCGGCCGGCGGCGGGCACGCGTTCGTGACCGACTCGGGCCACGGCGAGCTCGCCGTCCTCGACCTGGCTCGCGGACGGGTCGTGCGCCGGCTGGAGGTCGGCGCGGGCGCCCGCCACATGACGCTCGACCCGGCGGGGCGAAGGCTGTGGATCGCGCTGGGCTCGACGGCTTCGACGGTGGTGGTCGTCGATGTCTCCGACCCGCTGACGCCGCGCGTGGTGCGGCGCTTCGCGCCGCCGTTCGGCGCGCACGACCTCGCGTTCTCGCCGAGCGGGCGGCGCGTCTGGGTGACCGCCGGCCGCACGCCGCAGATCGCGCTGTATCGCGCCGGCGCGAGCCGGCCGGCGGCGGTGCTCGCGGCCGACACGGCGCCGCAGCACGTCGCCTTCGGCCCCCACGGCGCCTACGTCGCCAGCGGCGAGGGCCGCTCGCTGACCGTCCACGCGCTCGACGACGGTCGCGTGCGCCGGCGCGCGCGCATCCCGCTGGGGTCCTACAACGTCGCGCGCGGGACCGGCGGCGTGCTGACGCCGTCGCTCGGCTCGGGCGAGCTGACCGTGCTCGACGACGGTGGCCGCGTGCGCTGGGCCGTGTCGGTCGCGGCGGCGGCGCACGACGCCTGCCTGCTGTGAGCGTCTGCGACGATCGGGCGATGAGCCGCCGCGACCTCGCCCACGTGCTCGACGTGCTGTGGGAGCGATCCGGCGGCGAGGCCGGGATCGGCGTGCCGGTCGCCGACATCGACGCGGCGATCGGCCGCGGTCAAGGCGACATGCGCACGCCGCTGAACTTGCAGTCGCTCGCCGCCGACGGCCGCGCGGTGCGGCTCGACGACGGGCGCTGGGCGCTGACGGCGGACGGCGCGGCGTGGCTCCGCCAGGACCGCGACCTGTCCGACCGCTGAGCGCTCAGCTCGCCGGCGGCGCGCCGTCGAGCTGAGCGCCGGCCTCGGCGACGAACGCCTTGACGCGGGCGCCCGGAAACAGGTTCTCGCGCACGCCGGGGGTGGCGGCCTCGC
>JAUXSD010000161.1 GCA_030681525.1 Solirubrobacteraceae bacterium
CGGTGAACGGCGTGGATGTGCTGAAGGATATCCGGGCAAAATACCCAGGCAAGCCGGTGGTGCTGATGACCGGCTACCGCGAGGAAATGGGAGATTCGATCGAGCAGGGGCGCAGGAACGGCGCCTATACTTGCCTGTACAAGCCGTTTGAAACGGATGACTTGTTCGAATTGATCGAGAAAATCCGGGTCGAGAAATTAAAGAATATGGTGGCGGCAGCATGAAACAGAAAACAAAAATCCTGGTGGTGGACGACGACCCGAATCTCAGGAAGACGCTCTCCGACATTCTGAGGATCAAGGGTTATGAAATAGCTATCGCCGCAAACGGGGCAGAGGCTATTGCGGCAGCGGAACGGGAAACGTTCAGCCTGGCGCTGATCGACCTGATGCTGCCGGACATGCCCGGCCTCGAAGTGATGGTGCGCATCAAGGCAATCTCGCCGCTGACGGAGGCGATCATCCTGACCGGGAACGCTTCGATGGATACCGCTATCGAAGCCACTAAGCAGGGAGCGTACTCCTATCTGCTAAAACCCTACCAGATGGATGACCTGTTACAGAATATTCAACACGGCGTAGAGCGCCAGCAGGCACAGGAGGAAATACTCCGCTTGGCGTCTTTTCCCCGCTTGACCCCGATCCCGGTGATCGAGGTTAACTCCTCCGGCGAGGTGACCTATGCCAATCCGGCAGCCGAGAAGCTATTCCCCAACCAGAGCTCGCCAGACCTTGACTCGAAGGCGTGGTCGCACCCGCTATTGAATGGGCTGTCAGGATTTGACGAGCTTCGGCAAAGCAAGCAACGGAAAGACGTAGCCCGTGAAGTCGAGATTGGGCAGGCCACTTATGAACTGCATACGCATTACATCCTGGAACTCGATCTCATCCGTATCTATGTTCTGGATATTACTAAACGCAAAATGGCTGAAAAGGAAATCCACCTGCTCGCCACCACCGACAGCCTCACCGGCATCGCCAACCGCCGCGAGTTCAGCGCAATCCTGGCGAGAGAATTGGATCGCGCAAAAAGATATGGTGCGCCCCTGTCGCTGGCAATGTACGACCTCGATTACTTCAAGCGCGTGAACGATACCTTCGGCCACGA
>JAUXSD010000167.1 GCA_030681525.1 Solirubrobacteraceae bacterium
ATCACGTTGGGCCGGTCCACCCGCGACCAGTACTCGCGCGCCTGAGCGATCGTGCGATCGCTGTCGAACGCGAGGTCCGGGTCGACCTCCAGCGAGACGTAGCCGTCGTCGCCGTCGAGGTCGTCGAAGACCGGGCGCAGCAAGTCGGCCGCCTCCTGCACGTCCTGGATGGCGATCTCCTGGTAGATCGCGCGGGCCAGGGCGCCGGAGCGCGCGCACTCCTCGATCTGCTCGTCGTAGTCCGGCGAGCCGAGGATCGCCTTCTCGAAGATCGCCGGGTTGGAGGTCACGCCGCGCAGGCTGTCCTCCTCGATCATCCGCCGCAGCTCCCCGCCCTGCGTGAGCGAGCGGCGGATCTGGTCCAGCCACGGGCTCGTGCCCGCCGCCGTCAGCGCCGCAAGGCGCGGGTTGACGTTCACCGCTTGGCTCACGGGGATGCCTCCATTCCGTCACGCTCCATCTTCAAGATCTTTTCCAGGCGCCGCACGTGGCGCTCATCGCCGCTGAACTGCGCGGCGCAGAAGGCGGCGGTCAGCTCGGCGGCGATCGCCGGCCCGATGACCCGCGCGCCGAGGCACAGGATGTTGCAGTCGTCGTGCACGACGGACTGGGCCGCCGTGTAGTGGTCGTGGCACACGCTCGCGCGCATACCCGCAAGCTTGTTGGCGGCGACGGAAACCCCGGCGCCCGATCCGCAGACGAGGATCGCGCGGTCGGCGGCGCCGGCGGCGATCGCCCGTCCGGCCTCCAGCGCCGTGTCGGGGTAGTCGTCCTGACAGCCGAGGTCGAGCAGCTCGTGGCCGCCGCCGCGCACCGCCTCGCAGACCGTGTCGCGCAGCGGGGTCCCGGCGTGGTCGATGGCCACCGCGACGCGCATCACGTCGCCGCCGCCTCGCGCGCGTGCTCCAGGCGGTCGGCCTCGAGCTCATGGCCGGCCAGCAGCGCCGCGCCGCGCACGCCCGCCTGCGGCCCGTAGCGCGCGCGGCGGATCTCCGTGTGCGTGCCGACGCCCGTCAGGACGTAGCGAAACGCCTCCTCGCGCGCGGGGCCGAGCAGCATCTCGCCCGCCGCCGACACGCCGCCGCCGATGACCACGAGCTCGGGGTCGAACGTGTTGATCGCGTTGGCGATCCCGATGCCCAGACGCCGCCCGAGCAGTTCGATCGACGCGCGCGCGGCCTCGTGTCCGTCACGCGCGAGGTCGATCGCGTGCCCGGGGGCGATCCCGTGGGCGCCGGTCAGCTCGTTGAGCGCGCTGCCGGACGCCAGCGACTCCAGCGAGCCCGGCTGGGGGTAGTCGCCGGCGTGGGCGAACGGCGCCCGGCGCAGGTCGGCGCCGACGATCGTGTGGCCGAGCTCGGCCGCCGCGCCGGTCGCGCCGCGCATGACGCGGCCGCCGATCACGACGCCGCCGCCGACGCCGGTGCCGACCGTGAACATCACGAGGTTGCGGGCCACCACGCGTCCGTCCTCGTCGTGGGCCTCGGCCAGCGCGGCGCACGTCGCGTCGTTGTCGATGTAGACCGGCACGCCGAGGCGCTCGCGCAGCACGTCGCGCAGCGGCACGTCCTGCAGCGGGATGTTCACCGACGAGCGGATGCGGCCGGTCTTCCAGTCGACGACGGACGGGACCGCGATGCCGACCGCGGCGGCCTCGCCGGCCGCGCCGACCGCGGCGACGAGCTGGGCGATCAACGTCTCGGCGCTCGTCGTGTCGGTCGGCTGCGTCACCGGCTCGCCCATGGCCGTGCCGTCGAGCAGTGCGACGGCCGTCTTCGTGCCGCCCACGTCCACGCCGATGAGCCGTTCTGCCATGTGCCTGTCACGCTACCCGGTGTCCTGTGCGATCCCACTCCCGGCGTCCGTCGCCGCGAATGGCGGCGTCCACACCGGGTAGCGTCCGCGCGATGGCGGATCCCACGTCGACGTTCCTCGAGCTCGCCGGATCGCTGGACTACCCGCTGTTCATCGTCACGGCGGCCAAGGACGATCGGCGTGAAGGCTGCGTGATCGGCTTCGCGACGCAGTCCAGCTTCGACCCGGCCCGCTTTCTCGCCTGCCTGTCACGCGAGAACCGCACGTACCGCCTCGCGCTCGTCGCGGACGCGCTCGCCGTGCACCTCGTGCCGCGTGCCCGCCGCGACCTCGCCGAGCTGTTCGGCGGTCAGACCGGCGACGACATCGACAAGTTCGACCGCTGCGCGTGGCAGCCGGGGCCCCACGGACTGCCGATCCTCGACGACTGCCCGAGCTGGTTCGCCGGGACGATCGAGGCGCGGTTGAACCTCGGCGACCATGTCGGGTTCCTGCTCGCTCCGATCAAGGCCCGCTTTGCGGAGGGCGAGAAGATCGTGTTCTTCCAGTCGGTCAAGGACGCGATCGAACCCGGCCACCCGATCGCGTGACGGCCGCCCGCAACGAGCCGCTCGTCGCGCTGCGCCGGCTGCTGCCGGCACCGGGCGAGCTGACCGCCGACGCGCTGGTCGCAGAGCTGCGCCCATGGGAGTCGGCGCCGGCGCAGCGACCGCTGCGTCCGCACGTCGCCGTCAACATGGTCCACACGAGCGACGGGCGCGCCGCGGTGCACGGCCGCACCGGGCCGATCTCGAGCCTCGCCGACCGCCAGCTCTTTCATGCCCTGCGCACGCGCGTGGACGCGGTGATGGTCGGCGCCGGCACGCTGCGCGTCGAGCGCTACGGCCGTATGGTGCCCGACGCCGCCCGCCGCGCGCAACGCCGCGCGGCCGGCTTGGCGCCCGATCCGCTGGCGATCGTCGTCAGCGGTTCGCTGGACCTGCCGGCCGACCTGCCGCTGCTGCAGGACCCCAGCTCGCGCGTGGTGATCGTCACCTCGTCCGCGCGCTCGCTCGCGGGCGTGCGCGCGCAGGTCGAGTACCTGCGCGCGGAGGAGGCGCTCGACCTGCCCGGCGCGCTCGCGCAGCTGCGCAGCGACCATGGCGTGCGGGCGATCCTCTGCGAGGGCGGTCCGCACCTCAACGCCTCCCTGCTCGCGCACGGGCTGCTCGACGAGCTGTTTCTCACGACGGTCCCGGTCCTGGCCGGCGCGACCGGGGCGCTGTCGATCATGGACGGCGCTGCGCTGGAGGCGCCGCTGGGGCTCTCGCTGTGCTGGATGCTCGAGCACGAGGGCGAGCTGTTCGCGCGCTATGCGATCGGCGCGCCGGGGGAGCGCCGAGTGGGCGCGCCCACTTAGTCGCGGAAGGGCAGCAGCTCGTCGATGCCCGCGATGCACAGCACCCGCCGGACCTGCGCGGGCGGGCGGGTGAGCGACAGGCGAGAGCTGTCGGCCCGCGAGCGCGCATCGGCCGATATCAGCAGGCGGATCCCCGTGGAGTCGATGAACATCAGACCGGACAGGTCGATGATGATCGCGGCGGCGTCCGTCGCCTCGGCGTGCAGCAGCTCGCGCTCGACCTCGCCGGCGTTGGAGAGGTCCATCTCACCGGTGAGCCTGAGGGTGTGAACGTCACCGTCACGCTGTGAGCGCATGGTCAACTGGCCGAGCTCGATGAGGTGCTCAGCCCGCGACGGCTCAGGGATGGACCGATCGGTCAACTGAAATCACGCTGGTGTGGGCGTGGGTCCAGAGCCCAACCCCGAAGATGGTGGCTCGTCCCCTCCGTACTGACAGCATCAGCACCCGGCTTCCCGAGTCCCGATGCTGGCGCGAGCATATCCGAGGCGACGCGATCCCGGAAGATCTGGCACGTTGGCGTGGTCGTACGCCCGCGCTGCGGTTTTCGCGGGGCGCCCGAGCGGGAACGCCGCTGCTCAATGGCCTCGCAATCGGTCTGTCTGGAGATCCCGCCCGATCCTCGCCACATCGGCATCGTGCGCCGTCAGGTCGCGGCGTGCGCGTCGCGTGCCGGGATGGGCTCGCGCGCGCTGATCGACGTCCAGGTGGCGGTCTCCGACGCGGTCACCAACGCGATCCTCCACGCCGAAGCCGAGCGCGAGCGCGTGCGCGTCGATGCGCAGTCCGTCGGCGACGAGCTCGTGGTCCGGGTCCGCGAGGGCGGTACGGGCACCGCCGAGCAGCCGAACTATCCCGTGCTGGGGCCGCGGCTGTCGATGATCGCGGCGCTGGCGCAGGTCCTCGGCGTGCGCCGCTGCGAGGGCGGCGCGACCGAGCTGAGCATGCGCTTCGCCATCGGTCGCGGTTGAGCCCCCGCGCTCAGGGCAAGACGAAGGCCCTCCGGCGAACGCCGAGAGGGCCTTCGGAAGACGCCTTGCGGCGCGGCCGTCGGCGCCCGTCAGGGGCGGCCGGCGCCGCGCGGCGGGTCAGGCGTGGTCGACCTCGGGGGCCTGCGGGTTGGCGGCCGACGTGCCCGACGCCGGACCGGCATCGCCTTCGCCGGTGCCTTCGCCCGTGCCGCCCTCGTCCTCGGGGGTCGTGGGGCTGTGAGCCGGCGTGCCGGGCTCGTCGCCGCTGTCGACACTCTCGTCCTTCAGGGCGTCCTCGCCGTAAGACTCATCTGACATGCTGGGTCCTCTCCTCGTAGATGAACGCGGTTACGTCCTTACCCTGTGGTGCGGGAGTTGACGCGTTGGCGTTACCCGTCGCCATGCGTGCGGTTTCGGTCATTTCGGAGACCAACGGAGGCATCGGTACGCCGCTGCGGGGGTAGCGCTGCGGCGTGTCACGCGCCGACCGGATCGCCGAGCCGTGGGGTGCGCGTACGCCGTACGCGCGCGGTGAGCAGTGGCCGGTTCGCGTCGACCGCAACGGGCCGGGCGACGACGGCGCCGAGCGCTGGGTGCCCACCGCCTCGCTGCTGCACTCAAACGGCGACGCGATGCAGATCGCCGTCCGCGACGGGGTCATCGCCGGCGTGCGCGGCAGCGCCCGCGATCGCGTCAACCGCGGGCGGCTGGATCCGAAGGACCTCTACGGCTGGCAGGCCAACAACTCGGCCGACCGCCTGACCCGCCCGCTCGTCCGCGACGGCGGCACGCTCGTCGAGACCGACTGGGACACCGCCATGGAGCGCATCGCCCGGCGCTCGCGCGATCTGCTCGCGCAGCCGGGCGGCTGGGGGCGGATCGGCTTCTACACGAGCGGCCAGCTGTTCCTCGAGGAGTACTACGTGCTCGGCGTCATCGGCAAGGCCGGGATCGGGACGCCGCACATGGACGGCAACACGCGACTGTGCACGGCCACCGCGGCCGCGGCCCTGAAGGCGAGCTTCGGCACCGACGGCCAGCCGGCGTCGTACACCGACGTCGATCACTGCGACGCGATCGCGCTCTTCGGCCACAACGTCGCCGAGACGCAGGCGGTGCTGTGGATGCGGATGCTCGATCGCCGTCGCGGCGCCGACCCGCCCGCGCTGCTGTGCGTCGATCCGCGCCTGACGCCGGTCGCGCGCGAAGCCGACGTGCACCTGCCGATCCGCAACGGAACGAACGTCGCGCTCATGAACGCGCTGCAGCGCGAGCTGATCGCCCACGGCTGGATCGACGAGGACTGGGTCGCCGAGCACGCCGCCGGCTTCGATGATCTGAAGGCGGCCGTCGAGCCTTACACGGTCGACCGCGCCGCCGAGATCTGCCAGGTGCCGGCGGGCGACATCGCCGCCGCCGCGCGGTTGATCGGCACCTGCCAGGCGCTGCTCTCGACGGTCCTGCAGGGCTTCTATCAGTCCAACCAGGCCAGCGCGGCGGCCTGTCAGGTCAACAACATCCACCTGCTGCGCGGCATGCTCGGTCGTCCCGGTGCGGGCGTGCTGCAGATGAACGGCCAGCCCACCGCGCAGAACACCCGCGAGACCGGCGCCGACGGCGACCTGCCGGGCTTTCGCAACTGGGACAACGACGACCACATCGACCAGCTCGCCGAGCTGTGGAACGTCGAGCGCGCGACGATCCCGCACTGGGCGCCGCCCACGCACGCGATGCAGATGTGGCGCTACGCCGAGCAGGGCACGATCGAGCTGCTGTGGATCTCGGCGACGAACCCGGCGGTGTCGCTGCCCGAGCTGGAGCGCATCCGGTCGATCCTCGCCCGCGAGGAGCTGTTCGTCGTCGTGCAGGACCTCTTTCTCACCGAGACCGCCGCGCTCGCCGACGTCGTGCTGCCCGCCGCCACGTGGGGAGAGAAGACCGGCACGTTCACGAACGCCGACCGCACCGTCCACATCAGCGACAAGGCCGTCGATCCGCCGGGCGAGGCGCGCGCCGACCTCGACATCTTCCTCGACTACGCACGGCGGATGGACTTCCGCGACCGCGACGGCGAGCCGCTCGTCGCGTGGAGCGAGGCGGAGGAGGTCTTCGAGGCCTGGAAGGCCTGCTCGCGGGGGCGGCCGTGCGACTACAGCGGACTGACCTACGAGCTGCTGCGCGAGCGCGGCGGCATCCAGTGGCCGTGCACCGCCGACGCACCCGACGGCACCGAGCGCCTCTACACCGACGGGCTCTTCAACACCGACCCGGAGGTCAGCGAGACCTTCGGCCGCGACCTGACGACGGGCGCCGCGTTCAGCGAAGACGAGTACCGGGCGAAGGAGCCGCGCGGGCGGGCGTTCCTCAAACCGGTCTCCTACGAGCCGTCGCCCGAGGTCACGAGCGACGAGTTTCCGCTGCTGCTCACCACCGGCCGTACCCTCGCGCACTTCCACACCCGCACGAAGACCGGCCGCGCGCCGGAGCTGCAGGCGGCGGCGCCCGAGCTGTGGGTGGAGCTGAGCCTGCAGGACGCGCAGCGCATGCGGGTCGCCGACGGCGACGTCGTGCGGGTGCGCTCCCCGCGCGGTTGCGTCGAGGGGCCGGCGCGGGTCGTCGGCAACCGGCCGGGCGTCGTCTTCGTCCCGTTTCACTACGGCTACTGGGACGCGGACGGCGATTGCGGCGAGCACCGCCGGGCGGCCAACGAGCTGACGATCACCGCGTGGGACCCGGTCTCCTACCAGCCGCTGTTCAAGGTCGCCGCCGTCGCGGTGAGCAAGGTCGGCTAGCGCGATGCACCTCGGCCACTACCTGCGGCTGCTGCACACCGCGCAGTGCGACCTCGCCGGCGGCTTGCGGGCGGTGGCCGACGGCCACGCCGACGACGCCGACATCCTTCATCTCTGCCACAAGCTCGCCGGGCAGTGCGACGCGCACGCCGAGCAGCTCGCGCCACACGCCGATCGCTACGCCGAGGAGGCCGGCGACGCGCCCGACGCGCTGCACTCCGACATCTTCGGCGGACCGCGCTCGGGTGGGCTGGGCCTGCTGCGCGACCTGCAGGACCTCTACGTCATGGCCGCCGAGGTCGACATCGTGTGGACGCTGGTCGGGCAGGCGGCGCAGGGCGTGCGCGACGAGGAGCTGTTCAGCGTCGTGACCGCGTGCGAGGGGGAGACGGCGATGCAGATGAAGTGGCTGCGCACACGGCTCAAGCAGGCGGCGCCGCAGGCGCTGATCGTCGCGTGAGCGCGTCCGTGCCACAGGCCGCGCGGATCGTGCTGCGCCCGATCGGCAACCCGCTGCCGCTCGGGTTCCTCGCGCTCGCGGCGGCGACGCTGCTGGTCAGCGGCCTGCAGCTCGAGTGGCTCGCGCCGAGCGACGGCACGGCGGTCGCGTACTGCCTGATCGGCTTCGTCTTCCCGCTGCAGTTGCTGTCGTCGATCTTCGGCTACCTCGCGCGCGACGTCGTCGCCGGCACGTCGATGGGCATCCTCGCCGGCACCTGGCTGTCGATGGGTCTGATCATCCTCACCGCGCCGCGGCCGGGCGCGACGAGCGACGCGCTCGGTCTCTTTCTGCTCATCGCTGCCGTCGCCATGCTCGTGCCGGCGGCCGCCGCCGCCACCGGCAAGCTCGTCCCGGCGCTCGTGCTGGCGACGACTGCGCTGCGCTTCTGCGTCACCGGCGTGTACCAGCTCACCGCGAGCGACACGTGGATGGCGCTCGCCGGGATCGTCGGCCTCGTGCTGTGCGCGCTGGCGGTCTACGCCGCGCTGGCGCTCGGCCTCGAGGACGCCAGGCGCGAAACGGTCCTGCCGCTCGGCCGGCGCGGCTACGGGCGCGTGGCCATGGGCGGCGATCTGGACGGCCAGCTCGAGCTGATCGAGCGCGAGGCCGGCGTGCGGGAGCAGCTCTGATGGCGGCGGCGGGAACCGACTCGCTGTGGCTGGCCGGGGCGCCGCCGACGGCGTATCCGGCGCTCGAGGACGACTGCGAGTTCGACGTCGCGGTGATCGGCGGCGGCATCGCCGGCGTCAGCGCGGCGCTGCTGCTCAAGCGCGACGGCGCGCGCGTCGCGCTGCTCGAGCGCGGCGTGATCTGCGGCGGCGCGACGGGCTTCACGACCGCGAAGGTCTCGGCGCTGCAGGAGACCAAGCTCAGCGAGATCGACGACCTGCACGGCGCCGACGGCGCGGCGGCGTACGCCGCCGCGAGCCTGGCGGCGGTGGCGCGGATCGACGAGCTCGTGCGCGAGGAGGGCCTCGACTGCGGGTGGGAGCGCGTCGCGGCCTACACGTACGCGGGTGACGAGGAGCAGGTCGATGCCGTCGTGCACGAGGCCCACCTCGCGCTCGCGGCGGGCCTCGACGTGCAGCTGACGACGGCCGTGCCGCTGCCGTTCGCCGTCGCCCAAGCGGTCTGCCTGCCCGGCCAGGGCCAGCTCGACCCCGTGCGCTACGTGCGCGGCCTCGCCGCCGCGGTCGACGGCGACGGCTCGCGCGTGTTCGAGAGCACGGCCGTCGCGACCGTCGAGGAGGGTTCGCCGTGCCGCGTGCGCACCCACGGCGGGCCGACCGTCACGGCGCGCGACGTGATCGTCGCGACGAACTACCCGCTGCTCGACCGCGGGCTGTTCTTCGCGCGCATGGAGGCTGCACGCAGCTACCTCGTCGCCGCGCGCGTGCGCGGGCCCGCGACCGACGGGATGCTCATCACGGCGGGCCGGCCGAGCCGCTCGCTGCGCGCCCATCGCGACGGCGCCGACACGTGGCTGCTCGTCGGCGGGGAAGGCCATCTGACCGGATCCGACGAGGCTCAGCCGGCGCGCTTCGCGGCCCTGGAGCGGTTCGTGCGCGAGCACTTCGACGTCATCGACATCCCGTACCGCTGGTCGACGCAGGACGGCATGCCGACCGACAAGCTGCCCTACATCGGCCCGTACACGCTGGCCTCGTCGCACCTGTTCGTCGCGGCGGGCTTTCAGAAGTGGGGGATGACGAGCGCGACGCTCGCCGCCGGCGTGCTCGCCGACCGGATCGCCGGCCGCGACAACCCCTATGCCGCGGTCTTCGATCCCAACCGCGCGACCGTGCGCTCCGCGCCCGCCGTCGCCAAGGCGCAGCTGTGGGTCGCGCGGCACTTCGTCGGCGACCGGCTGAGCCCGGCGCAGGCGGGCTCGGCCGCGGACGTGCCGGCCGGCGAGGCGCGCGTCGTGCGCTCGGGCCTGGGCAAGATCGGCGTCTACCGCGACGAGGACGGCATTGCCCACGGCGTCTCGCTGCGCTGCACGCACCTCGGCTGCCTGCTGCACTTCAACGCCGCCGAGCGCAGCTGGGACTGCCCCTGCCACGGCTCGCGCTTCGACGTCGACGGCTCGGTGCTCGCGGGGCCCGCCAGCGCGGCGCTCGAACGCCGCGAGGCGCACTGAGGCAAGGCCCGCGCTTGCGCGCGGCCATGAGCGGGCAGCACGGCGCCGACCATGGCCGAAAAGACCGACGAAGCCGAGGAGCCCGACTCCGCCGGGGCCAACGCCGAGCAGCCCGAGGAGGCGCCCGAGCCGCACGAGATGTTCGCGCGCACGCGCCACGAGGGCCAGCGACGCCTCAGCCGCTCGCGCCTGGAGCTCGTGACGACGTCACTCGTCGCCGGCTTCGACATCGTCTTCGGGATCATCGCGATCGCCACCGTGACGGCGCTCATGACGCCGGCGCTCGGTCCGAGCGCCGCGCACATGATCGGCTCGCTGTTCTTCGGGATCGCGTTCATCTTCATCGTGGTCGGTCGCTCGGAACTGTTCACCGAGAACTTCTTCGTCCCGATCACGGCGCTGCACCGCGGCAAGATGACGTTCCTGAAGCTGCTGGAGCTGTGGTCGATCTCGCCGGTCATGAACATCCTCGGCGGCGCGGTGCTGATCCTCGTGGTCACCACGAAGGGCGTGCTGCCGCACGGCACGCCGGAGGCGCTCAACGAGCTCGCCAACCACATCGACGACCTGGATCTGTGGAGCGCGTTCTGCAGCGCCATCATCGGCGGCGCCCTGATCACCGCGATGACGTGGATGGTCGAGGGCGTCGGAACCGTCGGCGGGCGCATCATCATCGCGTGGATCGCCGGAACGCTGCTCGCGCTCGCCTCGCTGAACCACGTCATCGTCGTGACGCTCGAGCTCATCTTCGGCATGCGCCTCGGCACGACGATCTCGTTCGAGGACACCGCGATGAACTTCGTCATCGCCGCCGCCGGCAACATGGTCGGCGGCCTGCTGTTCGTCACGTTGACCCGCACGAGCCAGGCGATCGGCGCGGGCGAGACGGACGATCCGGCCCGCTGACGCGGGCCGGCCAGGATCCTCAGCGCGAAGCGCCGCGACAGCGCTCGTGCACGGTGGTGCCGTGCACGCTGACGCAGGCCTGACCGCCGCGGATCGGCTCGCCGCACAGGGGGCAGCGGCGGTCCTCGAGGCGGCGCCGCGAGGTGAGCTGCTCCTGCACACGGGCCATCATCGCCGCGCGCGCCGCGGGGTCGTGCGCGCCGGGTGAGGCGGGGTGCCTCTGATCGATCGACATGCGGTCTTCCCTATCTGTCCTGCGCGCCGGCCCGGGCGGCCGGCGGGGCTGAACGTACGTTGCTGACAGAGCTCCTGTTGTCGTCTCGCCCGACGTGGAGCGCTACCGCGTGACAGGGACTTCACCGAACGACGCGCGCTGTGACGCGTCCGTCGCCATTGCGCATCGTTCCCGTTGACCGGCGCATCCATGCGCCCGATCCCGCGCCGCCGAGCGCGAGCACGACCCGGGCGTCGAGAAGGCGCTTCATCCGATCAGACCGCGGCAGCGTACGATCGCACCATGGAGCGCGAGCCCCTCGAGGGCATCGGGGCCGCCGACGCGCATCTCGGGCGCGCGGTTCCGCTGCCCGCGGCGCCGCTGCCCCTGGCGCGCTGGGTCGAGGTCGTCACCGCCGGGCCCGACGCGGTGCAGGTCGAGTGGAACCTCGACACGTCGCGCGCCGGCGCGCCGGGGCGCCTGACGCTGTACGCCGGCCGCGTTGCTCCGGCGGAGCGCGGGCTGCCGGCGCCGACGGCAGCCGGTCGCTACGCCTATCGCCACGCGCCGCTGGACGAGGCCGAGCCGGAGCTGCGGCCGGTCCAGGAGCTCGCGTGGGAGCACGACGGCCTGCATCTGCGGCTCACCGGCCAGGGCCCCTGGCAGCGCGACGCGCTCGTGGGGATCGCCGAGTCGGTCGCGTGAGGCGCTCGCCCGGCCTCGCGCGCGCACCACGCACCCACCGCCGAATAGATTGCCGACGGATGAAACGGCTGACCGCCAACGAGCTCGTCGCGATGTTCGGTGGCCTGCTGCTGGCCGGAGCGCTGTTCGCGAACTGGTACGAGGCCGTGAGCCCGCTCGCCGAACTGGCCGGTGCGACCGGGGTCGGCAGCCTGAGCGGCTGGGAGACCCACGACATCCTGCGCTGGCCGCTGCTCGTCATGGCGATCGCGCCGTTCATCCTCGCCTACATCGTGGCGCGCGACCACCAGCTCACGTGGGCGCGCGGCGAGCTCACCGCTGTGCTGTCGATCTTCGCGTTCGGCGCGCTGCTGTACGTCGGCGTCATCGACCGGCCGGGCGAGCCGGCCGGGCAGATCGAGCTCGAGTGGGGCTGGTACGTGGCGCTGCTCGGGTCGGTCCTCATGCTGGCCGGATCGGCGCTGCGCACCGGCGAGACCGTGCGCCGCCGCAAGCCCCCCGGCACGATCTGACCCCGCGTCGCCCGCGGGTGAAACCACCTGCACACAGCGGGGTACTTCATGCTGTCCCATCCACATTCGTCGCGTCAATAAAGGAGGCGTGATGGATCTCCTCAAGAGGCTCGATCCTCTCTGGATCGTCCTGCTCATCGTCGGTGGCCTGAACTGGGCCATCCTCGCCCTGTTCGACACCAATGTCGTGGCCGAGATCTTCGGCACCGGCACGGCCGCGGACGTCGTCTACGTCCTCGTCGGCCTGGCGGCGCTGATGATGGCGCCGCGCCTGTTCGAGTCGATGCAGGCCACCGGGCGCCGCACGCACCCGGCGTGACCGCAGCCCACGGTCGCGCGGGCCCGGGCGTCCCGCATAAGGTTGCGCACCGTCATCCCGGCCGTCCGCGGCGGCCGGGGAGCGGGGCGCTCACACCGCGCCGCTGTGCTCGTGCCACGCCCGCAGCGGCGGATCGGGCACGTCGTCGATGTCGTCCGGCGGGCCGTAGCGCCCGACGACCGACTCGGCGAGGTCCAGCCGGGCCAGCGAGCGCAGAAAGCCGTGCGTGACGATGACGTGGATGCGCGACTGCGTCGCCGAGTACAACCAGCGCGCGACCCCGCTGGCCAGGGCCGGATAGAAGTTGGCCACCTCGACCTCGACGCGCACACGGGCGGTCGCCGGGTCGGGCGTGGCGCAGCGCTCGAGCTCGATCTGCAGGTAGCCGTCGCCGCCGTGCGCGACGCGCGAGACGAGCAGCCCGCTGGCGATGCGCCAGCGCACGACGCCGCTGTGCGCGTCCATCGCGTACTGCGGCGCGCGGAAGCGCAGCATCACCAACGGCCGCATCAGGAAGACGACGGCGCGCTCGTCCTCGTCGTACTTCACGCGGATGACGCCGAGCGTGCAGCGCGACAGAAAGCGCCAGTACGTGCGCGCAAGGCGCTCGAGGTGCATCGGCGACCACAGCTCGGCGAGGGCCGCGACGGGCAGCGTCAGCTCGGCGGCCTGGACGGAGCGCACCGCGCCGCGGGCGTCCATCGTCGTGTCGTCGGAGGGCTCGGTCAGCACCGCCCGTGCGATCGGTTGCGGGCGGCCGCGGCGGCGCACGATCGCGGCGAGAAGAGCGGTGGCGAGGGTGGCCGCGGCGGCGATCACGAGGGCCCCGGTGCGCATCGGCGCACACGGTACCCGGCAGTCGTCAGAGCGGTGCGCCGAGTGGGTACTGTCGCGCCCATGTCACTGCAACGAGCCACAGCACCCGACCCGCACGACCTGCTGCCGGAGGCGCCGTCGTTCTCCGTCGAGAGCGACGACGTCCAGGACGGCCAGCCGCAAGACGCCAAGCACGCGCATCCCAGCGCCGGCGGCGAGAACGTCTCGCCGCACCTGCGCTGGTCGGGCTTCCCCGAGGACACCAAGAGCTTCGCGATCACGTGCTTCGATCCGGACGCGCCGACCGGCAGCGGCTTCTGGCACTGGAGCGTCGTCAACCTCCCCGCCGACACGACCGAGCTGGCGACCGGCGCGAGCCCCGACGGACTGCCCGACGGCGCCGTCGAGGTGCGCAACGACTACGGCGAGTTCGGCTACGGCGGCGCCGCGCCTCCCGGCGGCGACATCGCCCACCGCTACGTCTACACCGTGTTCGCCGTCGACGAGGAGACGCTCGACATCCCCAAGGAGGCGTCGCCGGCCTTCGTCGGCTTCAACCTCACGTTCCACACCCTGGCCCGGGCCGCGATCCGGCCGACCTTCCAGGTCGACGGCTGACCCGACCCACCTCCGCCGGCGAGCGACGCCGCGGGCGCTACTTCAGGCGCGCGTAGCCGATCTCGCCGGCGCCGATGCTCGTGAAGCCGAGGGCGTCGGCCGTGGCCTGCGTGAGATCCCACGAGTAGCCGTCGTGGAACGGGCCGCGGTCGATGACCGGCACGACGGTCTCGCGGCCGGCGAACGTCACCGCGACGAGCGTGCCGCACGGCAGCTTCTTGTGCGCCACGCCATGCATCTCGGGGGTGAGCGTCTGGCCGCAGGCGGTCTGCTGACCGAAGAACCCGGGGCCGTAGAAGGTGGCCTTGCTCGGCCGGTAGACCATGACCTTCGCGATCGGCGGTGCGGCGGAGCTCGAGGCCGATGCCCCGCGGCGCCCCGCGACGATCGCGCGCAGGCTGATGCGCCCCATCCGGTCGGCCTTCCAGGCGACCCGGAAGCGGCCGGTGCTGCGGATCCGGGCCCGCGCGACGTTGCGCCAGCCGTCCTTCGGATCGAGGCGCTGCAGCACGACCTGGCGGCGCGCGCCGCCCGGCAGCGTGCCGCGCGCGACGAGGCGCCGGTGGAGCACCGCGATCGGCCGCACGACGAGCGACTGCCTGCCGGGGTCGCCGTAGCCCATCCCGCCGGTGGTGACCGGCAGCACCTCGGGGATCGTCGCGCCGCCCGTGCCGGGAGCCGCGTGCGCCATGGCCGCGGCGCACAGCGAAAAGACCGTGCTGAGCACGGCGACGAAGACTGCTCGATCGCGGCGGATACCAGGCATGGGTGATGGGCGGCCTACGAGGTGAGCTGACGGGCTCGCGCTTTCCAAGCGCTACGGCCTACATCAGGCCGATTCGCCCCGGCGGTCCGGCGTCCATCCGGTCCGCATTGGTTCCCCCGCTCACCGGACGCGGACGTCCGGCGATTCGGCGATGCGCGGCAGGTTACCGCGTTTATGCGCGTCGTGACGGCTGCCAGCGCCGCCGGGGGAATCAGGGCTTGGGAAGCCGGTCCAGCATCGATTGGAGCGTCTGGCGCCCGACCGCCATGCCGATCTGGGCGAGCTCGGCCGCGGCCTGGATCGTGGTCGAGATGAGCTCGGCGGCGGGCGAGCCCGCGGGATCGCCGGCGCGCGCGTCGGGCGCGGCGTAGCCGGCGGCCGGGATCTTGCGCTTCGGCGGCACGCGCGGACGGGCTGGTGGCTCGGTGGACGGCGGGGTGGGGGCCGGCTTGGCTGTCGCGCGCGGGCGGGCGGTGCGGCCCGCGGCGGCCGGCTTGGCGGGGGCATCCGGCTTTGCAGCGGCCTTCGCGGCGCGCGGCTTGCGCGGTTTCACGGGCGTGTCGGACGCGCGCGCGGCGCCGTCGGCGGCCGGCCGGTCCGCGCGCTTGGCGCTGCGGCGGACGGGCCGGGAGCGCGGTAGGCTCGTCAGCACCTCGCGGTCGGAGTCGGGTCGTTCGGCCACGTCCGCATCATGGCACGCGCTTTGCGTCAACTTGCGCCGAAGCGTGAAACGACCGGCGCTCGGACTCGTAGTGGCTCTCAAACCGGCACGCTAGGATTCCCGGTCTAGGTTGGGCGTGGTACTGCTCCGGAAGCGGGCTCGTCCAGCCCTCCGTCAAGCGAACGGTGCGCGGTGTCGATCACGTGTCCGTGCCGAGGCGAAAGCGAACCGAATGTCCGTAGTCGAACTGCAGGAACTCGAAGAGATCAAGGGTCTTCTGGCGAAGGGCCAGCTGACCGGCGTGCTGACGTACGCCGAGATCGCCGGCGCGGTCGCCGAGATCGATCTCGACGAGGCAGACATCGAGGAGCTGCACGGCTACCTGGAGAAGTCGGAGATCGAGCTCGTCGAGGAGATCGACCCGGCGGTCCAAGCCGCGAACGCGGTCGAGCGCGCGCCCGACAAGCGGCGCGCCCGCAAGAAGGCGGCGATCGACCTCAAGCCGGACATGACGACCGACTCCCTTCAGCTGTTTCTGAAGGACATCGGCAAGGTCCGGCTGCTGACCGCCCAGGAGGAGGTCGATCTCGCCAAGCGCATCGAGCGCGGCGACCTCGACGCCAAGCAGAAGATGGTCGAGTCCAACCTGCGCCTCGTCGTCTCGATCGCCAAGAACTACCGCAACCAGGGCCTGCCGTTCCTCGATCTCATCCAGGAGGGCACGCTCGGCCTCGTGCGCGCCGCCGAGAAGTTCGACTACCGCAAGGGCTTCAAGTTCTCGACCTACGCGAC
>JAUXSD010000172.1 GCA_030681525.1 Solirubrobacteraceae bacterium
CGCCGCGCGCATCGGCCACCAGGTGACGCTCGCCGCCCGCCGCCGCGGCGCGATCGTGCGGCCGCTCGGCGACGTCGTCGTGCTCATGCCGCCGCTGGCGATGAGCGAGGAGGAGCTCTGTCACCTCGTGCAGATCACCGCCGCGTCGGTGGCGGAGGCGACGGCGGCGCCGGTGCTGCTGGCGGCGGCGTAGCGTCGGCGCGTCAGGTCACGCCGGCACCAGCGCGAGCGCGCGCACCGGGCTGCCGGTTCCGCCGACGAGCCGCAGCGGGGCGACGACGATCACGGCGCCGGTCACCGGCAGCGCCTCGAGGTTCGCGAGCTGGGTCAGGCCGTAGCGGCCCTGGCCGAGCAGATGGTGATGCACGGGAAACGGCGGGTCCATGCCGCCCGCCGCCCCGGCGTCGATGCCGACGGTCTCCACGCCGAAGCCGACGATCTCGCGCTCCGTCGCCAGCCAGCGGGCCGCCTCCGCGTCGGGCCCCGGCGTGACCGGGCCCGCGGGACCGACGTTGAGAAACGCGCCGGGGTCCTGCGCGCGGGCGCCCCAGCCCGTGCGAAACAGGACCCAGCCACCGGCCGGCAGCGTGCCGTGCTCGGCCTCGAAGCCCTCGAGGTCGGCGACCGTCAGCAGGTAGCCGGGATCCGCCTCGGCCTCGGCGGTCCGGTCGACGACGACGGCGGGGCCGACCAGATGCTCGACCGGGATCGAGGCGACGTCGTCGCCGTCGCGGCCGGTGATCCAGTGGACCGGCGCATCGAGGTGCGTGCCGGTGTGCTCGCCCAGCTCGAGGACGTCCCACGCCCAGGCGGGCCCGTTCTCGTCGTAGCGGCTGAGCGTGCGGCGCGACAGCGGCGGCGTGTTGGCGAACGGCGGCGGAAGCTGGATGACCGGCGTGCGCTCGCTGAGCGGCTGCGTGAGGTCGACCACGCGGACGGCGCCGCCGGCGAGGGCGTCGAGCAGGGCGGACGTGGCAGTCGGCATCTCGGTTCCTTTCGTGGCGCGGACCCGCAGAGCATGCACTACCCGGGCGGGCAGCACGGACGGGCGGTTAGGGTGCGCCGGATGGAGTCCACCGTCGCGCACGCGGTCGGAACGACGCTCGCGGGCCTCGGCGTCGACACCGTCTTCGGGCTGGCCGGCAGCGGCAACTTCGTCGTGACGAACGCGCTCGTGGCGGGCGGCGCGCGCTTCGTCTCCGCGCGCCACGAGGGCGGCGCGGTGGCGATGGCCGACGGCTGGGCGCGCACGACCGGGCGCGTCGGGGTCGCCAGCGTGCACCAGGGTCCCGGCCTGACGAACACGCTCACCGCGCTGGCCGAGGCCGCGAAGGCGCACACGCCGCTGGTCGTGCTGGCCGGCGACACGCCGCCGGCCGCGCTGCGCTCGAACGTCCGCATCGACCAGCACGACCTCGTGCGGGCGGTCGGCGCCGCGCCGGAGCTGCTGTACTCCGCGGCGACCGCGGCCGGCGACGCGGCGCGGGCGCTGCGGCGCGCGCGGCTCGAACGCCGGCCGGTCGTGCTCATGATGCCCATCGACCTGGCGGCCGCGGCGGCACCGCGGCCGGCGGGCGCGATCGGCGCCGCGGCGCTCCCGGCGCATCCCGCTCCCGCGCCCGCGGCGATCACGCAGGCGGCCGACCTGCTCGCGGCGGCCGAGCGGCCCGCGATCATCGCCGGCCGCGGCGCCGTTCTGGCCGATGCCCGCGATGTCGTCGAGGCGCTCGCCGACCGGACCGGCGCGCTGCTGGCGACGTCGGCGATGGCCAACGGCCTGTTCGCCGGCCTGCCGTACGCGCTCGGCATCTCCGGCGGCTTCGCCTCCCCGCTCGCCGCGCGGCTGCTGGCCGACTCCGACGTGATCCTGTCCCTCGGCGCCGGCCTCAACCACTGGACGACGCGCCACGGCGCGCTGCTGGCCGCACGGCCGCAGCTCATCTCGGTCGACGTCGAGGCCGGCGCGATCGGCGCCCATCAGCCGGCCGCGGTCGGGATCGTGGCCGACGCGAGGGCGGCGGCCCGCGCGCTGCTCGCCGAGCTCGAGGCCCGCGACCATCGCGCCACCGGCCGGCGCACGGCGCAGATCGCGGACGCGATCGCCACGCGGCGCTGGCGCGACGAGCCCTACGACGACGACCCACCGCCGGACACGATCGACCCCCGGACGCTCGCGATCGCGCTGGACGACCTGCTGCCGCGCGACCGCGCCGTCGCAGTCGACTCCGGCGCGTTCACCGGCTGGCCGGCGATGTACCTCGACGTCGCCGACCCGCGGGCGTGGCTGTTCTGCAACGCGTTTCAGTCGGTCGGGCTCGGCTTCGGGGCCGCGCTCGGCGCGGCGGTCGCGCGCCCGGACCGCATTACGGTCGCCGCGCTCGGCGACGGCGGGATGTTCCTCGCGCTGCCCGAGCTCGACACGGCCGCCCGCCTCGGCCTGCCGGTGCTCGTCGTCGTGTGGAACGACGCGGCCTATGGCGCCGAGGTGCACCACTTCGGTCCGATGGGCCAGGACGTCGCCATCGCCCGCTTCCCGGACGCGGACCTCGCGGCGATCGCCCGCGGCGCGGGGGTGGCGGCGCATACCGTGCGCCGTCGCGCCGACCTCGCGCCCGTCGCGGCGTGGGCGGCCGATCCGGACGGCCCGCTGCTGCTCGACGCGAAGGTCGACCCCGGCGTCGCCGGCGACTGGCTCGAGGAGGCCTTCCGCGGCGGCTGAGCGGTGAGCGATGAGTTCTGCGGCGGTCTGCCGTCTGTGCCGCAACGAAGCGAAAGGGGTTCGGATGTTGCGGGAGTTCGAGGCGCGCCTGCAGCAGGGCGAGAACAAGGGAGCCTGGACGTACGTGGTGATGGAGGACTCCGCCGAGTTCTTCGGCACCCGCGGGCTGGTCAAGGTGCGCGGCACCGTCGACGGCGAGCCGTTTCAGAGCTCGTTCATGGCGCTCGGCGACGGCCGGCACAAGCTGCCGGTGAAGGCGACGACGCGCAAGGCGATCCGCAAGGAGGCCGGCGACCTCGTGCGGGTGCAGCTGCACGAGCGGATCGGCTAGGGCGGCCAGCCGCGCCGGGGCCTCGGCGGGTGCGGCGCCGGCATCGGATGGGGATCCCCTCCGGATGACGCGTCCCGGACATCCCGCTGCGGAGATCTATGCCGCCCTCGGCGACTCGATCTCGATCGACCTCTACGCGGGCGGCCCCGGGCGTGGCGGCGCAAGCCTGCTCGCCCGCAACCGCGACGGCGACTTCCCCGACTGGCGCGGTCGCGACCTCGCCACGACGCGGCCCGAGCTCGGCTTCGCGCTGCTCGCCACCGACGGCGGGACGACGGGCTCCCTGCTCGACGCCCAGCTCCCGCGGCTGGAGTCAAGCGCCACGGTCCCGCGCCTCGTCACGCTCACGGTCGGCGGCAACGACGTGCTCGCGGCCTACGGGAACACGCCCGCCGCGCTCGCGGTCGTGGCCACGGTGCGCGAGCGCGTCGCGCATGCCCTCGACCGGCTGAACGCGCTCGTCGCGCCCGGCGACCCGATCGTCGTCGGGACGGTCTACGACCCCAGCGACGGGACGGCGGAGGCGTGGCGCGTCGGCCTGCCACCCTGGCCCGACGTCGTCGACGTCCTCGCCGCGCTCAACGCGGCCCTGCGCGATGTCGCCGGCGAGCGGGGCGCGCTCGTCGCCGACATCCACGGTCGCTTCCTCGGCCACGGCCTGCATGCCGGCGACCCCGGCCAGGGCAAGGCCCGGCCCCGCGACCGCGGGCTGTGGTACTGCAACATCATCGAGCCGAACGCCTGGGGCGCCGACGCGGTGCGCGCCGCGTCTGGTCGGCCCTTCAGCGGCAGCGCGGCGCCGGCTGACCGGGCGGCCGGCGTCAGTCCTTCGACCAGGCGAGTGCCTCCATCGCATGCCCGGTCCACTCCGCGGCGTCGAGCCCGTCGACGACGAGCCAGTCCTCGTGCGTCTGGCCCTCGCGCTCGAAGAGCCGCCCCTGGCCGGCCTCGACGAGCTCGGCGCAGCGCATCGGATGCAGCCGCACGACCAGCTCCTCGCCGTGCAGCATCGCGAAGCTCTGCCCGCCCGCCTTCAGCAGCGGGGCGTCGTCGGGCCCGCTCTCCAGCTTGACGTCGAGGCGTCCGCCGAAGCGGCTGGTCAGCGACCGGAAGATCGCCTCGGGGTCCTCGGTCTCTTCGGGCTCGGTCATCGGGACGGTGCTA
>JAUXSD010000176.1 GCA_030681525.1 Solirubrobacteraceae bacterium
GCCCGTGCCTGAGGTGGCCCCCGCACACCCGGCCGACCCGGCCCCCGCGCCCCCGGCGGCGCCCGCACCGGCGCCGGTGGTCGCGGAGGGCGGCGCACCCGCCCCGGCTCCCACTGCGGACCCGGCCTCGCCGCCGGCGGCCGAGGCCCCCGGGATCGTGCCCGCCGCCGCGCCGGTGCCCGCCGCCGAGGACGTGGCGGGCGCCGTGGCCGCCGCCGTCAGCTGAGAGGCGCGCCGACGCCGGCCCCGGAGGTCAGGCGATCAGTACGGGCGTACCGATCGGGACGCGGCCGAACAGCTGCACGACGTCGGGGACGTGCATGCGGATGCAGCCGTGCGACGCGCGCGTGCCGATCGACGCAGCCTGGTCGGTGCCGTGGATGCCGACGCCGCCGACGATGCCCATCCAGCGCGCCTTGAGCGGGTTGGAGGCGCTGCCACCCGCGACGGTCGTGCCGGCGAGCTCGCCCGCCCAGGGACTGTTGGGAACCGACCAGACGGGGTTGGTCTGCTTGCTCTGGATGGCAAAGCGCCCGCGGGGGGTCGGATAGCCCCGCTGCCCGACGGCAACCTTGTAGCGCCTGACGAGCTTGAGGTTCTTGAACAGGCGCAGCGTGAACGTCGCCTGCTGGATCGTGATGACGGTCGTCGCGCGGCGGCGCAGCTTGCCGGCCGTGACCTTCGGCCTCGGGCGCAGCAACCTGGGCTCGAAGACGCGGCCGAGCCGCGGATCGCGCAACGCCCTTCCGATCTCGCGCGCCAGCCGGCGGCCGTCGAGGTCGCGGCCCCGGCGCGAGTGCGAGACGCGCACGCGCGTGACCGAGAGGCTCAGCCGCGCGTCGCGGGGACTGCGCCGCAGCCGGCGGTCGATCCGGCCCGCAAACCGCTCGACGCGGGCGTTCGAGTACCTCACGGCGAGCGGAACGTCGACCGGGCTGCCCTGCGCGGTGCGGCCGGCGTCCAGCGCGCGCTCAGCGCTGGCGAGGGCGTCGAACCGCACCTGCGCCCTCCTCGGCGTCAGCCTCCACGTCAGGCCGGACGCGCGGACGGTGATCGAGCGGCGCAGGCGCTCGCCGAACGTCCCCCGCAGCGTCTGGGCAGCCTCCGCGACGGTCAGACCCGAGACGTCCTGGCCGGCGGAGGTCACGCCGCTGGCGATGCGCTCCACCGCGGGCGGCTGCTGGGCTACGGCCCTGACGGCGAACAGGGCGAGCGCGAGCGCCAGACAGCATCCGATGAGGCTGCGCAGCAGGGACATGCCGAGCCCTGTACCCAGGCGCAGACCGCTCAACCAGGTGCTGTTCTGCGTCCGACAGCCTCGCGCGGGCGGCGTCCCGCTGGCGCCCGGAGTGTCGCGACGGACTCCGCGTCGAGGTCCTTGCGGCGGATGCTGACCAGGTCCAGGCCGCCGAGCGCGTTGCCGTTGACGCCAGACGCCGCGGTATAGCTTGTGACCGATGGTTCGCAGCTGGATGAGCGACTCCATGTCGAGAAGCTCTCATCGGCTCCGCTCACCAGGCGAAGGGCCACGACAGGCGCGGTCCACGACACCAGGAGACGACGATGCCCAAGTACCTGCTGCTCAAGCACTACCGCGGCGGCCCCGAGCCGCACCATCCCTTCCCGCCGATGGACCAGTGGGCGCCCGAGGACGTGGAAGCGCACATCGCCTTCCAGAGGCACGTCAACGAGCTGCTGCAGGAGAACGGCGAGTACGTGGACGCGCAGGCGCTCACGCCGGCGCGCACCTGGGTGCGTTACGGCGGCCCGGACGCGGCGCCCGTCACCACCGACGGTCCGCACCCCGAGACCAGCGACCTCGTCGCGGGCTGGTTCATGATCGACGTCGAGTCGCGCGAGCGCGCGATCGAGCTCGCGGCCTACGTCTCATCCGAGCCCGGCCCGCGCGGCGAGCCCATGTATGAGTGGATCGACGTCCGGGAGGTCATGTCCGGGCCGCCGTCGGAGGACTGAACCGGTGAAGGACACGCCGGTGCAACGGCTGGACGAGGGCGCGCTGCGCGTCCTCGTCCCTCGGGTGCTCGCGGGCCTGGTCCGCCGGGGCGAGGACTTCGATGCCGCCGAGGACGCGCTGCAGGAGGCGCTGCTCGAGGCGCTGCGGGTGTGGCCCAAAGCCGCGCCGCGCGACCCGCGCGCGTGGCTGACGACGGTCGCGACCCGGCGGCTCGTCGACGCCCGCCGCAGCGAGGCCGCCCGCCAGCGCCGTGAGGAAACGGGCGCGAGATGGCCCGAGCCGCAGCCCGCCGCCGCCGAGGAGGGCGACGACACCCTCTTTCTGCTCTTCTGCTGCTGCCACCCCCACCTCGCGCCCGCCTCCCAGGTGGCGCTGACCCTGCGCGCCGTCGGCGGCCTCACCACCCGCGAGATCGCCGACGCCTTCTACGTGCCGGACGCGACGATGGCGCAGCGGATCAGCCGGGCCAAGCGCGCGCTGCAGGGGCGCCGCCTGGACCAGGCCGGGGACCTCGCCGTCGTGCTGCGCGTGCTCTACCTCATCTACACGGCCGGGCATTCCGGCCCGCCCGCCCGGGTGGATCTGGCCGGCGAGGCGCTCCGGCTTGCCCGCCAACTCACCCTCGCCACCGAGGAACCGGAAGCGCGCGGGCTGCTCGCACTCATGCTCCTCAACCACGCGCGCCGGCCGGCACGATTCGATCCCGAGGGCCGGATCGTCACGCTCGACCGGCAGGACCGCGGCCTGTGGGACACCCGGGAGATCGCCGAGGGCGTGCGCGTGCTGCAGTCGGCGCTGGCCCTTCAGCGCCCCGGCCGCTACCAGATCGAGGCCGCCATCGCCGCCCTGCACGACGACGCGGCAAGCGCCGAGGAAACCGACTGGCCGCAGATCCTCGCCTGGTACGACGACCTCGTCGCTCTCAGCGACGACCCGACGCGCCAGGACCCTGCCGCGGTGCTCGGCCGCGCGGTCGCGGTCGGCCATGTCCTCAGCGCCACCGCGGGGCTGCGCGAGACCGACCGGCTGCGCAAGGTGCTCGGCGACCGGCACCGGTGGCACGCCGTCCGCGGTCACCTGCACGAACTGGGCGGCGATCCGCCCGCCGCCGCCACCGCGTACGCGCAGGCCGCCCGCCGGGCGACGAACGTCGCCGAACGCGATCACCTGATCCGCCAGGCCGCCCGCGCGCGGGCCGCCGAGCCACACGGCTGACCGGATCCACGGGTACCGGTCGGTGTCCCCCGCGCGTCCCCGTCGGGTCACAGCCACGCGTCTGTGCAGCGGCGTACGCTCAGCCGGCTGATGCGAGCGCGTCCCTGAGCGCCGCGATGCGTTGCCTGCGGTGAAGCTTCGCGGCATCCTCGTGCGCGAGCAGCGCGACGCGCTTGCGCAGGTCCGCTTTGGCCCTGGACGCCTTCTTGAGATGGGCGGAGTCGACCTTGTCCCAGCCGCCGTTGCGTGCCGCGATCCGCCGCTCCTGATCGAGCAGGTCGACGGTCTGTCGCTCCCACTTCGTCAGGTAGTACCCGTTCGGGTGGCCGACGGGCGTGAGGAACAGCCTGCGCTCGCGCTGCCGGCGCATGGTGAGACCCTCGACCGGGCGGCCGCCGCACTTGTTCCAGGCCAGGAGCGCGTCGGCGCCACCAGCCCAGTCTCGGGCGCGCAAGCGCTTGCCGATCGTCGTGTCAGGCCCCACCGCCCCGGGCCCGCAGTTCCAGATGAACGAGGCCAGCGCGTCGTACATGTTCTGGTTGAAGCCCTCGAGTTCGCAGAACGGGGCAAGCGCCCACGCGTAGTCCTCGCCGAAGCGCGTGGTCAGTCGCTTCTCCGCCTCGGCTCGAGTCATCGGACGCGAGTTCGGGCCGATGTTCTTCGTCTCGCCGAAGCCCTGCGTCCAGACCGGCGGCCGCGCGACCCTGTCGAGATACGGCGTCGATGAAAAGCCCTCCGACGACTCGATCTCGACGAGCCCGGCGTGCGTCACGTGCATCGCTCAACCCTCCCCGTCAGGCGTGTCGGGGACGAGTCCGGACTCCGGCCTCGCGGGGTCGCCGGCGGCGCCGACATCGTCGTCGTCGTCGTACGCCGTCGTGCGCTGCTCCTCGTCGGTCAGATCGCCGGCGTCGCGCCCGCCGACGCTCGGCTCATCACGGACATCGACCTCGTCCAGGAGCTGCTCACCGTACGCGCCCGGGCTCGGCTGCGTCAGCGCCTCGTCGGCATCGGGCTCGCCGTCGTCGGGAGTCTCGACGTCGTCGTCCTCGATCTCGCCGAACGCCGGGTCCGGTTCGTCGGCGACCGAATGCAGATCCGCGTCGGGCGCAGGAAACCGGCCGGCGGCCTCGTCGTCAGTCATGTCAGGCACCGATCAGCTTGTGGATGTAGTCATAGCGCGCCTTGCGATGCCCCTCGTCCCAGCCGCTCTTCTTGGCTGCCGCGGCGATGTCGCGCGCGCAGTGCTTGAGCTCGTTCTTGGCTTTCGCCGCGCGCTTGCGGTGGCTCGGATCGAGTTCGGCCCAACCGCCGTGGCGCCTGGCCGTCCGTCGCTCCTTGACGAGCGCGTCGCGCGCAGCCTGTTCGCGATCGCTCATGTACTGGTACGGGTGCGTGGGCTTGGGATGTGCCGGAGGCACGAACACACCGGGATGGAAGGTGGCGTGCCACGCCTCCGACGGCGCGTCGGAAGGCAGCTGGCCGCCGCGGATGCCCCACCCGAAGCGATGCCCGCACTCGCGCACGGCCGCCTGCATTGCCGCGCTCGGAAGATCGACCGCGATGCCCCAGCCATGGTTCGAGGTACCCGGCCGCGCCGCCAGGGCGCCCTGCCCGCACTGGTAGAGGTTCCAGAAGTACTGCTGGTCGGCGAAGCACCGATATGAGGTGCGCTGCGACGTCGGACAGACCCATACGCCCTTCTCGGTGCCTATGAAGTGGCGCATGACAAGCCACGCCACCGCGGCGTCCTTGCGCAGCCGCCCACCGGGAATAGTCGACAACTCGCTCGCCGCGAGCTTGCCATTCTCAGACACGTAGACCACCTGCCGCCTCGGGTTTGCTGTGGCGCCAACATAATGCCGTCGCGCTCGCGCCGGGGAAAATCTTGTGGTCCGCGGCGGGCCACCATCGCGGGTGCGCTCTACCGAGTTATGGAGCAACGTTTCTCCGGAAAGTGGCCCGGCGCAAGCAGCAGGCGCCCGCGGGTCAGGGCGCTCCCGGCCGTCGCCGACGACAACGGTGCCGTCCGGCTGGCGCCGTTGACAGCCGCGCTCGGGACCCTCTAGGCTCGCCAGCGCTTGGGCGGCTGAAGTTCGATCACTCGGGGTGTGACTCATGGGCAGCTACCACACGACGTTGTCTCTCGTTAACTTCAGCGGCCAGAAGATCAAGTCTGTCACCGTTTCGGACGTTGACGACTCGGACTGGAGCGGAGACGCCCGTCCCGACCGCAACTTCACGGGATCGCTCGCGAGCGGCAATTCGCGGTGCGAGCGCGCCGAGCTCAGCAGCGGCATCGGCAGCGCCCTCTTCTGGCTGCATCTCACGTTCAACGACAGCTCGACGATGGACATTCATGTCAATCAGTACGACGCCTACAGCAAGAACTTCGACGTGTACTCGTCGGATCGGGTCAAGATCCCGCCGCAGAGCACGGTCATGCACGGTCTGGAGGTGTTCCAGGCCACGGGCAAGGACCGCGACGACGACGACTCGGGTGCGACGTGGACAAACGCGTTCTACATCCGGCCCAAGACGGCTCCTGGCAACGCCAACTGGATGCGGGATCTCAGGCAGGCCAAACCAGGGATCAGGCTCAACGCGATCACGATGCCGGGCAGCCACGACGCCGGGATGTACCGCGGGGGCGCCGACACATCCCTGACGCAGACGCTGACCATCGGCGAGCAGTTGAAGGCCGGCTCACGGTATTTCGATCTCAGGATCTCCGACGACGAGGGCGGACTCTGGACGTACCACGGTACAACCTGGGGTGGCTCACTCCCGGACATCCTCGACGATGTCCGCGACTTCGTGGACGCGCATCCCGAGGAGATCGTGTTCTTGAAGTTCCGCTCGGACGATTCCTCTGATCAGCAGTCGACGGTCGACCTCGTCAAGCGCACGCTCGGGAGCCGTCTGTACAGCAATGACGCATCGCCTACTCCGAGCATCGCGCGGCAGACGCTCGACAACTTGCACAAAAAGGGACGTGTCGTAGCAGCGTTTCACAAGAACTTTCCATCCAGCATGATGGATAAGGCCGCGGGAATCTGGCGGTATACGGACTTTGGCAACGAGGACACCGGGCAGTTCACCGCTGGGACGACGCGCCGTGGCGGCCTCTGCGTCTATGACTGCTACAGCAATGTGAACGAATTCGACCTGATGGCCCCGGAGCAGTACAAGCAGTGGGACGACTATGGTTGGCAGGCCAGCCCCGACAGTTACGGCAAGCAGTATCTGTTTCTGTTGTCGTGGACTTTGACAGGCCACCCCGGAGCGATCCTGGATCTCGAATTGCTGTCGAGGACTGCGAACCCGCGACTGCCCAAGGCGCTGCACGAGATGGCGGTGGCGGTGGCGAAGAACCCGAGCCAGAAGCAGATGCCGAACATCGTGTACCTCGACTACGTCGAGCCGCACCTCTGCCGGTCGATCATCGATATGAACCGGTAGCGCTCGCGTCCCGCACCCTGCCGGGCTACAGCGCGCCGCTGGGCAGCTGATCACCGGCGATCGCCAGCCGCTGCTCGTACTGAAACGGCGGGTCGAACAGCTCGAGGCTCTTCTGACGTGTCGCTGGATGGCTGGTCTTCCACGGCGACGGAGCCTGACCGAGCCGATGTCGGTCGTCTGGGGAACACTGGCGTGGTGGACAACGCCTGGATCGCCGACCGCCTGGAGGCGTTCGCGTCGCTGCTCGATCTGGCCGACGCGAATCCGTACACGCCCCGCGCCTATCGCCGCGCGGCCGAGACGATCCGCGGCGCGGCGGTCCCGGTCGCAGGGCTGGTGCGGTCCGGGCGGGTGCGCCAGCTGCGCGGGATCGGCCCGGGGATCGAGGCCCGGCTGCGCGAGCTCGTGCAGACCGGCGAGATCGCCGAGCTTGCCGAGCTCGAGCGCGAGCTCTCGCCAGAGCTCGTCGGCCTCGGCCGCTACCTCGGGCTGTCGGCGACCCGCTCGCTGGAGATCGCGCGGGCGCTCGGCGTGCGGACGGCCGGCGAGCTGCGCGAGGCGGCGGCGGCCGGGCGGCTGCGGACCGTGCCGGGGATCGGGCCCAAGCGCGAGGGGCAGCTGCTCGACGCGCTCGCCCGCGAGGGCGAGCCGCGGCCGCGACGCGGCCTGCTGCTGAACCGCGCCTGGGAGCTGGTCGGAGGCGTGGCGGCCGCGCTCGGGGGCGAGGCGGCGGGCGACGTGCGGCGCTGGGAGGACTCCTGCGAGCACCTTGCGGTGGTCTGCGCCGCGCCGGATCCCGCGCCCGTGCTGGCGCATTTCGCCGCGCTGCCCCAGATCGTCGCGGTGCTGGAACAGGCCGAGCGGCGCGCCGTCGGGGTGACGGTCGAGGGCGTCCCGATCGAGCTCGTCGCCGCCGCGCCGCAGCGGTTCGGAACCGCCCTCCTGCGGGCGACGGGCCCGGCGGCGTACGTGGCGGCGCTCGAGCCGCTGCCGGACGGGCGAGACGAGCTGGCCGTGTACTCCGCGCTCGGCCTATCGTGGTGCCCGCCCGAGCTGCGCCAGGGGGCGTTTCGCGGCGAGCCGCCGCCGACCCTCGTCTCGCCGGCCGATGTGCGCGGCGACCTGCATTGCCACACGACGTGGTCGGACGGGCGCGCGAGCGTCGAGGAGATGGGCCGCGCCGCGCGCGAGCGCGGCTACGACTACGTCGCGATCTGCGACCACACGCCGGCCGTCGGCGCCGTCCGTGGCCTGGACGCCGACGACGTTCGCCGCCAGGCCGAGGAGATCGCGGCGGCGAACGAGGCGCTGGCGCCGTTTCGCGTCCTGCGGGGGATCGAGTGCGACATCCTCGCCGACGGGCGGCTCGACCTTCCCGACGACGTGCTGGCGCAGCTCGACTGGGTGCAGGCCAGCGTCCACGGCGGGCAGCGGATGGCCCGGCGAGAGATGACCGCGCGCGTCGAGGCCGCACTGCGCAACCCGCACGTGCGCTGCCTGAGCCATCCGACGGGGCGGATCATCGGCCGGCGGCCCGAGAACGCGCTGGACCTCGAGCGGGTGTTCGCGATCGCGCTCGAGGAGGGCGTCGCGATCGAGGTCAACGGGCTCGCGCCGAGGCTCGACCTCAGCGGCGAGCACGTCCGCGACGCGATCCGGGCCGGCGTGCGGATCGTCTGCTCGACCGATGCGCACTCGGTCCGCGGCCTCGAGAACATGGAGTTCGCGGTGCGGACCGCGCGCCGCGGCTGGGCGACGACCGCCGACGTGCTCAACACCGGCCCGCTCTCGGCGATCCTCAGATCCTGAGGCGGCGATCGCCCGGCATTGCCGAGGTGCGCGAACCGCACACCCAGGGTGGCTTCCCTTCGGCGCCCCCATGGCCGACCCTGTGGTCAACAGCACGTGAACTGACCCCAGGAGTTCCCATGACCCCCCTCAAGACCGTCAACCTCGGCGCCGCGCTCGCGGCGCTCGTGCTCGGGACGCTCGGCGCGGGCAGCGCCGCCGCCGACGCGACCATCAACCCCGACCCGACCGCGCAGAACGTCACCGCCTACGGCTCGAGTGCCGCGTGGTCGCGCAAGGCGGCCGACGGCTACCACCTCGTCGTCGCCCACGGCGGGATCGTCGCCGACGCGCCGGTCCCGGCCTCCCCCACCCCCTACGACCCCGACATGGGGCCGACGAAGGCCAACGGCCGGGCGATCGTCTACGCCCGCGGCGGTGACCTGTACCGCTACGACGCCGGCGCCGCCGGCGAGCGGAAGCTCGCCGACCTGTCGAGCTCGGCCAACGAGATCGCGCCGTCGATCTTCAAGGACACGATCGTCTTCAGCCGCACGAACGGCAGGCGCCCGGGCACGTACCTGCTGCGCCCCAAGCGCACGCTGACGCGCGTCTTCCGGACCGTGGCGCGCGAGACCGACGTCGCCGAGACCCGCATCATCGGCCGCTACGGCACCGGCCGCAAGTCGATCATCCGCATCATGAACATGAACGCCGAGGACGTGAAGGTCGTCGCGCGCGCCAAGACCGGCCAGCGCGTGACGAGCCCCACGCTGACGCGCTTCAACGGCATCTGGCTACGTGTCGGCCCGACCTCCTCGACGGTCGAGCAGGTCGGCGTCAACGCGCACCGCGGCCTCGACGTGCTGACCGCCGACCGGTCGCTGCCCGGGCAGGTCGGCTCGCTGGCCAGCTACCGGATCCCGACGCTCTACACCAACGAAAGCGGCGTCCGGCGCATCGACCCGAAGTTGAAGCTCAGCTGACCGCACCGCCGCGGCCCTCGGGCCGCGGCGACTCACTTCCGCGGGACGGGTGACGCCGGCAGCGTGAAGGAGAAGGTGGCGCCCGCGCCCGCTGGGCTCTGCGCCCAGATGCGCCCGCCGTGCAGCTCGACGATCGCGCGGCAGATCGTGAGCCCGAGGCCGCTGCCGCCCTTCTCACGTGAGTCGGACGCATCGACCTGCTCGAAGCGCTCGAAGATCGCGTCGATCTTGTGCGGCGGGACGCCCGGGCCCTCGTCGCTGACCTCGAAGAGCACGTCGCCGTCGCGGGCCTGAACGCCGACGGCGACGATCATGCCCGGTTCGGAGAACTTGATGGCGTTGGCGATCAGGTTCGTCAGCGTCTGGATGATGCGGTCGGCATCAGCGAGGACCGCGCTCGGCTGGGTCCGCGTCACGAGCGTGACGTTCGCCGCCTCGGCCGTCGTCGTCAGCCCCGCGGCGGCGTGCCTCACGAGTTGCGCGGCGTCGCAGGATCCTGCGCTCAACGTGGCCGAGCCGGAGCTGAGGTGGTCGACGTCGAGGATGTCGTTGATCAGGCGCACGACCCGGTCGGTGTTCTGCACGGCGATCTCGATCATGCGCCGGGCCTTCTCAGGCGACGCGCTCAGGGCTCCGCTCTCCAGCAGACCGAGCGAGCCGCGGATCGAGGCCAGCGGCGTGCGCAGCTCGTGGCTGACCACCGAGGTCAGCTCGTCCATGGCGCGCTCGACCGCTCGGCGGTCGCTGATGTCCCTGAAGACGACCACAGCGCCGGTGATGGCGCCGTGCTCGAGCAGCGGCGTGCTCGTGTACTCGACGGCAAAGCAGGTGCCGTCCCTGCGCCAGAAGACGTCGCGATCGCAGCGATGCACGGCGCCGTCGCGAAGGGAGGCCAGAATCGGGCTGTCCTGCGCGGCGTACGGCGTCCCGTCCGACCGGGTGTGCTGGAACGTCGCATGCAGATCGCGTCCCCGCATCTCCTCGATGTCCTGGCCCATCAAGCGCAGCGCAGCGGGGTTCGCGAACGTCACGGTCCCGTCGAGGCTCAGCCCGCAGAGGCCGTCTCCAGCGCAGTTCAGCGCCGCCTCGTTGCCACGGCTGGCCCGGTCCGGTCGCTGCCGGGCCTGTACGGCGTCGGTGACGTCCTGCACCGTTCCGACGAGCCGCACGACATCCCCGGCATCGTCGACGATGGACCGCGACCGCAGCTCCGTGATGCGCTCGGCACCGTCCGGGCGCACCACCCTGTGCGTCAGCAGCATGGGCGCTGCGTCCTCCAGTGCGGCCTTGGCGAGCACCTGCATCTGCGCTCTGTCCTCGGGATGGACGAGCGTGAAGTAGGTCTCGCACGTCGGCGTGAAGGTCGCGGAGTCGACGCCGAAGATGCGGTACAGGTTCGCGGACCACGGCACCTGGTCGGAAATGACGTCCCACTCCCAGCTGCCCAGGCCGGCGATCTGCTCTGCTTCGGCTAGCTGCGCCTCACTCTTGCGCAGCCGCTCCTCGACGAGGGTCCGCAGCGTGATGTCGCGGGTGAACCCGGCCACCCCGATGATGGCTCCGCGCGAGTCTCTGACCGGCGCCAGGGAGATCGACACGTCGATGCGCCGGCCATCCTTCGCGATCCGCTGCGTCTCGACCTGGCTGACGGCTTCACCGGCGCTGGCCCGGCTGAGCAAGGCCGACGTCGCGTCCTGCAGCTCGGGTGGCACCAGCATCTGCAGCGGCGCCCCCAGCGCCTCCTGCGCCGGATATCCGTACAAGCGCTCCGCCGCCGGGTTCCAGTCGATGATGACTCCCTCGGGCGTCAGTACGATCGCCGGATCCGGCGAAGCTTGCACGAACCCCGCGCTGCGCCGCAACGCCGCGAGATCGTCTGACACGCTGAACACCCGTCCCATACGGTCCTATCGGCGCTCGACCCTGCCAGCTCGACCACCAGGAATGGGTATTTCACAGCGTTTCTGTTGCGGCCGGCGCCCGTTTCACGGCCTGGTTTCGAGCTCGCCCTCCTGGCCAAGGTTCGTGGTGAGCACCACGCCGAGATCGAGCGACGGGTGGGTGGTCCAGCCGCTGGGAGCTGGAGGCGCGGTCAGGCAGCGGTTCGGTCATGGCGATCGTCCTGGTCGTGGGCGTCGGGGTCCGGCAGCGCGTGCATCAGCGGCGAAGCGGGCGCTTCGGCCGTGCGCCGGCCGCGCCGCGCAAGCCGCCAGACTGCGAGTGAGAGCGTGAGCAGCAGGACGGCGGCCCCGGCCAGGGCGAGCCACACCCACATGGGCAGACCGGCATCCTCGGTCGGTGCGACCTGCGCGACCGGCGGCGCCTCACGTTTGAGCTCGTTGGCCTTGGCGGGGGTGAACGTGATCGACCGGTTGATGTACACCGGCGCGGAGCCCATCGGGCGGATGACGCCGCGAACGCGGTAGACGCCCTCGGTGGGGCGTCCGGTCCAGGGGATGCGGAAGGCGAGGTCGTCGCCGGGGAAGAGCTGGCCGAGCGTCGAGCTGTGGCGCAGGATGGTGCGCGGGCCGCGCGAGACGCGCAGCCTGACCGGCGCGGACTGGGTGAGGATCGTGCCGCCGGGCCGCAGGCCGAGGACGAGGCCGGCGCCGGCGGGGTCGACCTTGATCTTCACGGAGCGCAGCGTGAGCTTGCGCATGAGCGGGCCCGGCAGACGCAACGTGATCGGCAGCGCCTGGCGGGTGATGCGGGAGATCGTGAACGACGTGCCCTTGCGCTTCCTGTCGCGGGCGGCGGCCGTCACGTCGGCGGCGTCGAAGGCGACGATGCCGGCGTAGTGCGAGGCGCCACGGGTGCCGATCGGGATGCGGACAGAGAAGGGCACCTTGCGGGAGGCCTTGGGCGCCAGTCGGACGGTGGTCGCGGCGAGGCGGACCCAGCGGCCGGCGGCGGAGCGGCGCGTCGTGACGTAGTCGGCGTTGCCGTTCGTCGCGTTGGCGATGTCGGCGGGCTGCAGGCGCAGGACGACCGGCCGGCCCGAGAGGTTGCGCACGCGCACTGCGCCGCGCACCGTGCGGCCGGGAGCGCTGCGCAGGCGCAGGGCGCCGGACTGGCCGGCCACCGAGAGCCCGAAGGTCGCGGCCGTGGGAGCGACGGGCGCGGGTGCGGCCGAGGCCGGCGCCGCCGCGAATGCGGCGAGCGCCAGCGAGGCCAGCAGGACCACGGCCCCGGTGTGCGGATGCCTTGCGTTCATCGTGGGTCCGGGGCGCGTGGTCATGGGTGCTAGACGGCCAGCGCCGCGGCCGTGTAGGTCAGCGTGCTGCTGTACGCACCGGCGCTGGCGTTGCCCGGGATGACGACCGAGAGGTTGTCCGCGTCCGGCGCGAATTCCCACTGGCCCTGGGCGGTGCCGGGCGCGGCAGCGTCGATCGTTGCGGCCGTCGTGCTGAGCAACTGCGAGCTCGAGACAGGCGCGGTGGTGGCAGGGTTGCCGGCGGCGGGGGTTGCCGTCGTCGCCCCCATCGTCAGCGATCCGCCCGTGCCGGCTTCCGGCGCGCTGCCGTCGACAGTCGGCGCCGTGGCGGCGAGCGTGATGTTGTAACCGAGGTTGTCGCCCCGCGCGTCGTTGACGCTCCAGGCGCCGACATCTGTCGTGACCGTCTGGTTGACGCCGGTCAGCGTGGCGGTGAACGACTCGATCACCGGGGCGGTGTTGGTCAGCGAGCCGCCGGTGAGCGTGCCGGTCGCGTCGGTGTCGGCGGCCTGCGCCGCCATCGGGGCGGCGGCGAACGCCGAGGCAACGGCCAGTCCGGCGACGATGCGTGCGACGCGTGAGTTGAGATGAGTCATGAGATCTACCTCCACCAAATGCGAACAGTCCCTCGTTCGAGAGGTCGCCCGTCGGGCCTCATGCCCACGTGACTTCCCTCGGCGGCCCGGCTGACTCCGGCGGAGTCCCGTGGCTTTGCGGACCCGCCTCACGACGGGGGTGCTGTGTTCGGAGGTGCTGTTCAGGGTTAGTCCACTCATCGGCACGCGGCCGCGGCGGCATCTACCCGCGCACGGGTAAGGAGTCGGTCACGCGGGTGGCGCCGTGGTGAACGTCAGCGTGCTGCTGAAGGTCCCGGCGGCCGCATCGGCCGGGATGACGATCCCCAGGCTCTTCTCCAGGCCGGTGTCTGCGGGAAAGACCCATTCGCCCTGGCCGCCGCCCGGGGCGACGCCGGCGATCGTCGCGGCGGTTGGGCCCAGCGGCTGGGCGCCCGCCGGTACCGGGGCCGGCGATGCGGCGTTGCCGGGCGCCGCCGTGGGCGCACGCGGGGTCAGCGTCAGCCCCGCGCCGCTGCCGGCGGCGGCGACGGAGCCCCCGACCGTCGGAGCGGTGGCGCTGACGGTCACGAGGTAGCCCGCACCGCTGCCCCGCGTGTCGACCACGCTCCAGGCGCCGACCGCAGCGTGCACGGTCCGCGTCACGCCCGTGAGCGTCGCCGCGAAAGGACTGATCGCCGGGGCGGTGTTCGAGAGCGAGCCCGCGGGGCACGGCGGCGGCACGGTGACGGTGTTGTTGTCCAGCGTGACGGCGCCGTCGCGCGCGAGCGCACGCCCGTGAATGGTGACGCCGGCCCCCACGGTGATCGAGGTGTGGGCCAGGATCGAGCCCCGCAACAGCGAGCTGGCGCCCAGCGTCGCGGAGCTTCCCACCTGCCAGAACACGTTGCAGGCCTGCGCGCCGCCCGTCAGCGAGACCTGGCTGCCGGCCGCGGTGCCGAGCGTGGAGCCCGCCTGCAGGATGAAGATGGCGTTCGGATCACCAAAGGCGTCGAGCGTCAGCGTCCCGGCGAGCGTCAGCGTCGACCCGGAGGCGTGCACCCCGGGGCCGAGCGTCAGGCCGTCGAGAGCGCCGACCGCGGGCTGATCGGGGGTCCGCGCCACGGCGACGGCGTACGCCGTCGCGAGGTCCGCGTGCGCCTGCGCGGCGAGGGAGTCATTGGCGTGTATCGAACCGCCGGTGACCGTGCCGGGCCCGAAGCCCGTCACCGCCGTTCCGGGGCTCACGCCGAGGTCGCCGGTGATCGTCGACACGCCGGCGCTGGTCACCGTCGTGGCGCCCAGCACCGCGAACGATTGCGCCGCGCCGAGATCGATCCGGGCCGCGGCGTGCGCGCCCGGCGCGCCGAACGCGAGTGAGGCGAGCGTCGCCAGCGCGGCGATGCCCTGCGAGTACCGGCCGTGCGCGCGATACATGGACCCTCCGTGGTTGAGTAGCGGCCCGCCGCACGACGCCCGCCGCGTGACGCCACCCCGTGCGTGGACTCGCCTGGTCGCTGCGTAGCCGTCGATCCAGCAGCGGCGGCTCACATGGTGTATCGGCAGGTGGAGGCAGGACGGTCTACCCCCAGCCGGGTATTTCGTCTGACACAAACCGGATTACACTGCTCAGAACCAGCCCTGGGACGGGCACCATGACGACCGAGCAAGACACATGGCGTCAGGCGCTCTGGGCCTGGGGAGAGAAGCTCACGCAGACCGGCCTCTGGGAGCATGATCTCGCGTCCGGCGAGCTCATCTGGTCTGACAACCTCTTTGGCATCTTCGACCATGATCCCGGCGCGGTCGAGTCGAGCCTGGAGCACGTTCTCCTGAGGACCTACCCCGACGATCGCGACCGCGTACACCAACTCGACGTGTCAGACAAAACGTCCGTTGCCACCGCCCTGCGCCTCGGGATCATCACTTGACACAATTTCAGAGGATCAGGCATTTGGCGGATGGTCCATGCGCCAACCAACGCCGATAATGAACGTGTGGCCATCGATGGCGATACGTGAACGCCCCTGAACCCCCCCACGACCGCCCGCATCACGAGCTGCTCGCACTGCTCAGAGCTGCGATCGACGGAGACGGATTCGTGCTGTGCGCGCAGCCCGTCATCGATCTCGCCACCGGCGAGGTGGTCAAGCACGAGTTCACGCTCCTCCTGCGGGCCCCCGAGGGCGACCTGATCCCGTCGAGCAAGTTTCTGCCCGTCGCGGATCGATTCGGCCTGACCGGGGAGGTCGACGATGTGCTCATCCGGTCGGCAGCCGGCGCAGCCCGTGATGGAGACCCCGTCGCGCTCGACGTGCAGGCCGGATCCGTCTCGGACCCCGACCTCGCGCGCAGGACCGAGCAGGCGATGGCGCAGGCCGGCGCCGCCCCGGGCCTGGTCACCTTCGAGCTCTCCGAGGACTGCCTCACGGCCAACGTGCCGGCGGCGTCCGCGTTTCTGGTGCGCATGCACGAGCTGGGGTGCACCATCACCGGCGACCAGTTCGGGACCGGCTCGGCCGGATTCGGCTATCTCAAGCAGCTGCCGCTCGACTGCCTGAAGATCGACGCCTGCTTCATCGAGGACCTGCCGTGGACGCCCTCCGACGAGCAGTTCGTCCGCGCATTCGTCGGGCTCGCGCACGGCCTGGGGCTCACCGCAGCGGCCGAGGGCGTCATCGACGACGCGGCCCGCGAGGTCTTGGAGGACGCGGGCGTCGAAGAGGCCCAGGGCCCGCTCTTCGGCGACCCCGAGGCCGTGACCGAGGACGGCATCACGAGCCTGCAGCCCACGCGCAGCGCTCCCGAGCTGTCCTGACCGGCGATGACTCGGGACCCCGCTCACGGAGCGGCGCACACCGATGCGCCGATCCTGTCACGCCGGTACGGCGACGCGCTGCGCGTCGCGCAGACCTCCGCCGCGGAGCAGGTCGTCGACGACGCCCTGGCCGCCGGGCTGGCCCCGGCGGTGATCCAGTCGCTGATCATCGAGCCGGCGATGGAGCGCATCGGACGGCTCTGGGAGGCCAACGCGATCACGGTCGCCGACGAGCACCTCGCCACGGCCGTCAGCCAGTCGGTGCTCGTCAAGCTGTTCGATCGTCTCACGGTCGCGCGCCCGCGCTCGCGCGAGCGCGTCCTGCTGGCCGCGGTGGAGGGCCAGCATCACGTGCTCGGGCTGCGGATGATCGCCGACGTCATGGAGGGCGCCGGCTTCGACGTGCTCTACCTCGGCGCCGACGTACCGGTCGACGCCCTGCGTCGCTTCGCCGGCGAGCACCGGCCCTCGATCACCGGCCTCGCCTTCGCCATCAGCGTCGGTGTGGGGGTGCTCGCCGAATCCATCCACGCGGTGCACGAGGCCTGTCCCGGCACGCGGATCATGCTCGGCGGGCGCGCGGTCCCGGCGGGCCTCGTCGATGCGGGATACACGCGGGTCGACAACAGCATGGAGGTGCTGCTTGTCGCCGAGCGCCTGCTGCGCCACGCGCCCGGGCTGCCCGATCGCGTGCTCCTGCAACTGCTGCGCCCGGCGCGCCACGAGCCCCGCAGGTGGCGGGAGGTCGCGCACGAGTCAGACGCCGTCGCCGAGCGCATGGCCGAGGTCACGGAAGGTGCGACGTCGATGGCGCGCGACTACGTCCGCCGCGCCGCCGCATCCAAAGGCTCTCCCTTCCGCGACCCGGTCACGGATCTCGGCAGCCGCCGCGCCTTCGACGACCGGATGCACGCACCGCGATCCGCTCGAGATGGGGCGGGTGGAGCCCTGCTGATGATCGACGTCGACGGGTTCAAGGCGATCAACGACACCCACGGCCACGCTGCCGGCGACGGGCTTCTGCGCCGCATCGGCGTGATCGCCACCCAGGCGCTGGGCAGCCACGACTTCGTCGCCCGTATCGGTGGCGACGAGTTCGCGGTCCTGCTCGACTCGGCGACGCGTGACGAGGCGCAGGTGATCGCCGAGGTGATCGCGCGGACGGTCGCCGCGGACCGCCACATGCCGGTGACGGTGAGCATCGGCCTTGCCCCGCTGCAGAACAGCCCGCGCGCCACGGTGCTTGCCGCCCGCATCGCGCTGCACCAGGCCAAGGCCGCCGGTCGCAACGGCGTCAGCGAACCCGTCGGCGCAGCCCAGCCCGTGGCCGATGCCCGCGCGCCCAAGGTCGTTGCCTGAATGTACGTCTCGATGTCGCGCCTGGCGATCCCCGCCGAACGAGCCTCCGAGCTCGTCGATGCCTTTCGCGGCAGGGCGCATCTCGCCGACGAGGCCGATGGCTTCATCGACCTGCAGGTGTGGCAGTCCGACCGCGATCTCGGCGACATCCTCATGGTCAGCCGGTGGCGCGACCGCAGTGCGTTCACGGCCTACATGAAGAGCGCCGCACACCAGGTCTCGCACGATCGCATCGACCCCGGCCTCAAGCAGGACATCGCGCTCAAGCGCCTGGACCACCTGCACACCTACGAGGTGGTGGCCGAATGAGCCCGCGCCCGCCCAGCGGGACCCCGCCCCCGGTCCTCGCCGAGCTCGGCGGGCAGCCCGTCGACCTCGCGGCCCTGGCGGTCGAGATCTGCAACCGCTACCACGCCCACTACCCCGACGAGGAGGCGCGGCACGGCCCGGCCGGGCAGGCGTGGTGTCGCCACGACAACCAGTGGCTGCTGTCGTGGGCGGTCGGCGACGTCCAGGGCGTGACCGACCTCGACGAGCAGGCGCGCTGGCTGGCGCGCGTGCTGCAAGCCCGTGACTTCCCGGTCGAACGCCTGGCGCACGACCTGCGGCTGGCCGGGGAGGTCGCGCGCGCGGCTCTCGGTGGCGACGAGGGCAAGGCCCTCGACGATGTCCTGCGGCGGGCGGCGCTCGCGGTGTCGTCCCTGGTCCTCGCGTGACCGCCGAGCGGCTCACGCATCAACGATCAACACGTTTCAAGAAGATCGGGCATCTGACGGATGGCCGACGCGCCATCGGATGTCGACGCTGATCAAGTGCGACCAACTGGCAAACCCGCCGTGCTGACACCACGCCCGCCGCCCCAGGGCGCGAGCAGCCACTTCTCGCTGGCCTCGTCTCCCCCGCTCGTGCAGTGGGCGGTGCGGCTGCTGTGGACACTCGGGCTCACCGCCCTCGCCGTCTCCACGCTCGCCGCGACCGGCGGGCCGGCTCTTCCCATCGACTACGAGCTGCTGTACGTGTTGCTGCTCCTCATCCCCGGGACGATCTGCCTCGTGCGGGCGGTCGTGATCGCCGAGCAGCGTCTGACCTGGGCGGCGTTCGGCGTCGGGATGTGGTGCTTCGGAGCCGGATCGGCCTACTGGTATTTCGTCGTTGCGGCGATGCAGAGCCCGCCGTACCCGTCCGCCAGCGACGCGCTCTGGCTGGGGTACTACGCCGGCGGGCTGGTCGGCCTCGCGGCGCTCATCCGGTCGAGCCTGACGCAGTTTCGCCGGAGGATCTCGATCGACCTCCTGGTCGGGGCGATGGCCACCGCCACCGTGGCGACGGCGCTGCTGCTGCAGCCGATCTCCGAGCTCACCGGCGGGGATCTCGGCTCTGTCGCGACGAACCTGGCCTATGCCCTGATCGACGCGGTGATCGTCAGCCTGATCCTCGGCGTGTTCATCATCCACGGCTGGAGGCCGGGCGGGGTCTGGGTGCCACTCGCCGTCGTCTGGATCCTGCAGACCGTGGCCGACACGCTGCAGCTCGCCCAGGTGGCCGACGGGACCTATGTCGTCGGCGGGCTGCTGGATGCGACCTGGCCGGCCCTGATGTTCCTGATCGCGTGGGCCGCCTGGCAGGGGCCGGCACGCGCGCAGCCCGTGTGGGAACACGGTCCGGTCAGGGTCGCCGTCACCATCACCATCGCCGCGGTCGGCCTGTTGGTGCTCATCTACGACCTGGTGCACGAGGTCGGCGTGATCGCCAGCGTCCTCGTGGCGCTGACCGTGACGCTCGGCTTCATCCGCGCGTCGATGACCTTCGCCGACATGCGGTCGCTGGCCGCCACCCGCCAGAAACAACGCTCGTTGATCCTGGACGCGGCCGGCGAGGGCATCGTCGGTACCGACTCAACCGGCGTCGTCACGTTCATGAACCCCGCCGGCAAGCGCATGACGGGATACGCGCCCGGCGAGATGACCGGCCAGCCGCTGCACGCGCTGCTGCACCACACCAAGGCCGATGGCAGCCCGTATCCCGTCGAGGAGTGCCCGATGCACGCCTCGCTGCTGGACGGCACGATCCACCACTGCGATGAAGACGTCTACTGGCGCAAGGACGGAACATCCTTCCCCATCGAGTACACCAGCACGCCGATCGTTGAGGACGGGCGCATCCACGGGGCCGTCGTCGTGTTCCACGACGTCACCGAGCGGCGCAACGTCGAGCGCATCAGGGACGAGTTCACGTCCGTCGTCAGCCACGAGCTCCGTACGCCGCTGACGTCGATCCGCGGGTCGCTGGGCCTGCTCGAGAGCGGCGTCCTCGGACCGCTGCCCGAGCGGGCGCAGCGGATGACCCAGATCGCCGTCGACAACACCGATCGCCTGGTCCGCCTGATCAACGACATCCTCGACCTCGAGCGCCTCGACTCCGAAGGGCTGCAGTTGCGCGCGTCGACCTGCGATGCCGAGCAGCTCATCGCGCGCGCCACGGAGGGCATCCTGTCGGCGGCCGTCGCGGCGGACGTCACGCTCGCCGTCGACACCGGCCCCGCAACGTTCGAGGCCGATGCCGACCGGGTCATCCAGACGCTGACGAACCTCATCGGCAACGCGGTGAAGTTCTCACCCCGCGGCGGGACCGTGCAGATCAGCTCCGTGCGCCGCAGCGAGGAGATCCTCTTCACGGTCCGCGACACCGGGCGCGGCATCGCCGCCGACCAGCTCGAGTCGATCTTCGGCCGCTTCCAGCAGATCGACTCGACGGACTCGCGCCAGAGCGGCGGCACCGGGCTCGGCCTCGCCATCTGCCGCTCGATCGTCGATTTGCACGGCGGGCGCATCTGGGCGCGCAGCATCGTGGGCGAGGGCAGCACGTTCTCCTTTGTCGTGCCCGCCGCGGACGAGCCGGTCAGCGCGTACAGGCCGCGCGGCGGCGGCACGCGTGGATCGGTCCTCATGTGCGACGAGAATGCCGACATCCTGGAGATCACCGGGACGATGCTCGAGGAGCGCGGCTACCACGTGATCGCCGCCCATTCCGGCGATCGCGCGGTTGATCGCGCGCGCGCCGAGCACCCGGACGTGATCCTGCTCGACGTCCAGTTGCCGGGCTCGAGCTGGGCTCAGACGGTCGCGGCGCTGCGCGCGCACGGCGAGACCCACTCCATACCGATCGTCGTGCTCAGCGTCCTTCCCCGCTTCGATGAGCAGATGGCCGCCGGCGTGTTCGTGGACTGGATCGAGATGCCTGCCCACCCCGACGAGCTTGTCGCCGCGCTGGACCGCGCGATCGGCTCGGCCGACGACGTGTTCCGGGCGCTGTTCATCGAGCGCGACCCGGCGGTCGCCGAACTGTTGCGCGCCCTGTTCGCCCGCCACGGCGTCGCGGCCTTCGGGGCGGACGACGGGCGGCAGGCGCTCGCGATCTGCGGGAAGATCCGGCCGGACCTGCTCTTGCTCGACGACGACCTGCCGGCGATCGACGGCCTGGACATCAAGAGCTGGCTGCGCGAGCAGCCGACCTTCGGCGCGCTGCCGATGGTCGCCTACGACGCCCGGCACCTCGAGGCCGCCGAGGACCAACGCCGATCCGCGGGGGCCGTCACCCAGATCCTCACGAAGGGCCAGATCAGCGCCGAGGAGTTTCAGTGGCGCGTGATGACGTTGCTGGCTCGCCCACACACCCCCAGCCGGAACGGCGGAGACGAGCCATGAGCCCGAAGCACATCCTGCTCGTCGATGACGAAGACGACATCCGCGAGGTGGCGGCGCTGAGCCTCGAGGCCGTCGGCGGCTGGCGCGTGTCGAGCGCGTGCGACGGCGCCAGCGGCGTCGTCATGGCCCGCGCGGAGCGGCCCGACGCGATCCTGCTCGACGTCATGATGCCCGGCCTCGACGGCCCGGCGACGGTGGCGCGACTGCGGGAGGACCCGCTGACGCGTGACATCCCGGTGATCCTGCTCACGGCAAAGGCGCAGACCAGCGACCACCGGCGCTTCGCGGCACTCGGCGTCGCCGGGACGCTCACCAAGCCCTTTGACCCCATGACGCTCACCGATCAGATAGCGGCCATTCTCGACCGCGAGAGGCAATCCACATGAGCGACGTATCCGCCGGCCTGGGCAAGATCTTCCGGGCGCACAAGCACGACTTCGACCAGCGTGTCGCGACCGTCGAGGGCGCGGTGGAGGCGATCGCGGCCGGAACCCTCGATCACGCGCTGCGCGCCAGCGCCGAGCGCGATGCCCACAAGCTGGCGGGCTCGCTCGGCACCTTCGGGCTGCAGCGCGGCACGGAGCTGGCGCGCGAGCTCGAGACGACATTCGCGGCCGGGCGCACGCCGGTGGATGCCGTCGAGGGGCTCCACCTGTCGGACTGCGTCGCGGCACTGCGCGGCGAGCTCGACAGCGAGCTGGCCAGGTTGGAGGGGGGTGCGAGCCTGCCCGCGTTCTCCACCCGCGCGGCGCCCGCCGCGCCGGCCGCGCCGCCGGCTGTCGGGCGCGACGAGGCCGCACTGCAGAGGTTGCGCCGCGGCACCTTCGAAACCGGCATGGCCGGAACGGACCGGGCGGCAGACAGCGCCGGCCTGATCGTCGTCGTCGACGACGACGAGGCCGTGCGCGACATGCTGGTCGGCATGCTCGGCGAGGCGGGCTATGAGGTGCGCGGGGTCGGCAGCGCACGTGAGGCCCGCTACGCGCTGGAGAACGAGCAGGTCTCGCTGCTGCTCAGCGACGTGGCCATGCCGGGCGAGACTGGCCTCGACCTCATCCGCTTCGCGCTGTGCGAGCACCCGGGAACCGCGACGCTGTTGATCAGCGCCCTGGAGGACCCGGGGATCGCGCAAGTCGCGATGGACTTCGGCGCCTACGGCTACCTCAGCAAGCCCGTCCGTCGCTCCGCCGTCCTGATCGGCGTGATGACCGCGCTGCGCCGGCGCGACGTCGAGGCGCGCGAGCGCACGGCGCGCCTGAGCCTCGAGGACAACCTCCGGCTGCGCACCAGCGCGCTCACCGAGACGCTGGAGCAACTCGAGGGCGCTGCCGCACAGGGGCGCGTGCTGCAGGGCGAGACGATCCACCGCTGGGCCCAGTCGGCGGAGTACCGCGATCCCGGCATCGGTCGCCACCTCAAGCGCGTCGGGCACTACTGCGCGGTGCTGGGCCAGAAGCTCGGGCTGCACGGCGAGTCGATGGAGCTCGCCAGCGTGCTACACGACGTCGGCAAGGTCGCGATCCCCGACAGCATCCTCTTGAAGGCCGGCCCGCTGACGGCGGACGAACGGCTGGCGATCGAGACGCACCCCGCCGTCGGCTACGAGATGTTGCATGGCTCGAGCAGCGGGCTGCTCGATCTGGCGGCGATGATCGCCAAGACCCACCACGAGAAGTTCGACGGCAGCGGCTATCCCTCCGCGCTGTCGGGAACGGAGATCCCCCTCGAGGGGCGCATCGCCGCTGTCGCCGACGTCTTCGACGCGCTGACCTCCGACCGCGGATACCGCCTGGCCTGGTCGCTGGAGACGACGGTCGCTTGGATGCAGCGCGAGAGTGGAAAGCACTTCGACCCGGACGTCCTCGGCACGTTCCTGGACTCCATGGACGAGATCCGCTCCATCCGATCGCTGCTGTCGCGATGAAGCGAGCAGCGTGCATGCCCCAGTCACACCCCGCATCGCCCGCCGGCTCCGCGGAGCGATCCCTGCAGGCCCGCGGCGACGAGCCCGTCGCGCCGATCGAGGTCGTCGTCGTCGAGGACCACCCGCCCGTGCGGCAGGGTCTCGAGCTGCTGCTGCCCCGCCAGGGGTTTCGGATGGTCGGATCCGCCGGCAGCGCTCGGGAGGGCGGCCGGATGATCCGGGCGCGCCGGCCGGCCGTCGCGCTGGTCGACATCGACCTCGGCGACGGCAGCGGCACCGAGCTCTGCCAGGCGATCCGCGAGGAGGGAATCGCGACCGCGATCGTCCTGTACACCGGCTCGCTCGACAATGCCGTGATCGATGCCGCGGTCGCCAGCGGCGCCCGCGGACTCGTGCTGAAGTCCTCGCCGATCGAGCATCTCGCCGGCGCCATCCGCGCGGCCGCCGCCGGACAGGACTACGTCGACCGGCTGATCGCCCAGCTGCCCGGCCGCGAGCCGGTCGGACGCCCCCGCAACGCCCGTATCTCCAAGCGCGAGGCGCAGGTGCTGGGGATGCTCTCGCAGGGCAGCACGACCGAGCAGGTCGCCCAGGAGCTGTTTCTGTCACCCGAGACCGTTCAGACGCACGTCCGCAACGCCGCGCGCAAGCTCGGCGCGCACGGCCGGCTGCACGCGGTGATCCTCGCGCTCATCCGCGGCGACATCGAGCTGCCGGTCAGCGTAGTGGGAACGGCCGGGCGCTGAAACCGGTCAGCGCCTGGGCGGTCACCCACACCGGCGTCTGGCGGCTCGAGCGCGAGTAGCGCACCGCGCCGTCCGAGCCCTGCAGCGAGCGCAGGTACTCGATCGGCGAGCGCGCGCCGCGCCGGTGCAGCCGCGCGGGCGAGCGCCCGGCCGCCTTGAGGCCCTGGATCGCCCAGGCGGTGGACTGCGCGTTGGAGCCCTGTCCGGGCGTCAGCGCCATGCCGCCGTCGGCGTTCTGCTGAGCGGCGAGGAAGTTCGCGGCCCGCGACACGGTCTTGCTGCGGCGCTTGCCCGCGGAGACGAGCGCCTGCAGCGCCGCCGCGGTGTCGTCGATCCCGCTGCGCCCGCCCTTGCCCGAGAAGTTGTAGCCGCCGTCGGAGTTGTGCTGGTTGATGAGCCAGGCCGCCGCGGTGCGCACGGTGCGGTCGTTGCGCGACCGGCCGGCGGCGCGCAGCGCGAGGATCGCGAACGCCGTCTGGTTGGCCAGCCCGGCGAACGACCCGTTGCGGCGGCGCATGCCGACCAGCTCGCGCACGAGGTTGCGCCCGCCGACCGAGTGGGCGGAGCGGCCGGCCGCCCGCAGCGCGAGGATGGTGCGCTCGATGTCGCCGATGCCGCGCACGCGGCCGATCCCGCGCACGATGTAGTCGACGGGCGAGCGGCCGTTGCGGCGCACCCGCTTGGGGTCGCGTCCGGCGGCGGCGAGGCCGATCACCGCCCAGCTCGTGTGCAGCTGGCTCGACCCGCGGCCGGGCGCCGGGCCGAAGCCGCCGTCGCCGTTCTGCACCTTGGCCAGGTACGTGACCGCGCGCGAGGAGCTGCGGTCGGCGGCCTGCGCGGGCGGCGGTGCGACGAGCGTCCCGAGCACGATGAGCAGCGCCGCGACGACGGCCGCCGCGGTGCCGGCGCCGGTACCGGGCACCGGCAGCGGCCGCCAGGTCACGTCGAGGCGATCGCGGTAGCGCTGCAGCGCCCGCGTCAGCAGCGGCCCGAACGCCAGGCAGAAGACGACATTGCCGGCGGCGTGGCCGAGGTTGAACGGCAGGCCGCGGCCCGCCATGACGAGGTACTCCGACATTGAATGCTCTCCCGCGTACATGACCCACAGGTGCAGGTCGAGAAATGCTCCGTAGGCCAGGCCGGCCACCGCGCAGGCGGCGGCCAGCGGCCAGCGCCCCAGGTCCCGCCCGAACACGCGCGCCAGCAGCGCGCCGAAGACGCCCACCCCGCCCCACGCCGCCATCTGCCAGGGCGTGAACGGCCCCTGCCCGAAGAACACGTTGGACGCCAGCGCCGCCACCGACCCGACGGCGAAGCCAGGCGCACCGCCGAGCACGTAGCCCGCCAGGAGCACGATGTCGGTCGTCGGCTTGACGCTGGGCAGCGGCGCGAATGCGATGCGCCCCAGGGCGGCCAGCGCGGCGAGCGTGGCGACGAGCGCGAGGACCTTCGCCGACGGCCGGGCGCGCTCGTACCAGGCGAAGCCGGCGCCGAGCGCTAGCGCCAGCAGCGCGAAGGAGGCCAGCTGCCAGGTCACGGCTGCGCCTCGATCGTCATGCGCGCGCGCAGCAGCTCGGCGCCGTCCTCGGGCAGCAGCGCGCCGTCGACGATCCGCGCGGTCTCCGTGGCGAAGTACCATCCGCCGCTCAGCACCTCGGCGACGGGGCCGTCGGCGATGACGCGCCCGTCGGCGATGAGCACGACGCGCTCGGCCACCGTGGCCGCGAACTCCGGGTCGTGGGTGGCCACCAGGACCGCGCTGCCGGCGGCCGCCGCGGTACGCAGGCGTGCGGCGAGGTCGCCCTTCGCGGCTCGGTCCATGCCGCGCGTGGGCTCGTCGAGGCAGACCACCGCGGGCGGGGATGCCGGCCCGCCCGCCTCGCCGCCCGCTGCGCCCGACACGATCGCCAGCGCGAGCCGCTGGCGCTCGCCGCCCGACAGGTCGCGCGGATGGCGGTCCGCCAGCGCGCCGAGACCGGCGGCGTCGAGCGCGGCGGGGCCGAGCTCGCCGCTGACGCGGTCGGCCAGGAAGTAGTCGTTGGGGTTCTGCAGCAGCAGGGCGACGCGGCCGGCGGCCTCGACGCGGCCGCGCGTCGGCGCGAGCAGGCCGTTGGCGTGGCGCAGCAGCGTCGACTTTCCCGCCCCGTTGCGGCCCATGAGCGCCACGCGCTCGCCCGGCGCGAGCGCGAGATCGACGCCGCGCAGGACGGCGCGCCCGCCGGCGCGCTCGTGCCAGACGCCGCGGAAGGCCAGCGCCGCCGGTCGGCTGCCTGCGGCCCCGCGCAACCGCGCCCGGCTCAGACCGCGGCGTGGGCGCGGCTTGGCCGCCGCGCCGGGGGCGGCGACCGCGACCGCCTCGTCCTCCAGCAGGCCGTGCGCGCGCAGCGTCGCGCGCGCCTGCTTGACGCCGCTGGGCGGCGGGCGCAGCCCCGCCCGCGCGAACAGCCGCGCGCCGGGCGTGGCCAGCGCCGGCGCCCGCTCGGCCGCCCACTCCAGGAAGCCGCGCGGCGGGGCGTCGCAGGCCAGGGCGCCGTCCTCGAAGGCCAGCACGCGGTCGGCCGCGCCGAGGCAGCGCTCCAGCCGATGCTCGACGAGCACGATCGCCGTTCCCCACTCCTCGTTGAGCCGGCGTAGCAGCCAGACGAGCTCGTCGCCGGCGACCGGATCGAGCTGCGAGGTCGGCTCGTCGAGCAGCAGGATGCGCGGGCGGCCGGCGAGCGCGGCGCCGAGCGCGACGCGCTGCAGCTCCCCGCCCGACAGCTCGTGGGTGGAGCGGTCCAGCAGCTCGCCGATGCCCAGCGCGAGCGCCGCCTCCTCCACCCCGCGCGCCACCGCGGCCGCGCCGTGGCCGCGGTTCTCCAGGGGCAGCGCCAGCTCGGCGCGCACGGTCGACAGGACGACCTGCGTCTCGGGATCCTGAAAGAGCGTGCCCGCGATCGCCGACAGCGCCGCGGGGCCGTGCTCGCGGGTGTCCAGGCCGCCGGTCACGACGCGGCCCCCGAACTCGCCGCCGTGGAAGTGCGGCACCAGCCCGCAGGCGGCGCGCAGGAACGTCGACTTGCCCGACGCCGACAATCCGGCGGCGACGACGAACTCGCCGGGCGCGATCTCGACCGACACGTCGCGCAGCGCGGGCGACTGCGCGTGCGGATAGCGGTACTCGACGGACTCGAAGCGCAGCACGGCCGAGGTCATCGCAGCACCCCGCGCCGGTCGGCGAACGGCGCCAGCGCGACGAGCACGAGCGCGGCGCACAGCACCCATTCGGCGGCGCCGACCGGCGCCAGCGTCTGCGGGTAGGCCTCAAACGACGCGACGCCGAGCAGGCGCGCGCCACCGGCCAGGGCGAGCAGCCCCAGCGCCGACGCCATCACCGAGAGGTCGTGGCGCGACCACAGCTCGCGGGCGCGGCCCGGCCGGCCGCGCGCGGCGGGGCTGGCGTAGCCGCGGACCTCGAGCGTCGCCGCCACGTCGAGCGCCCGGTCCAGCGCGCCGGTTGTCACGGCGCGCACGATCTGCAGGCGCTCGCCGGCGCCCGGCTTGGCCGCGGCGCCGGGGCGGCAGCGGCGGGCGTCGGCGAGGCGGCGGGCGTCGCGGCCGAGCACCGGCACGAGCCGCACGGCCAGCGCCGCCGTCAGCGCGGAGCGCGCGGAGATGCCGCGAAAGCGCCGCAGCAGCTCGTCGGCGTCGACGGTCGCGGCGAGCAGCGCGGCGCCGGCGAGCACGACGAGCAGCGCGCGCGCGCCGAGGATCGCGCCGAACACGAGGCTCTGCTGGGTCACGTCGAGGCGCCCCAGCGGCCCGGCCTCACCGAGCCGCAACACCACGTCCAACCCCTCGCGGGCGACGAGCGGGTTGACGAGCGCGATCATGAGCGCGAACGGCACGCCGTACAGGCAGGCGCGCAGCAGCTGGCGCCCGACCCCCGCGAGCAGGCCGGCGGCGAGGATGGCGACGCCGAGCGCAGCGAGCGGGAGCGGATGCTCGAACGCGAGCGCCGCGGTGACGAGCGCGCAGGCGTAGGCGGCGGCCACCGGCGCGCGGGCGGCGTGCAGCGGGCCGACCGCGCCCGCGCGCATCAGCCGGCCGCCTCCGGCAGCGGCACGCGCAGCGGCAGGCCGCCCGCCGTCGCGAGCGCGAAGTGGTTGCGCAGGACGGGCTCGTCCAGGGCGCGGGCCGCGGCGGCGACGCCCGGCGCGTCGGTCCCGGTCACGAACCAGACCGGCGGGCGCCCCGGCTGGCGGGTCGCGGCGACGAGGCCGGACTGGGCCGTGAGGCGCTTGGCCACCGCGCCGCGCGGGTCGAGCAGCGCCAGCGCGCGGCCGCCGTCGGCGAAGCGCGCGAACACCCCGCTGGACTTCGGTCCCTGCTCGATGCTGCGCGCCTCGGGCGTCCCGTCGCGCAGCGCCGGCCAGGCCCCGACGAGGACACGCAGCGAGGCGTCCCTCGCCGTGCGCCGAAGCGCCCCGCGCCGCACCCTCACGCCCGCCCGCTCCAGCCGCGCGACGACCGTGTCGCAGGGCGCCGCCCGCGGCAGCTCGCACTGGACCTTGACCGGGGTGCGCCCGGCCGCGCCGTGACGGAACGGCTCCGGGAACGAGCCGACGACGGCGGGCACGTCGGGCGTCAGCCCCCATTCGTGGTGGTCCCACCACAGGCGGTCGCCGCCGGCCACGCGCAGGCCCCCGGCGCCCCGGTCGGTGAGGATCCCGTTGACGTAGATGAACCAGTCCACGGGGCGGCCGCCCGCGTGCCCGCCGGAGATCCCCGCGATCGCGTGCACGAAGTCGCCGCCGAAGCGCGTCGTGACCTTCGCGTTGCGCTGCGTCACGCGCATGACCGTGTCGGCGCCGGAGACCTTCGCGTCGCGCTCCTGCACAACCGGGCGCGCGCCGAAGTCGCGCGTGACCGACAGGCCCACCGGGCTGTCGGGCCGCTCGCCGGGCCCGAGGCCGCAGCCGCCGAGGGCGGCCACGGCGCCGGCCGCGACGATCAGGCGCCGAAGCGCATCACCTGACATGGAAGACGATGCGGTTGCCGCCACGGCGGCGCGCGTCGTCGCGGTTGTGAGCCTTATCGACGGCGTTGACGTCCAGCACGTAGCGCCCGCGCGGTAGCTTCTCGGGCAGCAGGTAGTCGACCTGCTCGCGGTCCCCGATTGCCGACCACGGGGAGCGGGTCACGCCGCAGGGCGCGCGACGGAAGCGCTCGCTCCTGGCGCTGTAGTACGTGCAGCGCGGGCCGACCCGGCGCGTCAGGCGCAGCTTGACGACCTGCAGGCCCGACGGGTCGGAGGCGATCGTGGCGGCGATGCGGCGGGGGGCCTTCGCGCGGGTGAAGCGCTGCTGCTCGCGGATGCCGGTGATCGTGGCCGCCGGCGCCTCCTTGTCGGTGGAGCCGCAGCGCCCGTCGCGTCCGTTGCTCGCGCACGGAACGGGCGCGTCGGCCGGGACGGCGGTTCCGCACTGGCCGTCGGCCCCGCTTGTCGCGCACGCTGCCTCCGACGCCGACGGCGCGCGGTTGTCCTTCGTCGCGCGCAGGCTGAAGGGCCCGGCCGCGCTCGCCGTCACGGCCGCGCTCCCGGCACCGGTCGTCGCGGCGGGCGCATCGCCGCCCGTGACGGTCGCGCCGCTGACCGGTGAGGCCGTTCCGTCGGCCGCGTACTCGACGACGCTGACGGTGAACGGCACGCCCGGGGTGACGCGCCGCGGGGTGCTCAGGCCGAGCGGCAACACCGGCGGGTTCGTGCACAGGAACGTCACTGGGTCGGCGACGCAGCGGTCGACGAAGAACAGCACGTCGTCGCCCTGCTGCAACTCCGTCGTCGTGCCGCAGACGCCTTCGCTGGCGGAGCGGTGGTTGATCCACAGCGAGAAGTACTCGGGCGCCGGGAACGCGTGGGTCTCGCCCCTGATCGTGTTGACGGCGTAGCCGAGCCCGTCGAACCAGGGGCCGCTCCAGTTCCCGCCGGTCGCCTTCTCCAGCGCCCCGGCCGCCCCGGTCCCGCTGCACGCGTGGGCGGGGTTGCCGTCCTTGTTGATCGCCGTCGTGTCGGTGCGCACGGCGGTGCGCGGGACGAGCGTCGCCGCCGCGCCTTCGACGCGAACGGTGACGTCGGCCGGGCCGGTGGCGAGAGCGGGACCTGCGAGGGCGCCGAGCAGCGCCCCTCCGACGAGGACTGACAGCAGCCGAGACACCATGAGAAGCCACCCCTTTCCGCGAGGGCGTTCGTGCTTTGATGGCCGGAGGCAGGTCTCCTGGCTTCCGGGTCCACCGTGCCGCGCCTTCCCGGCCGGCTCTCGCCGGCCAGTGGCTGCGCCCGGAGCGGGCGCGTGCGGTGGCATCCCCCGGTCACAGTGGCGGGTCCGCGCCGGATTTGCACCGGACTTCCCTTCACCACCGACCAATGAACGCCGCCAGTCTACTCCCGTCGCCCATCGTCCGTGTGCGGCGTCAGGCGCGCGAGGCGCGGGCCGGCCGTGCCGATGACGGACACTTCAGTGGCCATGCCGCGCCGTCGCCCCATTCCCGAGCCCGAGCCCGAGCCCGAGCGCACGCCCCCCGACCGGGCCTGGTCGGCACGCACGAACCTGCACGAGCGCGACGTCGGCCAGGACGTCGCGCGCTTCACGCCGCTGCCGGCCGAGACCGGGCCGACCTGGGCCCCGGACCAGCTCTCGATCTGGCCCGTCGAGGGTGGGCGCTTCGGCATCGACGCGGTCTACCACGGCGCGACCGGCGCCGAGCGCGCGGCGCACCAGGTGCAGCGGCTGGCCGGCGCCGGCCTCGTGGCGAGCGTTCGCCCGGCCGAGCACGGCGGCGCGATCCTGCGGCTGGGGCCGCTGGCCCACGAGGCCGCGTGGCTGGCGCTCGAGGCGTTCCTCGGGCGCCCGCTCGACGTCGGCGCCTGAGCCGGTCAGCCTGCGGCGCCCGAGCCGGCGCCGGCCGCCACGGGGTCGTGGGCCTGCGCCATCAGGCTCTGCACGACCATCGCGGCCGCGGTCGAGCCGGCGGCGACGGCGGTCGCGACGGACGGCATCTTCACGCTCACATCGCCCGCGGCGAAGAGCCCGGGCACCGTCGTGCAGTGCTTCGCGTCGAGCTCCAGTCCGTCGGCGACGATCGGCGTCGGCGCGGCGACGGCGGCCCCGAGGTCCTGCGCCAGCGACGAGCGCTGGTGCAGCGTGACCGGCACGAGCAGGCCGCCGCACGCGCGCTCGCTGCCGTCGGCGAAGACGACGGCGGTCAGCGTGTCGCCGGGACCGGCCAGCCCGGCGACGTCGCGCTCCTCGATCGACACGCCCGCCGCGGCGAGCTGCGCGCGCTCGGTCTCGTCGAGATCGGGGGAGGCGCCCGCGAAGAGCGTCACGTCCTCGCTCCACATGCGCAGCAGCAGCGCGCGATGCAGTCCCGCCTCGCCGCGGTCGAGCACGCCGAGCGCCTCGTCGCGGACCTCCCAGCCGTGGCAGAAGGGGCAGTGGAACACCGACCGGCCCCAGCGCGGCTCGATCCCGGGCAGCGCCGGGTAGCGGTAGTCCATGCCGGTGGCCAGCAGCACGCGGCGGGCCGTCTCGCGCGAGCCGTCGGCGAGCTCGAGCACGAAGCCGTCGTCGTGGCGCTCGCCGCGCAGCACCTCGCCCGCGCGCAGCGCGACGGTCGGGTAGGCGGCGAGCTCGTCGCGCCCGGCGGCGTAGAACTCCGCCGGCGGGCGGGTGTCCTGGCCGAGCAGGCCGCCGATGCCGTGCGCAAAGCGGTTGCTCTGCTCGCCGGCGTCGATCACGAGCGTGCGGCGACGGGCGCGGCCGAGCACGAGTGCGCCGCTGAGGCCGGCGGCGCCCCCACCGACGACGATGCAATCCCAGGTGGTATCCGTATCCATGTCGCCAGCTTGACGCGCCCTGCCAAGAATGGCAAGCTGATTTGCCATGTCGGCAAACCCCTCCGAAGAGCCGGTCGACGAGCGCGTCCGGCGCCGGCTGCGCGAGCTGCGCACCGAGCAGGGGCTGACGCTCGCGCAGGTCGCCGAGCGCGCGAGCCTCGACATCTCCACGCTCAGCCGCCTCGAGGCCGGCAAGCGCCGCCTGGCGCTCGACCACATCCCGGCACTGGCCGCGGCGCTCGGCGTGAGCGCCGACGAGCTGCTGGCCAGCTCGCCGGGCCAGGACCCGCGCGTGCGCGGCCGGCGGCGTACCCACGACGGCCTGACGATGTGGCCGCTGACCCACCGCGGGCCGGCGGGCGGGCTGCACGCCTACAAGATCCACATCAGCGCGCAGCGCCGCACCCCGCCCGGCGAGCTGGCCGTACACGACGGCCACGAATGGATCTACGTCCTGGACGGGCACCTGCGGCTGCTGCTGGGCGACGACGACTTCACGATCGCCGCGGGCGAGGCGGTCGAGTTCAGCACGTTCCGGCCGCACTGGTTCGGCGCGGTCGACGGCCCGGTGGAGCTCATCGCGATCTTCGGACCCCACGGCGAGCGGCTGCACCTGCACGCCTAGGGGGTTGCCCGAACCCCCGGACACGGGCTGGCCCGATGGTCGGGGCCTCTGCGCCGGGCGAACATCTCCGTTCAGATGATCACCTCTGAAACGGAGCCTCCCATGTCGCACTTTGCCCCCGCGCCCTCCATCGCCGGTCCCACGCTCCACGGCACGCCCGCCCGCCGCCGGCTGGTCGCCGCCGTCGCGGCCGTCTGCCTCGCCGTGCCGGGAGCCGTGTTCGTCGTCGACGCCATCTCCGGTGACGCCCCGGCGCCGGTGCAGATCGCGAAGAAGGGCTCGTTCGACATCACGGAGTAGCCGGCAGCGGCCGGCGTGGCGCGTCGATGTTCGCTGTGAGCATCGACCCGTCACGCTGACCTCCGCAGCCGTCGCGGCGAGCCGCCCGCACTGCGCGGGTCAGGTCGGCTCGCGTGTCAGCTCTTCGAGCAGGTCGAGCTGCTCGTGGATGCCGGTCTCCATGCCGGTGGCGATGATCGCGTCGCGCTCCTCGCGGCTGCCGACCTGCATGAGCTGCTCGAGGAGCGTGCCCCCGGCGGCGGTGGCCGTGAACGTCACGGTGGTGATCGCGGGGTCGCCGCCGGCCGGCCACGGCCCCTCGTAGACCTCGGTCGACACGATGCGCTCGTTCGCGACGATCTCGCGGTACTCGCCGTGGAACCCGACCTCGTGACCGCCGTTGGCGATCATCACGTAGCGCCAGGTGCCGCCGACGCGCAGGTCGATCTCGGCCAGCGTCATCTCGCCGCGCCGGCCGCTCCACCAGCGCCTGACCAGCTCGGGCGTGGTCCACGCCCTGTAGACGAGATGCGGGGGCGCCTCGAACTCGCGCGTGACGAGGATCTGCTCGTCGGTGGGGAGCGTCACCTTCGCGGTGGCGCTATCGGTCACTGCCATCACCTGCCTCCTGTCGTTTGAGGTCTGCCAGCACGGTGTCGAGCTCCTCGAAGCGCTCCTCCCAGGCGGCCTCGTAGCGCTTCACCCAGTCGTGGATCGGCTTGAGCGCGTGGCCATTGAGCCGGTACAGCCGCCGGCGACCCTCCTCGCGAACGTCGACCGCACCCACCTCGCGCAGCACGCGCAGGTGCTTGGACACCTGGGGCTGGGTCAGCCCGAGTGCGCTGACGAGGTCGTTGACCGGCCGCTCGCCGCCCGCCAGGACGTCGAGGATCTGCCGGCGGCGCGGCTCGGCCACCGCGTTGAACGCATCTGCCGTGGTCGCCGCTCGTGCCATGACGGGCAC